>JAIBDW010000030.1 GCA_024686035.1 Oceanospirillaceae bacterium
AGGGCTAGGATTGGCTTTAGTGGCTATGACGTAATACAAAGCCATGTGCAAAATACGCGCAATGGCATACACCCACACCAGCACACCCAGCCAGTAGGCATCCATACCAGTCAGCATTGCCAATACAGCAGGGCCAAACATCATCAATAAGTTTTCGTGTGAGTTTAAAAAGGTGCGATGGCTTCTAAATACAAACGACTCATGGCTTAATTTTTCGTCAACAATACCCGGCACATAGTGCGTTTGTTTGCGGTGCGCAGCAGAAGCCACTATAGCTTGGACAAACACTGTGGTTAATATAAGCCAAAGGCCCCAAATGGCAAATGAATAGGTTGCTAGCATGAGTTACTCTTATGGTTGATAGTGGGTTAAGTGAAAGCCATATTATAGCTTTGATACAGCGGTCAATATAGCCTATTACTGATCAGTCTGGCTGATTCATGCTCAAAGCCATGGCTTCAGCTATTTTAATACCATCAATGGCTGCAGACATAATACCCCCTGCATACCCTGCCCCTTCTCCTGCAGGGTATAAGCCTTGGGTGTTTACACTTTGCATATCTTGCCCACGCTTAATGCATATAGGTGCTGAGGTGCGTGTTTCCACCCCTGTGAGCAATGCATCAGCTAAGGCAAAGCCTTTTACCTTGCGGTTAAACACGGGAATCGCTTCACGAATGGCATCAATACAAAAATCTGGCAAAGCGTCCGCTAAGTCGGTGAGCTTAATGCCAGGCTTATACGAGGGCTCTACACTGCCCAACTTCTGCGAAGACTTACCCTGCATAAAGTCACCAACCCTTTGTGCAGGAGCGTCATAGTTTTCACCGCCTAACTGGTAAGCTTTGCGCTCTAGCTGCCTTTGTAACTCGATACCCGCAAGGGCATCACCTGGATAATCTGAAGGGTCTATGCCCACCACAATCGCACTGTTGGCATTACGCTCGGCACGTGAATACTGACTCATGCCGTTGGTGACGACTTGATTAGGCTCAGATGCAGCAGCCACTACGGTGCCGCCTGGGCACATACAAAAACTATAGACGCTGCGGCCATTGTCGCAGTGATGGACCAGTTTATAGTCTGCGGCACCCAAAATTTCATTGCCAGCATTCTTGCCAAAGCGCGCTTCATCTATGGCAGACTGTGGGTGCTCGATACGAAACCCAATGGAAAAGGGTTTGGCTTCTATATACACTTTTTTATCAAACAACATTTTAAAGGTATCTCTAGCACTGTGGCCTATGGCCAAAGCCACGTGTTTAGAGTGAATGACTTCACCATCAGCCAAAGTAACGCCCGTGATCTGACCTGCTTCAATGTGCACGTCATCTACCCGCACGTCAAATCGTACCTCGCCGCCTAGCTGTTCAATTTGTGCACGCATTTTTTCCACCATCGACACCAACCTAAAGGTACCTATGTGGGGTTTGCTTACAAATAATATTTCTTCTGGGGCACCTGCAGCGACAAACTCAGCCAACACTTTGCGGCTGTAATGATTGGGATCTTTTACTTGGGTGTACAATTTGCCATCAGAAAAGGTGCCCGCACCGCCCTCACCAAACTGTACATTAGATTCGGTGTTTAAAACCTTTTTACGCCAAAAACCAAAGGTGTCTTTGGTGCGTTGGCGCACTGCAGCCCCACGCTCTAAAATAATAGGCTTATAACCCATTTGGGCAAGCACTAAACCTGCTAATAAACCACATGGGCCAAATCCAATCACCAAAGGGCGTTGCTGGTTCATTGGTGCCTGGGTTTGAGCATGGGCCACAAATTTGTAGCTCATGTCCGGGCTGGCTTTAATCAACTGATCATCAGCAAAACTGGCCAACAAACGCTCATTGACACTGGTGTTTACGTCTAGGGTATAAATAAGCACGATGTTAGTTTTTTTACGCGCATCATAACCTCTTCGATGCACTACAAAGTTCAACATATCATCTTGCTGGATCGACAAACGTGCCAAAATGGCGTCATTTAGCGCCTGATCGTCATGGTCAAGTGGTAGTTGTAGATTAGTAATGCGTATCATCAAGAGATTCCAAAACATGGGGTGACTAGCTAGCCTTAGGGCGCCATTTTACATAGTTATTGGCTAATTGTCTGCGCAGTTACGGGCTTTGTTGTCGCTCTAAAGTGCTAGTCCACAGGCATTTGGTAGGTTACCCATTGGGTTTTATTTGATAGCTTGTCATATACATTACGTCCACGATAATTGTTTTCTGCGGTAATCCAACGCATAAACGGCCAGCCTTTGTCCAAAGCGCTCCGATTAAGCGCTTCAAACAAAGCATCCACAATGCCGTTACCACGAAGCTTGGGTAACACATAAAGATCATCAAGAAAGCCTACAGTCTTGCCTCTAAGTGGTGATGGCATGGCCCTATAATGCATCAAACCCAAACAACGCCCGGTGTCATCTTTGGCAACAAGGGCATAAAATGCACAGTCTGGATCAAAAATCCATGCCCATACGTTATCAAGAATATCTTGATCCATAGGCACTTGATAAAACTGCGCATACCCATAATAAAGGGCTTCCCACTGAGCTTTATCCTGCAACGTTAAATCTGATACGGCTATATTCATAGTGCCCCCTTTTTATAGCAACCTGTAAATCACTGCCTATGGATTGACGCTTAATTTGGTTAGATGATTTGCCAACAGGATAATCTAGTTGCTGCTAAAATGCATACAATTTAAAAACAAAAATGTTACTTTAAAAAAATAACTGCACCTATCACCTGCCACCTTACGTATATACACACAAGGGTAAGCCCTTTGATCAAGTTGTTATTTGATCAACACACTAAACAATAGGAAAATAAAGCGATGATTAAAACCCTTAGTGTATTAATCGCCTGTCTGGGCCTCACCTTCACTACCAATGTAATGTCTGCAACAACTGTTTTAGCAGGGGGGTGTTTTTGGTGCATGGAGTCAGATTTTGAAAAATTAGCAGGCGTAACTGATGTGGTCTCTGGTTTTTCAGGTGGCACCGCAAAAAACCCAACCTATAGTGGCAATCACCAAGGCCACTACGAAGTCGTAGAAATTACTTATGACTCACAAGTAATAACCTATAAGGAATTGCTCGATTACTATTGGGTTAATATAGACCCCTTTGACGATAGAGGGCAATTTTGCGATAAAGGGCCAAGCTACCTAAGTGCTATTTTTGTAGCCAACGAGGATGAAAGAGCCATTGCACAAGCCTCTAAAAAAATCGTAGAAGCCGAATTCCCCTACTACGATGTTGTGACACCTATTTTGGATGCAGCAACCTTCTACCCTATTAAGGGCGCCGAGAGTTACCATCAAGATTATTATAAAAACTACCCAAAGCGATATAGATACTACCGTTGGAGTTGTGGCCGAGATCAACGCTTAATAGAAATTTGGGGGAAAAGAGCGATCCATTAGGGCGGCAAAGTTATAAACAGTGACACAATAAAAAGCCAGCATAAGCTGGCCTTTTTATTGGCATTTATATTAGGCCGAAAAGCTAAGCGATATGTAATCCATATTCTTCACTGGCGTCTTGGAGCCACAAAAAGAAGTAATCTGAAAAACTACGACGAATCACAAGATCCACAGAGCCATCTGCCAACTTACATATGGTAGTGCCCGTTTTAGCAAACGTAGTTTGCACCACTTTGCCAGCTGGAAAGTTGGCTTCATGACAATCGTACACTGTGGATTTTTGCAACAGTTGCTCCACCCCAGACCCTGATAAATTCACCAAGGTTTGAGCGCTGCTCACATCCGTCACAGCAATATGTTGGTTACCACCTTTGTCCGCAACCGCTTGGCGCAAAGCATTCTCTACTTGGCCTTGCGTGCCACTTGCCACAATAAGCAGCCATTCATTAGGACACAGCCAATAGGCCACTGTATCGCCCGCACGGGCACTGGTATTAGGCGCAGTAGGCAAAGGCACACTCAACACAGACGCCACTGCTGCCATAAAATCAGCATCTTGTGGGTTGCCTCTTAAGTTGAGATGACCTCGAAACTTGTCTTCGCTCATTACCACACCGGCATTGTCAGCATTAGTGTGTGCGACATGATTATGCAATGGTGATTCCATTATGTCTGTTGCTTGTGTACTTGTTGAGTTAGTCATGGTGATGATCTCCTTTTGGATCATAAAACACTGGACTGCAAATTTGCGCCGCTAATACGCGGCCATCTGCCTGCGGACAATATACTGTTTGGCCCATTCGATCGCAGCCACCCTTTACAGTACCCATGGCGATGCCGTGGCCCAAACATTCACTCCAGTAACTGGAAGTGACATGGCCCATCATATCCATTGGGATAGGCTGATTAGGATCCATCACAATTTGAGAGCCTTCTGGGATCACTACCGTAGGGTCTATCGGCTTCAAACCAACCAGCTGCTTACGGTCTGCACGGGCAGTATCTGGACGACTAAATGAGCGCTCACCTAGGAAGCTGAACGACTTAGTTTTACTGACCGCCCACCCCATTAAACAGTCCTGAGGGGTCATGGAACCATCAGTGTCTTGGCCTGCAATAATGAAGCCCTTTTCTGCTCGCAAAACGTGCATAGATTCGGTGCCATAAGGTGTAATACCGAACTCTTCACCGGCTTCCATTAACTTTTGCCACATATAATGGCCTTGGTCGGCGGGTACATTCACCTCAAAAGACAATTCACCAGTAAAGGATATACGGAAGATACGCGCTTTAATACCGGCTACTGTGCCTTCGCGGTAGTCCATAAACTTCATGGCCTCAGCAGACAAATCTACATCAGTACATAGCTTTTCAAGCACTTTACGAGAGTTAGGCCCGGCAAACGAACACGTAGCCCACTGGTCTGTAACCGAGGTAAAGTAAACTTCTAGCTCTGGCCATTCTGTTTGATGCCATAGTTCTAGCCAGCCCAATACTGCCGCTGCGCCACCAGATGTGGTGGTCATCAAAAAGTGCTGATCGCTTAAACACGCCGTGACACCGTCATCAAAGATCATGCCGTCTTCTTTAAGCATTAGGCCATAGCGACATTTGCCTGGCGCCAGCTTGCTCCATGCGTTGGTGTATACGCGGTTAAGAAATTCACGGGCATCCTTACCTTGGATATCAATCTTACCCAAAGTGGAGGCATCTAAAATGCCTACGCTGTTGCGCACTGCCAAACATTCCCTATTTAGGGTTTGCTGCATGGTTTCACCTTGCTGTGGAAAATACCAAGGACGTTTCCACTGGCCGACGTTTTCAAACTTCGCACCATTAGCCACGTGCCATGGGTGCATGGCGGTATGCCGAGCAGGGTCTAGCAACACACCCACATCACGCCCACCAAGAGCACCAAAGGTGACTGGTGTGTAGGCAGGACGGAAGATAGTAGTGCCTGTTTCTGCGATGGATTTGTTTAACGTTTTAGCGACAATCGCCATGCCGTTCACGTTGCCTGTTTTACCTTGATCAGTACCAAAACCCATGGCTGTATAGCGCTTTACATGCTCAATGGATTGAAAACCTTCACGGGCAGCAAGCTCAATACCTGCAGCAGTCACGTCATTTTGGAAATCCACAAACTGCTTAGGCGCGCGGCTGACAGGCTTAGTATGAGGTATTAAATACAGTGCTTGAGCAGCACCTTCGGACTCATCGCCACAGTCAAATACATGAGCAGACTCAACACCCACCGCAGCAGCACCTGCTTGTACACCTGCGTTTAGCGCTTGAGACAGTTTATAGTCTCCCGTGATAGCACCTGCTAAATGTTGATTTTGAATGCTTGGGCCAGGCACAAAACCTGCAATATCTTCTTGCCATACAGGGCGGCTTCCAGTGTGACAGCTTAAATGCACCACAGGGCTCCAGCCGCCTGCCACTGCAATAAGGTCGCAGCTTAATGTTTTAGCTGGGCCTGTCAGGGTATCCCCTGCCTCATCTAACGGTGCAACAATAGCACCCACTACACGCTTGCTGCCTTGAGCTTCAGTCACTCCATGGCCTGTCATTATTTCAATGCCTGCGGCTTTAGCTTGTTGCACAAGGCGGCCATCTGGCGCATGCCTTGAGTCTACTACGGCCACCACAGTGCGACCTGCAGCTTGAATATCAAGAGCCGTTTGATATCCAGAGTCGTTGGTTGTCATGACCACACACCGATTGCCTGGCACTACTGCATAGCGATTAATATAGGTAGACACAGAATTGGCTAGCATAATGCCAGGTAAATCGTTATTACCAAACACTAACGGACGCTCAATTGCACCCGTAGCTAAAATCACTTGATGAGCACGAATACGATGCAAACGCTGACGCGAACCCGAAGTGGATACAGGCCCAAGATGATCTGTACGGCGCTCTAAAGCGCAGACAAAGTTATGATCGTAATAACCAAACGCAGTGGTGCGCGGCATCACGACCACGTTACTCATATCGGTTAGCTGGGCTGTGGCTTGCTGCGCCCATTGAGCAGCATCTACACCATCTACTGTTTGGTTGTTGGCTAGTAAAGTGCCACCAAATTCATTTTGCTCATCAACAATGATCACCCGTTTGCCACTGCGCCCTGCTTCTAGAGCAGCTGTTAAACCTGCAGGGCCTGCGCCTACGACAATGACATCACAATGGGCATTAATTTTGTCATAAGTGTCTGGATCTGGTGCTAAAGACAACTTGCCAAACCCTGCGGCTTTACGAATGAATTTTTCGTAAGTCATCCACATTTTTTGTGGCGCCATAAAGGTTTTATAATAGAAGCCAGGAGGCATCATCTTGCCACCCATTTTACCTACCCATTCCATCAGGTCAAATTCAACACTAGGCCAACCATTGGTGCTACCAGAGACCAACCCGTCAAAGAGCTCCACTTGAGTGGCTCGTGGATTTGGCACTGCAGCATTGCCTGTGTGCAACTGCATCAAAGCATTAGGCTCCTCTGCACCATGGCCTAAAATACCCCTTGCACGGCTGTATTTAAAGCTACGCCCCACAATACCCACACCATTTGCCAATAAAGCAGACGCCAATGTGTCGCCATCAAAACCATGGTAGGTTTTACCGTTGAAGGAAAAGCTCATGGGCTTAGATCGGTCAATACGGCCACCTGTTGCTAAGCGATTAACTTGGCTCATGAGGCATCTCCTTGCGGTGCAGCTTGGTCTAGTGAAGCCGCTGTAATTGTTGGCAACTCACCCATTTTATAAGTCTCATGTATTTGGTAGCTTTGAGTGTTTCGCGTGACGTTAAAATAGCGTCGACAACCTGCGGCGTGATACCACATTTCGTGATGAATGCCACGAGGGTTGGAACGAAAGAACAAATAATCAGCCCAAGCTTCATCAGAAATTGCAGCTGGGTCTTTTGGGCGCTCAATGTGTGCTTCACCTGTGTAAGAGTATTCTTCCTCTTCACGAGTTTCTTCACAATAAGGGCAGTAAATATGGTGCATGTGTAAGTCTCCTTATTACCAAGAATTAGTGAGCAACGCCGGCAGCGCCGTGCTCGTCGATTAAATGACCCGTGTTGAAACGATCCAAACTAAAAGGTGCAGCAAAAGGGTGCGCTTCATCATGGGCTAAGGTGTGTGCAAATACATGGCCAGACCCAGGGGTGGCTTTAAAGCCACCGGTGCCCCAACCGCAGTTGAAATACAAACCGTTAATACTGGTTTTAGAAATAATCGGACAGGCATCTGGACAAGTGTCTACAACACCACCCCACGCTCGGTTCATGCGTACACGACTAAACATAGGGAATAACTCACAAATAGCCGACAAGGTGTGCTCTACAATGTGGAAACTACCACGCTGGCCATAGCCATTGTAAGAATCTGTGCCAGCACCAATCACAAGGTCACCTTTGTCAGACTGGCTAACGTAGGCGTGCACTGCGTTAGACATAACGACCGTATCAATAATAGGCTTCACAGGCTCAGACACTAAGGCCTGAAGCGGACGAGATTCGATAGGTAAACGCAAACCAACCATGGCTGCCATCACACCGGAATTACCCGCAGTCACGCAAGCTACTTTCTTTGAGCCAATAAAACCTTGGGTCGTTTGCACACCCACTACTGCGCCTTCTTCAGTGATGATGTCGGTCACTTCACATTGCTGAATGAGATCCACACCAAAACTGTCTGCACCACGGGCAAAGCCCCATGCTACAGCGTCATGACGAGCTACGCCGCCAGTGGCTTGCCAAGAAGCACCCAAGACAGGGTAACGGATGTCTTGTGAATCGTTAATTACGGGGACTATCTCTTTTACTTCTGCCGTATTTAATACCACGCCGTCTATGCCATTTAACCGGTTAGCATTGACTCGGCGCTCAATGTCGCGCATGTCTTGCAACGTGTGGCCCAAATTTAAAACACCACGCTGGCTAAACATCACGTTGTAGTTTAAGTCTTGGCTTAAATCTTTCCACAAATCTAACGAGTGATCATAGAGCTTTGAGGCTTCATCCCACAGATAGTTGGAACGCACAATGGTGGTATTACGAGCCGTGTTACCACCGCCTAAGTAGCCTTTTTCTAGTACGGCTACATTAGTAATGCCATGCACTTTTGCCAAATAATAAGCCGTCGCCAAACCATGTCCACCGCCGCCAATGATGATCACGTCATACTCTTTTTTCGGTTGTGGGCTACGCCATGCAGCCTGCCAATTTTCATGGTGACTAAGGGAATGCTTAAAAAGGCTAAAGCCTGAATATTTTTTCATTGGTTCATCCGCTAATGTGCTTTGCAATGCAATGGCTGCATTGCAGCGTAAAATTGGTGTTACCGATGTATTGTGATGAAAGTTGGTGTTTGCGTCTTATTCAATTGCGACCCAAAAAGAAGCATCTAGATAAGCCATATCAGCGGCCAAAAAATGAATACAAAAATATGCCCTTAGCGAAGTCACATGTGGCCAAAAATGCAGTACAATCAGCCCATGTTATGCAGCACCTGGATTATTAGAGCATGCAAGTTTTCGGCATCGTTGGATGGAAAAATAATGGCAAAACCACCCTAGTAGAGCGGCTTATTAAGCAGCTTACACAACAGGGTTACAAGGTTTCGTCCGTCAAACATGCGCACCATAATGTGGACATAGACGAGCCAGGCCGAGACAGCTATAGGCACCGTGAAGCAGGTGCAACGCAAACCTTATTAGCCACCGAAAAACGCTGGGCTTTAATGCATGAATATGGCCATCAACACACCTCTAATCTTGACCAATTACTAGCCTTATTTGAGCCTTGTGACCTAGTCATAGTAGAAGGCTATAAAGCAGCAAAACACCCAAAAATAGAAGCCATTCTGGCGCCCAACCCAAGCGGGTATCTAGCAGATACCATGCCAAACATTGTGGCGGTGGCCTCAAACCAAAAGCATTTAAATGTAAGCGTGCCTGCCCTGGATATAAACAACATTGAGCAAGTGAGCGATTTTATATTACAGCACACAGGCCTAGTGGCTAAACCTACACTTAAACCCAACGCTACCCCCAACACTAGCAACGATTGCTACAGTGTCGACCAAAAGCTATTAACCGCATCAGTGGTTTGGCAGAGCATGCAAGACGCTGCAACTTGCACAGTGGGCACAGAAACGTTAGCCATTGGCCAGTGTTTAAACCGGCGCTTGGCGATGGATGTGAGCACCCAATATGACAGCCCTAGATTTAATAACGTGGCTGTAGATGGCTATGCCTATAATTTTGATGAGTTAATGGCCACCAATAATTTCAGCTTAAAACTGATGGACATTGAAGCCAACGCAGGTGGTAGCGCCAAAATCTCGCTAGCCAAGGGACACTGTATACGCGTGTTAACAGGCGCCAGAATGCCCACAGGCGCCGACACTGTAGTGATGCAAGAAGATGTCACTATCACAAGCTCTGGCACAGTGACCTTCCCTCCAGACTGTAAAGCCCATTCAAATTGGCGCTCTCAAGGCGAAGACGTAAAAGCTGGGCAAGTGATTATCACTAAAGGCCAGCAAATACGACCTCAAGACATTGGCCTAGCTGCAGCAACAGGCAACACAAGCCTTAAGGTTTATCACCCAGTGAAAGTGGCGCTATTTTCTACGGGTAACGAAATATATGAACTAGGTGAAGCATTGCCAGAAGACGGCATTTATGATGTTAATCGCCACCTACTCAAAGCGCTCCTTGAAAGCTTGCATTGTGATGTTACAGACCTTGGTATTTTACAAGATGACTACAACACCGTTAAAGATGCCATAAGCGCAGCCAGCCAAAACCACCAACTCATTATCACCTCTGGTGGTGCTTCCACTGGCAGCCACGACCATGTGGCTGCAGTGCTTAACGATATAGGCCAAATACATGGCTGGCGCTTAGCGATTAAACCAGGCCGACCTTTGGCCTTTGGCCAAGTGGGCAAGGCGTTATTTTTAGGCTTACCGGGTAACCCTGTGGCTAGTAACGTGTGCACGCTTATGTTTGGTCAACCGCTCATTAGAGCCATAGGCGGCGGCACTTGGCAACGACCTAAAGCCTATGCTCAAACACTAGGCTTTGATGTAAAGAAAAAAATAGGCCGAAGGGAGTGGCTAAGGGTGTATCAGCAAGTGCAAGATAACGGCACCATAGTGCTTTTACGCAGTGCTTCCCATGGGTCTGGCATTCTTACATCCATGACCCGTGCCGATGGCTTGGTAGAAGTTGACGAAGCCACTGGCAACTTACCCAAGGGCACACTAGTGAACTTTATACCCTTTGCTAGCTTTGGCATGGGTGATGCTTAGCTTATAAGCTTGGCAAATGATCAAAATTAGAAACCATACAGAGGTGATTAGTCAGCTTGGAAGGTCAAGGTTGAAAGTCAAAGTGTATCCCTATGTTGATATGCTGCCAACTGCTGCTCGCCCAAAGCGATGTCTTGGGGAGTGTTAACATTGAAAAATGGATTACTAGCTAACTCATCAAAAGGCACATCAATCACTCCATAGGGCGCAGTAAAGCGATCTACTTTGCGTAGATCATCTTCTACTAAGGCTTTATATAAATCATCAAATAAATCGATAGGCCATAAGCCAAAGACGGGCTGAGTGCGGCCTTGGTAGCTTGCACAGGCCAAGCGTTGCTGATGAAGCTGCATTAAATCTAACATGCGAGACACATAATCTTTTGGGAAAAACGGCGTATCTGCTGCTAAGGTAATAATGTGCGTGGCATTAGTTTGGTTTTGCTTTACCCAAGCCATAGCAGACACTACTCCAGCCAGCGGGCCTGCAAAGTCTGGCACAATGTCCGCTTGCACTGGTAGATTGAACTCTGCAAAGCGTTTTGGGTCGCCATTGGCATTAATGATGACCTTGTCTAACTGAGCACAAGAGGACTCTACAACATAGTCTAAAATCTTACGTCCCCCAATGCGCAGCATAGATTTATCACCACCGCCCATGCGCCGCGCTAAACCACCGGCTAAAATCACCCCTACAATTTGGTTAGCTTCAATCTGCATTGTTACGACCTGCGCCTTTAGGTTCATCGGCGATAGCATTAATATCAGTGTCATAAATGAGTCTTTCATAGCCTGCCAAGGCCACAAACTTCTTACCTTTTGCTCTACCTATTAAAGTTAAACCTGCTTTACGAGCTAAATCTACACCCCAAGCGGTAAAACCAGAGCGCGAAATTAGGATAGGAATGCGCATTTGAACGGTTTTGATCACCATTTCAGAGGTCAGCCTGCCGGTGGTGTAAAAACATTTATCTTCTGGGCTAATCTGGTGTTTAAACATGTAACCTGCAATTTTATCAATGGCATTATGACGTCCCACATCTTCCATATACACCAAAGGCTGAGCTTGGTGACACAACACACAGCCGTGAATGGCCCCGGCTTTTTGGTATATGCTGGGGGTGGTATTGATAATACGAGACAACTGATACAACCAACTGGTGCGAACCTGTGTGTTTTTGGCAAGCTTGATGGTGTCAAACTTTTCCATAATATCGCCAAACACCGTGCCTTGTGCACAGCCTGAGGTGCGCACCTTCTTTTTGAGCTTATCTTCGTAATTAGTTTCTCGCTGGGTGCGCACTATGGCCACTTCTAGCTCTTCATCGTAATCAACACCTGTGACGATATCATCAGGGCGCAGCATGTTTTGGTTGAGCAAAAACCCCAAAGCCAAATATTCAGGATGATCACCCAAGGTCATTAAGGTGACAATTTCTTGTTTATTTAAATACACCGTAAGGCCGCGTTCTGTCACCACGTCCACTTCCACTGGCGCACCTGTGTGATCTATGCCAGTGACAAGGCTGGTAAGGCTTTTGTCTTGCGGGTTTGGGTAAATAAGGTAACCAGAGAGGTCTGCAATTTTCATGGATTGGCCTGTTTATTTTGCTGGGCTATCCACCGGTCTAGCTTATTAGCAAAGGTTTGCCTGTCGGCATGATTCATGGCTGCCTGCCCGCCCGTTTGCACACCACTGTTACGTAAGTTTTCCATAAAGTCACGCATACTTAGGCGCTGGCGAATGGTCTCTTTGGTATAAGCCTCACCCCGATGGCTAAGAGCTTGGGCGCCTTTTTCCACCACTTCTGCGGCCAAGGGGATATCAGAGGTAATCACCAAATCCCCTGCCACCACGCGTTTTACTATTTCATTGTCTGCCACATCAAAACCAGAGCCTACCTGCAACATGCTAATGACTTTAGAAGGCGGTGTGGCGATGTATTGATTGGCCACTAAGGTGGTGGTTATTTGCGAGCGCTGCGCAGCGCGAAATAAGATCTCTTTTATGACGCCTGGGCAGGCATCTGCATCAACCCATATTGGCATATTAAAACTAACCTAATTAATGAAGAGTTTAAGTTTAAGGCACTAAATGAACATCAACCATTGTGCATGAATGTATAAAAAAGGCCAGCCTAAGCTGACCTTTTTGACCAAGAGAGAACGCCCTAAATGCTAAACAACACGTTCAATGCGTGAGGCACAAAACTTAAACTCAGGGATTTTACCCACTGGGTCTAATGCTGCGTTGGTAAGCATATTGGCAGAAGCTTCTACGTAGCAAAAAGGAATAAATATGACTCCTGATGGCACGTCGGCGTCTTCACGGGCCATGATATCGATGCTGCCACGGCGCGTGGACACACGGATCATATCACCTGCTTTGGCGCCAATTTTAGCCAGCTCTTCACGGCTAAGTGTGGCCACTGCTTCTGGCTCTAGTGAATCTAGCACTTTTGAACGGCGCGTCATGGAACCTGTGTGCCAATGCTCTAGCTGGCGGCCTGTGGTGAGAATAACGGGGTATTCATCATCTGGGCGCTCATCTGGCTCTACAATGTCTGCAGCTACAAATTTGCCACGGCCACCTTCTATAGGGAAGCTGTCGATAAATACAATATCATTGCCTGGGTGATCTTCTGCTGGGCAAGGGTATGTGACTGAATGCTCTTTTTCTAGGCGCTCCCAAGACAGGTTATTGAGGCTTGGCATGGCTTGTTTCATTTCGGCAAATACATCCTTTGGATGGGTGTAAGTCCAGCTTAGGCCCATGCGATTGGCAAGCTCTTGAATAATCCACCAGTCTTGACGTGCATCACCAGGAGGTTGGACGGCTTGTCTGCCCATTTGCACAGTGCGATTGGTGTTTGAAGCGGTGCCGTCTTTCTCTGGCCATGCCGAGGCAGGTAGCACAACGTCGGCATACATGGCCGTTTCTGTAACGTATAAGTCTTGCACGACTAAATGCTCAAGCTTGGCTAAAGCGCCACGGGCATGATGCAGATCTGGGTCTGACATGGCTGGGTTTTCACCTTCCACATACATTCCAGTGACCGTGCCTTGGTGAATGGCGTTCATAGTTTCTACTACCGTAAGGCCTGGCTCATCAGACAGCTGCGTGCCCCATAGGCCTTCAAACATGGCCTTAACGCTATCAACATTCACACTCTTGTAGTCTGGATACATCATGGGGATAAGCCCCGCATCAGATGCGCCTTGTACGTTGTTTTGCCCACGTAGTGGATGCAAACCTGAACCTTCGCGGCCAATTTGGCCCGTCATTAATGCCACAGAAATCATGGCGCGACAGTTATCGGTGCCATGGACGTGCTGTGATACACCCATGCCCCAAAAGATCATGGCGTTATTAGCTGTGGCATATAAACGGGCCACTTCACGAATAAGCTCGGCATCCACACCACAAACAAGCGACATGGCTTCAGGGGTGTAGCGTTTTACATGCTCTTTAACCACATCAAAGCCTGTGGTCATAGCGTCTATATAAGTTTGGTTGTATAGCTTTTCTGTCACAATCACGTTCATTATGGCATTCCAGAAGCTTACATCGCTGCCTGGTTTGAACTGAATCATGTGGCTGGCATATTTCTTCATGGCTAGGCCACGAGGGTCTAGCACGACAATTTTAGTGCCATTTTTTGCCGCTTGCTTAAAGAAAGTAGCAGCTACGGGGTGGTTATTGGTGGGGTTGGCACCGGTAATGACCACTACATCTGCGTGCTTGGCCTGCATAAACGAAGCCGATACTGCACCCGAACCCAAACCTTCCAATAGCGCCATTACAGAGGAGGCATGACATAAGCGTGTGCAATGGTCTACGTTGTTGCTACCAAAACCTGTGCGCACTAGCTTTTGGAATAAATAAGCTTCTTCGTTTGAGCCTTTGGCACTGCCAAAACCTGCAAGGGCTTTTTTGCCTTGAGTGTCTCTTATGTTAGTCAAACCCTTGGCAGCAAAATCTAGCGCCTCTTCCCAGCTTGCTTCACGAAAGTGAGTGAGGGGTTTGGCAGGGTCAAAATCGTTATGAATGCCTTTTTGTGCGCCTTCAAGGCGAATCAATGGCTTGGTGATACGATCACCATGATGAATATAGTCTGAGCCAAAGCGGCCCTTTACACACAAACGGCTTTGGTTAGCTGGCCCATCACGGCCTTCCACATACACAATGCGCTCGTCTTTTACATGATAAGTGAGCTGGCAACCTACACCACAATACTGACAAACACTGTCTACTTTGCGGTCAAAGTCTGCGCTGTCACCGATGCCTTCTTCACTAGTCACCGTAGAAGGCATTAAGGCGCCGGTAGGACAAGCCTGCACACATTCACCACAGTTTACGCAGGTAGAGTCGCCCATAGGGTCGTCAAAATCGAACACTACTTTAGAGTCTGAGCCACGATTGGCCATGCCAATCACGTCATTTACCTGCACTTCACGGCACGCCATGACACATAAATTACAGTTGATACACGACTGCAAGTTCACCCGCATCGCCTTACTGCTGTTGTCTGCACAGGGCTTAATGGTGGTTTCAAAACGCGCTTGTGTCGCATCTACGGCTAATAGATCGGCCATGGCCCAAAAATGTGAGCTTTTATCTGGAGATTCTTCACGGGCTGGCTGGTCGGTGGCTAAAAGCTCCAACACCATTTTGCGTGATACTTGAGCACGATCAGAGGAGGCACTTTTGACGACCATGCCTTCACTGGGTGAGCGCAAGCAAGAAGCGGCTAATACACGCTCGCCTTCTATTTCTACCATACACGCACGGCAGTTGCCGTCTGCTCGGTATCCAGGCTCTGGCTTATAGCAAAGGTGGGGAATGGTTTCACCCATACGTTTGGCCACTTGCCAAATGCTCTCACCTGCTTTGGCGGTGGCTTTTTCACCGTCTAGGGTGAAATTAATAATGTCTTGGCTCATGATCGATCTCCCGCACTGGCAGACAGATCGGTGGCGATCAAGTCAGCATCGAAGTATTTAAATACCGTAGTGATTGGGTTTGAGGCAGCTTGGCCCAAACCACAAATGGAAGCGTCGCACATGGCTTGGCTTAGCTGGGCCATGAGTGCTTGATCCCAATCTGGGCGCTGCAATAGCTTCACCATTTTTTCTGTACCTACTCGGCACGGGGTGCACTGGCCACAGCTTTCATCTTCAAAAAACTTCAGTAAATTCACCACGACATCACGCATGTTGTCTTGGTCTGACAATACCACTACCGCAGCCGAACCAATAAAACAGCCATAAGGCTGAAGCGTGCCAAAATCTAGGGGAATATCCGCCATACCTGCTGGCAATATGCCACCTGACGCACCTCCTGGAAGGTAGCCTTTAAACTCATGGCCATGAGCTATGCCACCACAGTATTCATCCATAAGCTCTTGCATGGTGATGCCTGCTGGTGCCAACTTAACCCCTGGGTTATTCACTCGGCCAGATACTGAAAAGCTGCGCAAGCCTTGCGAGCCATGGCGGCCTTGGCTTGCAAACCAATCTGCGCCTTTGTCCATTAGAGTGCGTATCCAAAATACGGTTTCAATGTTGTTCACTAGCGTGGGCCGGTTAAACAAACCTACCTGCGCTACAAATGGTGGGCGATGGCGAGGCAAACCAGGTTTGCCTTCTAAGGATTCGATCATAGCCGATTCTTCGCCACAAATGTAAGCGCCTGCGCCACGGCGCAAGTGTATAAAGCCTTGTGGCGCTAGCCCTGCCGCTTCTACTTTGGCAATTTCTATGAGTAAAATCTCACGGGCTGCTGGGTATTCGTCACGTAAATAAATATAGGCCGCATCGGCTTCCACGGCCCAAGCGCTGATTAAAGCACCTTCAATAAAGCGATGCGGGTCTGTTTCTAAGTACAAGCGGTCTTTAAAGGTGCCAGGCTCGCCTTCGTCGCCATTAATGGCAAGATAGCGAGGCTTGGGCTCTTGGCGCACAAACTTCCACTTCATGTGGGTAGGGAAACCTGCCCCACCTAAGCCTTTAAGGTTGGCATCTGCCAACACTTTTTGGATGTCTAGCCAGGTGTAATCTCCGACTAGACATTTTTGTAATAAGCTATAACCGCCATCAGCTACATAGGCTTCAAGCGCCATGTAATCTGGAATATCTGGGTGAAAGTGTTTTGCTTGTATGGCAGCCACTACTTTTGCTGCATCGGCGTTATCTACATGATAGTGGCCTACTTCAGCCACTGGTGCAGTGTCACAACGCCCCATGCATGGGGCGTTAAGAATGCGCACTTGGCTTGGGTCTGTGCCTGCTTCTAGCGCCGCTTTAAATTGCTGCGCACCTGCAAGCTGGCAGCTTAAGCTGTCACACACACGCACGGTCACCGCTGCGGGTGGTACTTCGTCTTCTTTAACAATGTCAAAGTGGGCGTAAAAAGAGGCGCATTCATACACTTGTGCCATAGGAATGTTCATTTCATGAGCTAAAGCCGCAAGGTGTGCTGCGGGCAGAAAACCCATGTCGTCTTGAATAAGATGCAAGTATTCCACCAGCATGTCGGCTTTGATCGGCTGGTCACCCATAAGCTCTCGCAAGTGCGACAAGGTGTCTAAATTAACTTGGCGTCCACGCAGGTGAATACGAGATTTATTGCGACCAGCACCTGGGTGCAAACGCACCACATTGTCTTTGTTAGAATCAGCAGACATGTTGTTCTCTGTTTTACCTTTACCAAGGTGTAGTGTTCAAGATGATATATGGGAAATTGACTATAAATATAGCATTCCAGATGGATGCCAGTATCCCAGTGCTAGAAATTGTCGCATATCTGAAAACGACATCATAGTTACACTAAAGCGCCCACCCAAAAAACCATGCTAAACCTGCTCTGTATCCATACCATACATGCAATTTTACTACTCTAATGAGTAATTAACACACTGGGCGCATTTGTAGGCTTATGAGGGCATTTTGCTGAATCTATTATAAGCAAAATACGGTATCCTATAGGCTCGAATATTTAATGAGTTATGCCGCCGTGTCTTTTGTCGACTTAATGCTTGATGAAGAGCTACTTCTTGCCCTTTCAGAACATGAATTTACCCAGCCCACCGCTATACAAACAAAAGCTATTCCACCTTTGTTGGAAGGCTCTAATGTATTAGCCTCGGCCCCCACTGGCACAGGTAAAACCCTGGCTTTTGTGTTGCCCGCATTACAGCATATTTTAGACACGCCAAGACAAGAAGCCGGCACGCCTAAGGTGCTTATACTTAGCCCCACCCGCGAGCTAGCGCGCCAAACCTATGACCAAATAGAGCAGCTAGTAGCCCATAACCATTTAAAAAGCTGCCTTATTGTGGGCGGTGTTCCTTTTGGTATGCAAAAAGCCATGGTGGCCCAAACCATCGATGTGCTGGTGGCCACACCTGGGCGCTTGCTAGAAATTGAAGAACACATGGCGCTGGATTTATCTTTAGTGACTGTGTTTGTAATAGATGAAGCCGATCGCATGTTGGATTTGGGCTTTATTCAGGCTATTCATCAAATTTCAGATATGTTGCCTTTAGATCGCCAAACTTCGATGTTTTCTGCCACTTTAGAAGGCGACAAGGTGCAAGCTTTTGCCCACGACCTGCTTTCAGATAACGCCGTGCAGGTGGCTGTGGAAGCCCCACGCCATGTGGCTAAAAAGATAAGCCAAGGGGTTTACCAAGCAGACAACGAACTGCACAAAGAGCACTTACTTAAAGCCCTGTTGCGCTTACCCGAAGTAAAACAAGCCATCGTGTTTGTAAACAGTAAAAAGCAAGTAGACACATGGCTTAAAGTGATACGCACCCTTGGCATCCAGTGCACAGGGCTGCACGGTGACCTGCGCCAAAGTGACCGCAACCAACAGATTAAAGACATGCGCCGTGGCCGTACCAAAGTATTGGTGGCCACAGACGTGATGGCTCGTGGGGTAGACTTACCCGGCCTAAGCCATGTAATCAACGTGCACATGCCAGAAAAGGCAGACAGCTATGTGCACCGTGCAGGCCGCACGGGCCGTGATGGCGAAACAGGCAGCGTGTGGTCTATAGTAGATGCCATGGACTGGCCAAACCTAGGCCGCATAGAGCGCTATATTGGCAACCCTATTGAGCGCAAAATCTTCCCAGGTTTTTCACCCAAAAAAGAAGAACCCGTTGTGTTGAAAAAAGTGAGGCTTAAAAAGCCCAAGGTCTCTAAAGCAGATAAAGCTAAGGCCGCTAAAGCCAAGGCTAAGAAAGTAAAGAAAAAGGGCTAGTGAAGCGAGCTTTTAATCGGTAGATTCATAGCGTAAGTGTTCTGGCGCGCTAATGCCATGGGTGAACCAGCCCGCCTTTTCACCACAAAATATTTGCGCTTGGGGAGCTAATGACGGCTCTTCATCCAAACTACCTGCTGGCACGATTAAAGAGTCACTAGTGAGTGATTTATAGGGCAATCCAGAGCCGCATTCACTACAAAATACTTTTGTAAACTCCCCTTCTTTATGGTCAAAACGAACTGTTTTATCCACCCCACTTAGCCATTTTATATGATCGATTGTGGTGAATAAATTGGATGCATGTGAAGAGCCAGAGACTTTGCGGCACTGTATGCAATGGCAAAAATAAAACTTATCAAAGCGGTCATCAACGACAAACTTTACAGCGCCACAAAGGCAACCACCTGAAATTTTATGACTCATGCTGATTCCTTGTGTGAGGTTAAAATAAAAAATGATGCCTTAAGCGAAGGCCAGCCCATGGGCTTACTATACTTAATTGCTAGCTATGTGCCTACGCTGTAATGCCCAGCTTGAGGCAGGTACTGGAGAAGAAAGAGCGCTTATTGAATGAAATTAACATTTTCAACAATAGCTTGGTAGCGATACATTGACTGGCAAACGACCGACAAAAAATACTCAAGCGTATTAATTTA
>JAIBDW010000084.1 GCA_024686035.1 Oceanospirillaceae bacterium
CTAATTCGGTTATTACCCTACTGGCGATTTACCTTCTATACTTAGCCATACCTCCAGCTATCAACTGGCTGTTTCTTGATGCTACGTTTGTTGGCACATCTCGCAAAGACTGTGCCCCTGATGGCGCCTGCTTAGCCTTTATTGGCGAACGCTTTAACCTATTTGTATATGGATTCTATCCTGCAGAGCTGCGCTGGCGTGTAAACCTAACAGCGATCCTTTTGGTTGTTGCTAGTGCTGCGGTATTATGGGATAAGATTCCTGCTCGTAAATATATGCTTTGGTTTGCTCTAGCTTACCCACTCATTGCGGCTTGGTTGCTGCTTGGTGGATTAGGCTTAGAAAGTGTTAGCACCCATTTGTTTGGTGGCTTGATGCTCACCTTAACCATTGGTGTGACAGGTATAGTATGTTCACTACCTTTGGGCATTTTGCTAGCCTTAGGCCGTCAATCAAACCTGCCTATAATTAAGTATTTCTGCATTGGGTTTATCGAATTTATTCGAGGCGTGCCCTTAATTACCTTATTGTTTGTAGCTTCAACGATGCTCAGCTATTTCTTACCTCCTGGCAGCACCTTTGATCTATTGTTGCGTGTTTTAATTATGGTTAGTTTGTTTGCTTCAGCTTATATGGCAGAAGTGATTCGTGGTGGTTTACAAGCACTACCTAAAGGCCAGCTAGAAGCTGCAGAGTCTCTAGGGTTAAACTACGGCCAATCCATGCGCTTCATTATTTTGCCGCAAGCGTTAAAGGTATCTATTCCAGGTATCGTTAACACCTTCATTGGCCTATATAAAGACAGTACATTAGTAATTGTCATAGGTTTGTTAGACCCTCTGGGTATTGGTCGCGCGTCTGTCGCCGACTCGGCCTGGTTAGGCTTGTCTACTGAAGTTTACCTCTTCGTCGCCGTTTTCTTCTTCATTTCGTGTTTTGCCATGTCACGCTATTCTCTATACTTAGAGAACAAGCTAAATACCGGCCATAAGCGATAACAACTAATTTTTTAAGGGTTTCTCAACATGTCAGAAGCACAAAGTAATTCAACCAACGATCTGTGTATTGAAATTCGTAACATGAACAAATGGTACGGCGATTTCCACGTTCTTAAAAACATTAACCTTGAAGTTGCCAGAGGCGAAAAAATTGTTATCTGTGGTCCTTCTGGTTCCGGTAAATCTACCATGATTCGCTGCATCAACCGTTTGGAAGAGCACCAAGAAGGTGACATCATAGTAGATGGCACTGAGCTTACCAATGACCTTAAAAACATTGATGCTGTGCGCCGCGAAGTGGGTATGGTGTTCCAACACTTCAACTTGTTTCCTCACCTAACCGTGCTGGAAAATTGCACTTTGGCACCTATTTGGGTGCGCAATACGCCAAAAGCTGAAGCTGAAGCCACCGCCATGGAGTTTCTTGAACGGGTTAAAATTCCTGAGCAAGCTAACAAATACCCTGGACAACTTTCAGGTGGCCAGCAGCAACGTGTAGCGATTGCCCGTTCTTTGTGTATGCGCCCAAACATTATGTTGTTTGATGAGCCTACATCGGCGCTTGACCCTGAAATGATCAAAGAAGTATTAGACACCATGGTGTCTTTGGCTGAAGAAGGCATCACTATGCTATGTGTGACTCACGAGATGGGTTTCGCTAAGAAAGTAGCAGACCGTGTTATTTTCATGGATGAGGGCGAAATCATCGAGTCTAACAACCCACATGAATTCTTCGATAATCCACAACATGATCGTACTAAGTTGTTTTTAAGCCAAATTTTAGGCCATTAATACACCATCTACAGGTGTTAATTTTAGGAGCGTAGCAACGTGACACAAACAGCTTCATCGCGCTGCGCACTTGAAGATAACAAAGCGCTTGATGCTAAACTTGGCGTCATAGAACAGCAGTTAGGCCGGAGCCCGCGGGGTTTGGTGGGCATTGCTGCTAGCTCTTCTAGTGGCGTGCCATTAGTGCTTAAAATGCGGCCTTTAGTAGATGAAAAGCCATTCCCTACTTTATATTGGTTATCGTCTAGAGACCTACATAAGGCGATTAGTCAGATAGAAATGGTCGGCACTGTGAAATTGCTAGAACAGCGCTTACAAGACGATCCGATCTGGATGGCTGCTTATCAAGAAAACCAACGTGAGTATGTGGCACAGCGTCTACAAAGCTGTTCACCTGAAGACTTGGCACAACTGACTCACTTAGGTTATGACCAGCTACTAAGCACTTATGGGATTGGTGGCTTGCGTGATTGGGAGCAAATTCGCTGCTTACACATGCACTACGCCCACCATCTTTGTGGTAACAATGTCATCGGCCAGTGGTTAGATGAACATTATGCTCTAAATGAGTTGGTCATTAGCAACTAAAGCTTGCCTCTATAGATCCTGAAATTGTGCCTGAGCGCGATTCTTAGACACCTTGTCAACATCATAGATTCTGCCATTCATACACAGGTACACCCCTTCAGGTAGCGCCTGCACTGCCGCTACCGCTACGCCAAGATTAAAATCAGCGTCTGTGGCCTTCATGATCGCCGGTTGCATGGCTCCCATGATCACAATCGTCTTGCCCGATACTTGTTTTAGCGCTTGCCCTGTGTCCACCATAGTGTCTGTGCCATGGGTAATAATCACTTGATTGGCTGGGTGCAACTTTACTGTATTAACAATCTCTTCACGGTCGCTATCAGTCATTTCCAAACTGTCTTTGGAGATCAGTTGGGTTACTTCATAATCAAAATTTACTTTAACCCGCTGTAAGATTTCAGTCACAGCGGGAGGTCCAATTTTGTAATCACTTAAGGCATCAAAATAAACTTTATCGATGGTGCCGCCAATAGCGAGAAAATGCATGGTCATACGCTGTTCCTATTTGCCCCACGGACAAAGTAATTCGACTTTTTCACGGCCAAGTTCATGAAGTGTTTGTATATTATCTTCGTATATTTTATGAGCATCGGTTATCTGCTCTAACGCTTTAGTGACCTGACTTTGACGCAGAAGGTGAATCACAGGATAGGGGGCTCGGTTAGTGAAATGACTTAGGTCATCAAACCCCACGCCTTCAAATTGGTACTGTGGATGGAAAGATGCAAGCTGCACATGCTCGGTCAGGTCAGCCTGTTCCAATAATTGTTGAAACCAATCCAGCAGGTCAAGGTAATCATCAAAAACGTCCAGACCTTTAGGGAAAATAAGTAGGCTGGTGGCAATGGCCTGTTCCTCGGCATCGAGTAACAAAGCCATCTGTGACACATAGAACTGTTTCAGCTTTATATCGCTAACTTCATCACAAACAGCATAGTGCACTTGGTTTTGAGCCACCACACTATGAGAAAATGGGCATAAATTTAATCCCACTACTGTTTGCTCAAGCCATGCTTGAATAGTGTTGATTACTTCTTGATGCGCTAACGAGTGTGTCTTAGAGCTAAACTTATTGATACAATGTCCCCCCTTTCTATTGCGCCTAACTAATGAGCTTACTGTGCCCTTTTCTCTAGTTCATTCCCAAATGCCTTATCCTTGTACATGGCATAGCTATAAACGTGCAATGCACCACACGATTCCTCACCATTGGCAAGCTTGGCTGCAGGACAAAGGCTCGTTAACTCAAAGGCTTATACGTGCAAGCCATGGCCACTTTTCAGTTCGCGTGGGCAGCAACGCCTGGGGCATTCCAAGCCCATCAGAAGCCCAAGCACTCAACCTAAAACCACGCCAAAAAGCGATTATCCGTGAAGTGGAGCTTCTGTGCCACCAACAAGTATGGGTTTGTGCTCGCAGCATTATACCTCACAGTACCTTAAAAGGTCGTTTGCGACTGCTCAAAAGTATCGGTACCAAACCCCTTGGTGAAGTATTATTTAAACACTCCAATATGAGACGGGGCGCCCTTCAAGTCACTCAGTTGAAACAAAATAACAGCCAACAAAAGCATTGGGCACGACGATCAGTTTTCTATCTGGATGGCAAAGGTGTGTTAGTCACCGAAGTTTTCATGCCTCCCATGGCCTCTATATTGCCGCAAGACGTTTAGGTATTAAGACATCCAGCTCATCATACAGCTGTTGATAACGGACAAGGCCGCAATTTAAAGGGTCCACTAGCTCGGCCTGGTATGCCAATAGCTGGTATATAGGGGCACTGGCTTTTAGTAAATCTGCACCGAGCTCTATGGCTGCATCCAGATGCTCTTGGGTCATTGCCCATACTATGTCCGCCCATTCTAAATCGTCTATGGTTAGTTGCCTGCTGGTGCCTTGCCAGTTGATTTGGGCTTTAGATAGCACCAGAAGCGCCTCTTTGGTTGTCGGCTCACCTGCGTTTGCACTCATGCCACACGACTCAAGCTCTATATCCAGCTTGTGTTGCTTTACCCATTGTTTAGCCATGGCGTGGGCCATTTGAGATCGACAGGTATTACCTGTGCAAACAAATAAAATGTGATGTACTTTTGGTAGCATAATTGCGACTTAGTAATGATTTTCAACAACGATAACAATGGCGTATATGTTAGCATGGTGTCTTTGATATAGGTTGAAGCTTTACTGTAATGGCGTTACTTCTTCGTTGGCCCCAATTTAAAAGCCTTATGCGTCTAGACCGACCAGTGGGCACTTATTTACTGCTATGGCCCACCTTATGGGGGCTTTGGTTGGCTGCAAAGGGCATGCCAAGGCTAGATGTGCTGGTCATCTTTGTGATCGGCGTTTATGTCATGAGGGCTGCAGGCTGCGTTATTAATGACTATGCAGATCGTAAAGTAGACGGCCACGTTGAGCGCACCAAACAAAGGCCTCTTGCAACAGGTGAAATTAGCGCTAAAGAAGCCTTAGGGTTATTTTTTGGACTCTGTTCAATAGCGTTTATGTTAGTGCTCCTCACCAATGGATACACTCTCAAGCTTTCTCTTATAGCGCTTTTATTGGCTGGCGCTTATCCATTTATGAAGCGTTTTACTCATTGGCCTCAGGCAGTCCTAGGTGCCGCTTTTGCTATGGCTATCCCTATGGGATATGCGGCCCAGACACAGACCACTAATTCCACTGCTTGGTTAGCCTTTACCGCTGCAGTATGTATGACCATTGCATACGATACTTATTACGCCATGGTCGATAGAGATGATGATTTGAAAATTGGATTACGATCCACCGCAATCCTTTTTAATACTTGGGATTTGAGAATCATTGGGCTGTTTCAGGCTGCCTGTGTGACTATATTGTGTGTAATCGGCTTGATCAACCAACTTAACACGCCTTTTTATATGGGTGTGGCTGTCATGGCAGGGATGTTTATCTACCAGCACCTGCTAGGCCGAAGCCGTAATAAGGATAATTACTTTAAAGCGTTTATCAATAGTCACTGGGCAGCATTTAGCGTATGGATTGGACTATTGGTCAATTATTGGTAGGTCATCTTCAGCTTGCTTAAGTGGCCTGTGCTGATGGACATATAAAGCGGTCGCCCCAGCTACCGCGATGGGCATTGCAAAGAAGTTGACTACGGGTAGCATTAACAATATAGACATTGCCCCCCCAAAACCTAGGTGCAAAAAGCGTTCCTTACTGACTGCCTTCTTCATTTTTCTAAAGCTAATGCCGTTGTTGTCCATTGGATAATCGACATATTGGATGGCCATCATCCACGCAGAAAATAACAGCCAAAGCCAAGGTACTAAGATATTAACGACGGGAATGACAGCAAGGATTAAAAGCAGAAGGACTCTAGGCAAATAGTAGCTGAGCTTGGTGATTTCTCGGCCCACTGAGCCAGGAATACTTGCTAGCACCGACCCAAGGCTAGTATCACCCAGCACTTCTCCCGTTAAGTGTTGTTGTACTTTTTCTGACAATAAGCCATTAAGTGGCGCTGCAATAAAGTTGGCCAATATATTAAAGCTAAAAAACACGGCCATGCCAAAAAATATAGCAAATAAAACCCACAACAAAGACGTAATGCCGCTCATCCACTGCGGCAGCCAGCCAACAACATCAGCCATCCATCCAGCAATAAAAAAAATGAGCAACCCAAGGCCAATAGCAAACATAATGATATTGACTAGTAAGGGTAATAATACGAATAGTCTTAAATCAGGATGAGTAAGTAGTTTTGCACCTTGTAGCAGATAACCAAAACCAGTGACCAGTTTCATAAAGCCTTTCCTATACTTCCCTGTGTGCCAAATAGATATCTGACATTGATGAATTCAGGTGCGTTTGTGGGTGTTCAGAGCCTAAGTGGTGTTAACTGTGATCCATGCTAATGCCAATATTGCTTACGCCATCTGCCATTGCCATGGATTTAAGTTGATCAATCTGATTTGATTTAGCAACATTTTGGGAGATTAAAAGCTGCATAACATCAGACTGGAAAGCCAATTCCTTAACCATAAGCTCATGAGTTGAGATATGGCGAATAAGTTGTTCGTCGCTGAGCTCATCATCTGCATGCAGTTCCACAAACTTTGCCACACTCTCACGTGATAAATGAGCCACACTCGCTGCGTCTTCATAGCTGGCATTATCGACACAGTGTAAGGTGGCCATGAGTGCCACTAGTGCATCAAATGCTAGCCCAGCCCCAAAGCTTTCATCTTCTTCACTGTGAACGATGGCTTCAACCTTACTAAGCTGGGTATCTGCATTCATATTGCCACGCAAAGATAGCTGTTTCCATACTTGATCTAATGCTGTGCGAGCAATAACGACTTGATTAGTTTCTGACAAACTGTCAAACAGGGCGTAATGGGGAAATATTCGTTCGCACAGTGCTGCCGAAAAGGCTATTTGCTGCCAGTCCTGCATTTCTTTAAGCGGTGCGTATAACTGGTCAAAATACATAGTGTTTCACCGAAGTAACTATTAGAGCCCTAGTATAAAGGGTTATGGGTCTAGGGTCATGGCGTAATCAAGGTTCGCTAGTTAAAGCAAGGTTACCCTTTGGCTACTGCGATAGCGGCAATAATAATGCCCCCACCAAGGACTCGAGATATGGTGTTGGCCCAAGAGGATCCACCCATGTAATTAAATAATTTACGTCCCATAAGTGCATAGCCGCCCATCACTACCGCTAAACATAACATTTTGATGGCCCCAAAGTAGATAATGTCATGGGAAAAGTGTTCTGGCCTAGTAAATTGTGGAAATAAGGCCATAAAAAACAGCAATGCTTTTGGGTTTGATAGAGAGGTGAACATCCCTCGTCGGTAGCTTGACCATTTGCTCTTATACTGTCCTGCTTGGGTATTTTCATCAGCATAGGGCTTACCAATCCCATAGCGGATGATTTTATAACCTAAGTAAACCAAATAGGCTGCGCCTACAAAACGTAGGCCATTAAAGATGGCTGGTGTTTGTGTTAGTACCAAGCCCAAGCCTGTAGCGACTAAACTAATCCAAATAATATTGGATGTAAGTAACCCCATAATACCTGCAAAGGCGTTTCTTAAACTAAACGCTGACTGATATAAAACAAATAATACAGCAGGGCCAGGAGTCACTTCTAAAAACAAGGTGATGGCTAAAAATTGTAGGGTGAGTTCGAGCATGTCTGACATCCTTGATCTTGAGCCTGCGGATTGTAGCACTTGCATACTACCGGTGCTATGAAGCCTTGCCTTGGCTTAATTTTCTTACGCCCAATAAAAAACCCCTAGCCTTTTGGGCTAGGGGTTTTTTAGTACTGAATGAGGTGCTTGGCGATGACCTACTCTCACATGGGGAAACCCCACACTACCATCGGCGGTC
>JAIBDW010000067.1 GCA_024686035.1 Oceanospirillaceae bacterium
AATGCGAATCTCTTCTATGGAGGTGACCACTTTACGAACTTCAAAATGCATGTTTTTTCCTGTTGGTAATATTTTAATAGGTTTTGGTTTCAAGTCATAGGTTTAGTTAAAGTTGGGCATCACTTGATCGATAAACAATTGCAGCGACTTTTTCTTTTGCTCATGGGGTAGGCCGTTATCACTCCAAAAGCTAAATTGCGTTACACCTAAAGATTCATAGTGTTTAATGCGCTTAGTCACTTCTTTTGGCGTGCCTATAAGTAGGTTTTTATGTAACTCATCCAAACCAAAGCCTGGCATTGCATCCATTTGTGCATCGCTAAGTGGTTTTACAAAGCCGTTTACGGGCTCTTGGTCATTTTTAAACCAGGCGTAAAAATAGCCATACCAATCACGCAGGGCTTGGGCGCCTTTGCGCCAATCTTCACCTTCTTCATGCACCCAAGTGTGACGCAGGGCAAGTAACTGGGGGATTGGTTTTTCTGGGTGGTTAACACAGGCCTGCTTGAAGCGTTCACAAGCCAATTCAATGCTTTGGTCGCCTGCAATAAGCGGCGTGATCATCACGTTGCAATCGCTCTTTAACGCATAGTCGTGTGATTCTTGTTCTCTAGCAGCAACCCACATCGGTGGAAAAGGCTTTTGGGTAACACCGGGCACGGCGGTAGAGGTGGGGAAAGAGTAATGCTTGCCATCGTGGGCGTAGTCGCCGGTCCACAGTTTTTGTAGTGCAGGAATCATTTCGCGCAAAGGCCCACCACCATCTTTGGCTGCCATCTTGTCAGTCATGCGGTCAAATTCAGATTGATAGGCACCACGGGCAATACCAAAATCAAGGCGGCCATTACTCATCATATCTACCAGAGCGGCTTCACTAGCAAGACGAACAGGGTTCCAAAATGGCGCCACAATAGTGCCCAAACCTAAACGAATGGTTTTCGTAAGGGGGGCTAGATAAGCCATAAAATTAAGCGGATTGGGGCAGATAGTAAACTCCATCATGTGGTGTTCGCCAATCCATACCGTTTCAAACCCAGCTTTTTCTGCTATGAGCGTAAGCTCTACTAGTTCATCCAAAAGCTCTGTGTGAGGTTTACTTGGATCTGAGCGCTCCATGTGGACAAATAAAGAAAACTTCATAGCAACCCCCCCTAACCGATATATTTATAAACCATGATTTTTATCTTTGTATTATGGTATACCAAGATAATGTTGGCATCTTTTCACTGAATTAATCTTGTGTCAATATATTTTTATAGGTAGATATTTGCAGCAAATTTGTCTAAATTAGATTTACCATATTTAGTGTTCATACAATAATTAAAATCTTTTATAGGCGACTTCTATGTTCCAGTCTTTTTTCCCTAACCCTAAGTGGTTTTTTATCAGCCTTGTTGCGTGGGCAAGCGTATGCATTGGTGTTTGGTATGGCTTTGGCACTGATCTTGGCACTTTTATTGGCTTTAAATTGCCCGCTGAAGATGCCGAGCCGGTGCTTGGTTTGGGGCATTTTATGACCCCAGATTTTCTCTGGTTTTACCTTTATTACTTTGTCACCTTGATGATGTTTGGATTAACCTGGATGAAGCTACATCCGCATAAGTGGCAGTTGTGGTCTATCTTTGGTAGTGCGCTTATCTTGTTTAGCACCTATATTTCTGTACAGGTGTCTGTGGCCATTAACACTTGGAGGCGTCCATTTTTTGATAGTATTCAGGAGGCGTTAGCCCAGCCTGGCAGTATCACGGCGGCGCAACTCTATGATTTGATCCTTATCTTTGGCCAAATTGCATTTATGGCAGTTATTGTTTTTGTGATGGCACGCTTTTTTGTCAGCCATTACATTTTTCGCTGGCGCACCGCCATGAATGATTACTACGCGGCTAATTGGTCACAGCTAAGAACCGTAGAAGGTGCAGCCCAACGAGTGCAAGAGGATACCATGCGCTTTGCTAGCATTATGGAAGGTTTGGGTGTGTCTTTAGTGGATGCTTTTATGACTTTAGTGGCTTTTTTGCCCGTGCTTTGGTCGTTATCCCAATATGTTACAGAGTTGCCTATTGTCGGGGCTATCGCTACGCCGCTATTTTACGCCGCTATTTTTTGGTCTGTCTTTGGCACCATGCTCATGGCACTTGTGGGGATCAAGCTACCGGGTTTAGAGTTTAAAAACCAACGGGTAGAGGCCGCTTTTCGTAAAGAGCTGGTTTACGGCGAAGATTATGCAGACCGTGCTCAACCTCAAACACTGAGCGAACTATTTGGTAATGTGCGCAAAAATTACTTTAAGCTGTATTTTCACTACTTATATTTTAACGTCGCGCGAAGCTTTTATTTGCAAGCAGATAACCTATTTGCTTACATTATTCTCATACCCACTATCGTTGCGGGCACTATTACTTTTGGTATTTTACAGCAGATCTTGACGGCCTTTGGCCAAGTTAGTAGTTCCTTCCAATACCTCATCAATGTATGGCCAACCGTTGTAGAGCTTTTATCAGTGTACAAACGTTTGCAATCGTTTGAGGCCGTGCTGCATGAAAAGCCACTGGTAAAACTTGATCAACAATACATGGCACAAGGTGAAGACACTTAGTGTGCATTGTCTAGTCATCATCAGCTCAAGGACGAGCTTTTAGCGAATACCACAACCTTTAAGAATAATATGTTTAATAGACTCTGCAGCGTCTAAAAAAGCCTGTTCTGATACAGTTTTAGTATCGGTTGCTATAAGAATTTGTGGTTCAAAGTCTGCGTAATACTGAGTGCTAGCCCAGATCATAAAAATCACGTGGGCAGGGGCTACGTTATCCATTTTTCCTTGAGCAATCCAGCTTTCAAAAATACTCATACGTTGCTTAAACCATAGCCGGTAATCTTGTTGTAGGTATGCGCTTAAGTGGGGTGCGCCACTAATCATTTCCTTAGCAAATAATCGTGAAGCCTTGGGGTGAGTGCGAGAAAATTCTATTTTTGCATCAATATAACTACTGAGTACATCAGCGGGTTCATCGTGGTCTGAAATTTCATTAAATACCGCATCCCATAGGTTTAGCGTGTTCTCTAATACCGCACCATACAGGCCTAGTTTGTTAGAAAAGTAATAATGAATGTTGGCCTTAGGCACTTGCGCAGCTTCCGCGATGCGTTGCATAGTCGTGCCACGAAACCCATGGCAGGCAAATTCTGCCAGCGCCGCTTGTAAGATTAAATCTCTACTTTGTGCTCTTATGCGGCCTGGTTTGTAGGGGCCTCTAGCAATTTTTTTACTCATAGAATATGGCCTTGTGTGCTAGCTTTAGCCGCTTTACGGTGCTCAATGTATCGCTAATGTATATTAAGTATACTATTTGGTCAAACGAAAAGTTGACTAAATAGACAGCTATTGAGAAGATAGGGCGCTAACGAGTTGGAGTACAACAAATGCGTCTGTTATTAAATCAAACAGCGACTCACATAATAGAGCCAGCTGCACACACCACCTTATTGCAATGGCTAAGGGAGTCTGGACACTTAAGTGCCACTAAAGAAGGCTGCGCCGTTGGTGATTGTGGCGCTTGCACTGTGATCGTGGGTCGTATTTACCAAGGGTCTATTGCATATCAAAGCGTCAATGCCTGCATTGCTTTACTAGGTAGCCTTGATGGCACTCATGTGATCACTTTAGATGGTTTGCAGGGGCACAAATTACACCCTGTGCAACAAGCTCTGTTGGATTGTCATGCTAGCCAATGTGGCTTTTGTACGCCGGGGTTTGTGATGTCTTTGGTAGTGTGGTGGCTCAATACAAAGCCCAGTGTATTATCCAGTGCAAAAGCGTTTGCAAAGCATCGTCATGGTGTAGAGCTGGCTTTATCAGGTAATCTTTGTCGCTGCACGGGTTACCAGCCCATTCTTTTAGCCGCAGACCAATTGGCGCCTATGGATAGGGATAGAAATGAAGACCCTCTGTTTGAGTTAATGGGTGGGTATGAGCGGTGTTTTAGCCAGCTGCAAACCATGCAGGTTCACACGCCCTCTTCCTTAAGTTCCATAGATATTCAGACACCAGCATACCAATCTCCAAGCAGCGTAGAAGAGCTTGCCTTAGCTTATGAGGCAGCACCAAATACAAGGCTTGTGGCAGGGTCTACAGATTTAGCCTTAGATATAACCCAAGGCCTTAAATCCATCAATGGCTTGATTGATGTGTCTAGTGTGGCTTCGCTACAGCACATAGAAGTGCACAATAACCAAATGCATGTAGGTGCCGGTGTAAGCCTAAGCATTGTCGAAGCCTTTTGTGAACAAAGATTGCCGGTAATGACGCATTTATTGGCTCGCTTTGCTTCGCGGCAAGTGCGCAATAGAGCCACTTTGGTGGGAAATATTGCCAACAGCTCACCCATTGCTGACACGCCACCACTATTGCTGGTATTGGATGCTAAGTTGCTGCTCCAGCAAGGCATGAATCAACGCACCATTGCATTAAAAGACTTTTATCTAGGTTATAAGCAAAATGCCTTGGCCTTAGGGGAGTTTATTCACAGTATTATCATGCCATTACCCTTACCCTTAATAGATCAAGCGCCTGCAAAGGCAATGCAGGTGTTTGTGGAAAAAGTAAGTAAACGTGTTGAAGATGACATATCAGCCACCTGTGTTGCCATGAGTATTACTATAGAAGACAAGATGATTACCCAGATTGATATTGCCTGTGGTGGGATGGCGGCTATCCCTAAGATGGCCACCAATACCCAAGATCAGCTTTTAGGTAAAATACTAACCCCCAAACTTTTGAGTCAAGTGCCAGCTATGCTGGCCCAAGATTACCAGCCTATAGATGACATGAGAGCTAGCGCCGCATATCGTCAAACAGTGACTGCTAATCTGATTCAAGGTTTCTTAAAGGAGGCGTGTGCATGAGAAAATTACCAGAGCTTAAATCAGCACAAGTAACCGCTGAAGATCGCGACAACGGGCACATGTTAGGCAAACCCACACCCCATGAAAGTGCCAAGCTGCACCTTACTGGCAAAGCCCTTTATATCGACGACATTGTAGCCCCCCAAGGGTGCTTGCACGCCTATGTAGGCATGGCTAATGTGGCTTGTGGCCGGTTAAAAAGCCAAGATCTGACAAATGTTGCCAATGCTTTGGGTGTGGTGGATGTGATCACTGTAAAAGACATACCGGGTAAAACAGACATCGGCCCAGTATATAGTGGTGATGCGTTATTGGTAGAGGAGCGCATAGACTACTTTGGCCAGCCTTTGTTTGCTGTGGCGGCCACTACACGTGATGCGGCCCGTAAAGCAGCATTACTTGGCCAAGTGGAAATTGAGGCGATGAAACCCATCTTAACCTTAGCAGATGCAAAACTAAGCAATAAACAGGTTCGGCCCAGTCACAGCCTTGTGAAAGGGGACAGCCAAGCGGCCTTAAAGCAATCTATGAACACCCTTAATATCCATCAAAAGGTCGGTGGGCAAGAGCATTTTTACCTTGAAGGACAAGTGTCTTTGGCGATTCCACAAGACAACGGCGGGGTGTTGGTGCACTGCTCTAGCCAGCACCCTAGTGAGGTGCAAAAGCTGGTGGCGCAAGTGTTAGACCTGCCTATGCATAAAGTCGTGGTGGATATGCGCCGCATGGGTGGCGGATTTGGCGGTAAAGAAACTCAAGCTGCACAGTGGGCCTGCCTGGCTGCGTTGCTTGCAGTGCGCAATCAAAAGGCGGTTAAGTTACGCTTGGCACGCAGTGATGATATGACCCTTACAGGTAAGCGCCATCCGTTTGTAAACCAAGCTCAAGTGGGCTTTGATAATGATGGGCTTATCACAGCGCTAGATGCGCAGGTAAATGGCTTATGTGGCTGCAGCCCAGACTTGTCTGATGCCATTGTTGATAGAGCGATGTTTCATGCCGATAATGCCTATTACATTCCCGCCGCGACGATTACTGGTCATCGTTGGTTCCAAAATACAGTTTCCAATACAGCGTTTAGAGGCTTTGGTGGGCCACAAGGGATGATACTAGCAGAGCAAATGCTAGATGATATTGCCCGCAGCCTTGGCAAAGACCCTTTGTTGATACGCCAGATGAATCTATATGGCAAAGATGAGCGTAATACCACCCCCTACCACCAGACAGTTACGGACGTAGATTTACAACGTATTATAGAAGAGCTAGTGGAATCTAGTGATTATTGGGGCCGCAGAGAAGCCATACGGTGCCATAACCAAGCCGCAGTTAAAAGCGGTGGCCGTTATATTAAAGGCTTAGCCTTAACGCCTGTAAAGTTTGGTATTTCTTTTACCGCCATGTTCCTCAATCAGGCAGGCGCATTGGTGCATATTTATACCGATGGCACGGTGCAAGTGAACCACGGCGGCACAGAAATGGGTCAAGGTTTATATACTAAAATTGCCCAGATAGTGGCGGCAGAGCTAGGTTTGCCTTTGGCTCATATAGAAGTGACATCCACTCGCACAGACAAGGTGCCAAACACCTCACCTACGGCGGCTTCAAGTGGTACAGATCTTAATGGCCAAGCCGCGCGCAAAGCCGCATTAACGATTAAACAACGGTTAATTGACTACCTCGTAGAAACCTATCAAGTGGCTGCCCAAGATATAGATTTTAGTCAAGGTAATGTGTGCTGGCCTAAGCACCAAATAACCTTTGCCCAGCTTACACAAGAAGCCTATTTGGCGCGTATTTCCATGTCTGCTACTGGCTACTACCGCACACCCAAAATTTATTATGATCGTGAACAAGCCAAAGGCAGGCCGTTTTTCTACTATTCTTGTGGCGCAAGCGTAAGCGAAGTGGAAGTAGATACTTACACGGGTACTTACACTGTGTCCCAAGTGGATATATTGCATGATGTGGGTGAAAGCATTAACCCAGGCATTGATTTGGGCCAAGTAGAAGGGGGCTTTATTCAGGGCATGGGTTGGCTGACCACTGAAGAACTCGTGTGGGGGCAAGATGGCCGCCTGCAAACGAACGCAGGTGCTAGCTATAAAATCCCTGCAGTGGGTGATACACCTAAGCAATTTAATGTGGCCTTATTAAAAGATAGTAAAAATCATGAAGCGACTATTTACCATTCTAAAGCAGTGGGCGAACCGCCCTTTATGCATGGTATCTCAGTGTGGAGCGCACTCCGTGATGCCATATGGGCTTTTGGGGGTGAAAAAACCAACCCACAGCTTGATGCACCAGCTACACCAGAGCGTGTGTTATGGGCACTACAAGAGGCAAAACATCAGGCTGATCCAACTGCGCGAGGTGCATCATGAAGGCTTGGCTTAAAGCCCAATGGCAATGTGAGCAGCAAAATCAGGGCTATGTACTTGTGAGTATTATCGCGTTGCAAGGCTCGTCCCCACGTGGTGTGGGCAGTAAAATTTTAGTCACTCAAAAAGGCCAATTTGATACCATCGGTGGCGGGCATCTAGAATATAAGGCGGTGGCCCACGCCCGTGAAATGTTAGCCGATATGCTAACCAATAGACTAGCTAATAAAGCCGCTACAGGCGTTTCAACCCAACTTATCGATTACCCCCTTGGAGCCAGCTTAGGCCAATGTTGTGGTGGCAAAGTGAGCTTGATGTATGAAGTGTTTAGCGCCAGCAAAATGCCCGTAGTGGTGTTTGGTGCAGGCCATGTAGGCAGAGCTCTTGTGCCCTTATTAGCGCAATTGCCCGTGCAAGTATCGTGGGTGGATAGTCGCTATGACATGCTGCCTAAAAAAATGCCAGAAGGGGTGAAGGGCGTACATGAAGAGCACCCCCAAGACCATGTGGCAGATTGTATGCCAAATAGTTGTTACTTAATAATGACCCATCATCATGGAGTAGATTTAGCGCTCACCCAAGCGATCATTGATAGAGGGGACAGCTGCTATATAGGTGTGATCGGCTCAGTGACAAAAGGGCGCAAATTTGCCCAAAGGCTTGCAATAAAAGGCTATGATCAAACGACTATTGAGCATTTGCATTGCCCCATGGGCAAAGCGGGAATAAGCGGCAAACACCCCATGGAAGTTGCCATTGCGATAGCAGCCCAAGTGATGGAACTATATCAAACAACTAGCGCAGCACCCACATCAGCCCAGCACGCTGCCATACAGAATAAAGAGGCGTTACACCATGACTGAACGTTTGTTACGAGGCCCACTATTACATTGCCTAGGTGAACCAGAAAAAGATATTAACGCCGTGGAATATCATGCGGATGCCTTGCTGTGGGTGAAACATGGCTTAGTGTATAAAATGGGCGCTTATGAGTCTTTGGAGCACGAGCTAAGCCCTAAACAGCTGGCTGAGGTAGAAGACTGCAGAGAGTATCTTATCGTGCCAGGCTTTGTAGATTGCCACATTCATTACCCGCAAACACAAATGATCGCAGCTCATGGCACCCAGCTTTTAGACTGGTTAACCACCTACACCTTCCCCGTGGAAGCAAGTTTCAAAGACCCCGCAACAGCGGCCGCAGTGTCTAAGGTGTTTATTAACCAGCTATTGCAAAATGGCACGACGACAGCGCTAGTCTTTTGCTCTGTGCATCCTGAGTCTGTCGATGCACTATTTAGCGAAGCACAAAAACACAAGATGCGTATCATTGCGGGCAAGGTAATGATGGATCGCAATGCGCCAGATAACGTGTTGGACACCGTCCAATCTAGCTATGACCAAAGCAAGCAGCTCATAGAGCGCTGGCACGGGGTCGATCGACTGCAGTATGCCATCACCCCAAGGTTTGCACCGACCTCTTCTGATGAGCAGCTAATAGCGGCAGGGCGTTTATTAGCCGAACACGAAGGGGTGTATATGCACACTCATTTGTCTGAAAATGTGGATGAAATAGAGTGGGTAAAAGCGCTCTTTCCCAAAGCAAAAAACTACCTAGACGTCTATGACCAAGCAGGCTTACTAGGCAAGCGCAGCGTGTTTGCTCATGGTATTCATTTATGTGACCAAGAGTGTGAAAGATTAGCCGCTACAGATTCAGCCATTGCCCATTGCCCAAGCTCTAACTTATTTATTGGCTCAGGGCTGTTCCCTATGAAGAAGCTGCAAGCTTGCGGTATTAAAATAGGTATGGGCAGTGATGTGGGAGGCGGCACTAGCTTTAGCATGTTACAAACTCTAGCTGATGGTTATAAAATGCAGCAGCTAAAAGGCCATAATGTGACCCCAGAGCAAAGCCTCTACCTTGCTACTTTGGGCGGTGCTAAAGCTCTTGATATAGACGATAAAATTGGCAATTTTTGTGTAGGCAAAGAAGCTGATTTTTTATTACTAAACCCAAAGGCGACAAACCTATTAAAATTTAGAACTAGTCATTGCCAAGGCTGGCGCGAGCTATGGTTTGTATTACAAACCCTAGGTGATGACAGGGTGATCGCCCAAACTAATGTAATGGGGGTGGTGACTAAGTGAGAGTATGTTGCACCCTTGATTAAAACCCGCTTTACAAAGTACCGCTAAGCCTAGAAACTAGCCCTTGGGATTTATTCTAGTGCTTGTTAAACGGAACGACATCATGGCCAAACTCACACGACTTCTTGCCAACCACAGCGTATCTGCAGTGAGCTTGGGCTGTATGAGCCTCTCTCACGGATACGGTGAAAAAAGTGGTGACGCTCATTGTAAAACCTTTCTTCATAAAGCACTAGACCTAGGTTACACCATGCTGGATACAGCCGCAGTGTATGGTTATGGCCATAATGAGACCATGTTAGGCCAGTTTATCAAGTCACGGCGAAGTGAGTTTTTTTTGGCAAGTAAGTGTGGATTTGGCCAAACGCCAGATAGTAAACCTAGTGTGAATGGCAGGCCTGAGCATATCAGACAAACCTGCGAAGCAAGCCTAAAGCGTTTACAAACTGATCATATAGACCTGTATTATTTACACAGGCGTGACTTCACAGTGCCTATTGAAGACAGCATAGGTACCTTGGGTGACTTGCAGCGTGAGGGGAAGATAGGTGCAGTGGGGGTGTCGGAGATCAGTGCAAACGACCTTTATAAAGCGCATGGGGAGCACCCCATTAGCGCCATTCAATCAGAATATTCTTTATGGACACGTAATGCAGAAATAGAAGTGCTTAAAGCCAGCCAAAAAATAGCTGCGGCATACGTGGCGTTTAGCCCTTTAGCCAGAGGTTTTTTAACCAATAAATTACACGACACCACAGTGCTTAGTGAGCAAGACTTACGCCAAAGCATGCCCCGTTTTGATGCCCACCACTACCCCAAAAATTTGTCTTTATTACCTGCCTATCTAAACTTAGCCAAACGCCAAGGCTGCACCCCAGGCCAGCTTGCCTTGGCATGGGTGATCGCTCAAGGTGAAAACATTATTGCTATACCAGGCACTCAAAATCTAGAGCACTTAGAAGAAAATATAGGTGCCAATGACCTCACTGTAGATGATGAAGTGATGCACAAGCTTAATGAGCTGATTAATCAACACACAGTCAGCGGCGCTAGATATAGTGCTAGAGCCCAAGCCAGTGTGACTACAGAGCAGTTTGACTGTGAGCTGCAAGA
>JAIBDW010000119.1 GCA_024686035.1 Oceanospirillaceae bacterium
GTAGGGGCTTGGGCTTGCTACGCATTGGTAGGTATTTCATTGGCCTTCTTTAGTTACTCACGTGGTTTGCCGTTAACCATCCGCTCTACGCTTGCACCTTTGTTTGGTAAATCTTTAGAAGGTAACTTGGGGCATGTGGTTGATATTACAGCCATAGTGGCAACCATTTTAGGCATTGCTCAAACCATTGGTTTAGGCTTAGATTCATTCTCATCAGGACTTTACAATATCACAGGGGCTGAATGGCTTGTAGCCAGTGCAGGTGGGCCGTCTACGGCATCGCTACTAGTCGCCTTGGGCGTGGTGATGATTTGCTCAACACTGTCTGCATTGTCTGGTGTAGGTAAAGGCATCAAATGGCTCAGTAACTTAAATATGATCTTGTCTATGGGCTTGCTGTTATTCTTTGTGCTGTTTGGCTCTACCATGTTTGCTTTGGAGTTGTTGGGTAAGGGTATCTTCTCTTATGTGATTAACCTTCCCGCCCTGACCTTCACTGTATTCCCTGCTGATGGCCCAGGTAGCCCTGGCGAATGGCAAGGCTGGTGGTCTATTTTCTATTGGGCTTGGTGGATCGCGTTTGCACCGTTTGTGGGTATTTTCTTGGCACGTATTTCTAAGAATCGAACGATACGTGAATTTGCCCTAGGCGCTATTATTGCACCTTCGCTCATGTGTTTCCTTTGGTTCACATTGGTAGGTGGCACAGCCATTGACCTAGAGCTAAGCGGCGTGGCACAAGGCTCTATTTTTGCACAAAGCCTAACCGCTCAGCTATATGAAGTGATTAACGTGATGCTTGATTCGGGTGCAGCTGTGATGTCCTTTTTAATTGTAGTCTTGCTGTTAACTTACTTAATCACTTCTGCAGACTCTGCAGTACTGGTAGTCAATACCATTACCGCAGGTGGATCTACGAAGAGTGCAGGTAAGGCACACATTATTATCTGGGGTTTATTATTAACTGCGGTAATAGGAGCCTTGCTTTTGGCCGGAGGCTTAAACGCTATTCAGTCGGCCATGATAGTGGGCGCTATTCCTTTCTCCTTCATGATGATCCTCATGGGTATTTCGCTGTTAAAAGCACTATACAAAGATGGGTTAAGAGAAAAAGAAAGCGAAGGCTAGCTGATTGTCATCGTGTGAACTAGCCCCATGAGCTAGACGATCTATGGTAAAACGCCACTCTTTATTAGCTTAGAGGTGGCGTTTTTTTTGCTTTAAGCTAGCTTACAAGGCTGTTCAAAAGGCTGCTTTGTAGGCGTTTCAATAAGGTCTAGCGCATCATACATCACTTGAATATTAGCCGTATGGCCATGAATGTATTGGCTAATATGACGCCGTAGGGCACGCGCTCCAGGAATACCTTGAAATAAACCCATAATATGCCCGCTCATGTGGTGCAAAGCGGTGCCTTGCTCATGCTTTTGCTGCATGTAATCAAAATAAGTGAGGGCCACTTGGCGGCGATCTGGCATCGCTTGCGTGCTGCCATAAATTTGCTGGTCTACTTGGGTAAGTATGGCGCTGTTGTGGTTTGCCGCACGGCCTAGCATCACGCCATCTACATGAGCCAAATGCTGCTGGCAGGCTTCTATAGTGTCTATGCCACCATTGATAATGATTTCAAGCTTAGGGAAATCCGCTTTTAAACGGTACACCTTGTCATATTGTAATGGCGGTATCTCTCTATTTTGCTTAGGCGATAAGCCCTTTAAAATGGCATTACGCGCATGCACAAAAAACGTATCACAGCCGCTGCTGCTGACTTGCTCTACAAACTTGGCTAACACATCATAGTCATCCACATCATCAATGCCAATGCGGTGCTTTATAGTCACTGGTATATCCACCGCTTCAATCATGGCTTGCATGCATTCGGTGACTAGTGAAGGGTGGGCCATAAGGCAGGCACCAATCATGTTATTTTGCACCTTGTCACTAGGGCAGCCTACATTGAGATTGATTTCATCATAGCCATAATCTTGGCCTATGCGCGCACACTGGGCTAGCTCATCCAAATTACTACCACCTAACTGCAGCGCCAAAGGATGCTCTTGGGGTGAATAGCCTAAAAGGTATTCTTGGTCGCCATTTAAAATGGCACCTGTGGTGATCATTTCTGTGTAGAGCAGCGCATGTTGGCTTAAAAGGCGGGCAAGGTAGCGATAATGACGGTCGGTGACGTCAATCATAGGCGCCACACTAAAACGGCGATCTAAGCGTGGCTGTGGACTTGTTGTTGGCGTTGTTGGAGAGGAGATGCTCATATTAATAGCCCCTGCTGCGATCTACCAGCCCACTAGGGGCTTGGTTGTTTTCAATGGCTTGTAAGGTGTGGCCTATGCGCTCTACACACGGCACATATTCTGACTGGGCGGAGCTATGGGGCGTTATCATCACTTTAGGATGCAGCCAAAGGCCATGGTCTGCTGGCAAAGGCTCGCGCTTAAACACGTCCAGCACTGCGCCACGCAGGTGGTTTTCATCCAGCAACGCCAATAAATCATCCGCCACTAAATGCTCGCCACGGCCAGCATTTAAAACGACAGCGCCTTTGGGTAGTAAGCTCATATTTTTGCGGTTTAAAATGCCCAATGTGTCTGGGGTGAGTGGCAACAGGCAACACAAGGCATCGGTGCGCGAAAGAAACGCCTCAAGCTCTCTTGCGCCTGCATAGCTTGTGACTCCTGGTAATTGCTTTTTACTGCGGCTCCAGCCTGCGACATCAAAACCATAGCTTTGCAGATGGTTTGCAAGGTTTGCACCCAATTGCCCCATGCCTAATATGCCCACTCTAAAGCTAGACGCAGGCCTAAACGGTTGCACTTTCCACTGCTGTAGTGGCTGTTGTTGCTGGTAAAGATCCATGTCACGAAAAAAGTGCAGTAAAAAATAGCTAAAATACTGATTCATTTGGGCCGACATACCGCCGTCTTCAATGCGGTAAATATTGATATGGCTAGGCACGGCTGGGTTACTAAGTATGGCGTCTACGCCCGCGCCTAAATTAAACACGGTGGTAAGATTAGGGAAGCGATCAAAGAGGGCCTTAGTGGGCTTCCACACCATCGCATATCTCACCTCTTCTGGGTGTGTTATGTGCTGCCAATGGGCCACATTGAGCTGTGGAAACTGATGATTAAACTCGCGTAGCCAAGGCTCAAAAGACTCATCCGAGGTAAATAAAGCGCAGCGTGTCATCAGCTTGTTATCCATTTTAATAATATAAAAGTAATCATGCCCACTATGATGGTAGTAAGCAAATGTTGGCGCCAAAAGCCCACCCCAGCTGCCACTAATGCGGCCCAAAAATAGGGGTTAGCAAGGCTAATGTCTAAATAGCCATCAGGCATTAAGATGAGCGGGGCAATAATAGCGCTAAGCACCACAGGCGGCACATAGGCTAAGGCGTGTTTAAACCATACCGGAAACACGAGGCGCTCAGCCATGGCAAACATGACATAGCGCACTGAAAAAGTAACCAAGGCCATGCCTGCAATAATAATGGCTTCATTCATTATGGGCTACTCCTTTTTGTGGTGGGCTACGTAGCCCAATTTGCTGGCTAGCATAGCCTATGCAGATGCCAAACACCGCCGCTATCACCAAGCCTAGCTGGTGGGGCAGCTCACGCAGCGCCATAGCAAAAATAGCCGCGCTGATCACCGCAAGCCACATAGGCTTGGTGCGTAAATAAGGGATGACAATGCCCAAAAAGGTCACCGACATTGCAAAATCCAAGCCCCAGTGGGTCATGTCTGGAAACAGCTCACCTAAGCCTATGCCCAACCAAGTGCAAAGCTGCCAGTTGCCATACATCGCCACGATAGAGCCTAAAAAGAACCAATGAGCGCGGCTGTTATCTGTGCCATCACTATAGCGGGTGTTTACCACAGCAAAAGATTCATCGGTTAAACCAAAAGCCAATAAAAAACGCCAGCCTTTGGATAAATGCTTCACCTTGTCTACCAGCGCCGTGGCATAGAGCAAATGCCGCAAGTTCACCACAAAGGTAGTGCCAATGATAATGATAGGGCTTGCCCCTGTGGCTAGCAGCCCCAAGGCAATAAATTGTGATGAGCCCGCATATACAAACAAAGACATGGCCATAGCACCCCATATAGACAAGCCGCTAGACTCTGCCAAAGTGCCAAAAATAATGCCAAAAGGTATAGCCCCAATGATCATAGGAATAGTGGCTTTGGCACCAGTTATAAATTCTTTAGAGCGGCTGATGGGCATGAATGCAATCAAGGTGAAATACAAAGGCACCATTATACGGAGCATCAACCAAGCCGCAATTGTTTATCGTGATTTTTGTTGGGTGGGGGGAAGGCTGTGGGTAATGTGAGTGGAGTTTAATATACATTGGTTTTTTAGCGGGGTCTTTTAGTTATTATCTAATTTAGCTTTAGCGCATAACTTTATAGCATAAATATATCTTGTAATAAAACATAACTTCTGGTTGTATTGTTTTGCATTATCGTCATATAGTTATAGTAAGCGGGTGTGTTTAGGCTGATTGGTTGTTTATAGAGTAAAGCCTGCTTTTGTGAGGCTTTAGTTTGCTGATAAATTAGTTTTATCTAATCAAAAGAGCGGCTCTGTAATATGTGTTATGAGGGCTGTTGGGGCTTATAGATGGGCTGGTAGCAATAAACCAATTAAGGA
>JAIBDW010000100.1 GCA_024686035.1 Oceanospirillaceae bacterium
CCTAAGTCACACCTTCAAAGAGCAGACGTTAAGGCATTTAAGGAGTGGTTATTAGCTCAAGTCTAATAAGCACAAGGAATTAATCAGCAAGTCGATGCTCAGGCACTACCATGGCATCACTTGCAGCCCAAACAGATTGGTCAAAATTTACCACTGATCCTGTCATAAGCCCAGATTCATCACTGGCTAAAAAAGCTAAAGCGCGAGCCACTTCCTCAGGGTCTACTAAGCGACCAAAAGGCATCTCTTCACCTACTTTTTCTTGCCACCCATCTTGGGCACCATGATATTTTCGTTGGATAACATCTTCTTCGTCACTTGACATCCAGCCAATATTTAAGCAGTTAACCCGAATGCGATCACGCATTAAGGCGTGGGCTGTATTGCGGGTAAGAGTATTGAGTGCGCCCTTGGACGTGCAATAGGCTGTGAGTATGGGCATGCCTGCATAGGCGGCTATAGATCCGATACTCACTATGGTGCCACCTGTGCCGATAGAACGCATTAGCTTGGCGGCTTCTTGTATCAAAAAGAAGGGCGCTCGAACATTGATATTCATAATGCGATCATACAATTGTGGCGTGGTATCTAATATGCTGCCACGTGCCGATAAACCTGCCACATTGATGAGAATATCAAGCTGGCCAAAATGTTCCTTTGCAGCTTGGATAATAAGTTTTGGCGAATCTATTTGCGCTAAATCTGCGGTGATAAAGTGCACGTGGCAGGCAGGGTATCGTTTTTGAATGTCTTCAGCAACAGCTGTGCCTTTTGCTGTTTGTCTGCCGCACAGAATAAGGCCCTTAGCACCTCTTTTTGCAAATAAGCGTGCAGTAGCTGCTCCTAGGCCTTGGCTACCACCGGTAATGACTGCGATTTTGTTGTCAAGGCCAGTTAACTGCACCATGGGCTTATCTCTTTTTAGATCCCTTACTGACCCAACAAACGAATCATTTTATCAGCCTCATCACTCACTTGCGGAACGATGGTTTTCATGATGGTCAGGCGATCAAATAGGTGAGGGTTGTCATTTAGGGTTTTACGTAAAGTGTTGCCAAAACGCTGTCGTAGGCAAGTGCCTATATTAAATTTGCACACATTGCCTTTGGCTAAAATCTGAATATCATGGGTTTTTACACCGCTAGTTCCATGGATCACTAAAGGCACATCTAAAGCGGCTTGTAATTCATTAAAGCGTACAAAATCAATATCTACAAAAGTGTTTTCCAAGCGATGAACATTGCCTACTGAAACAGCCAGTACATCGGGTTTGGCTTGCTCTAACATCATCAAAGCTTCCCTAACATCTGTGAGTTCAGACTTGATGTGATCACGGCCAGTGGCATATGGTACAGAGCCGACTTCAGCCTCCACAGACACACCTTTAGACTTAGCATGAGCAACAATTTGCTTTACCCCTGCCACATTTTCAGCGATAGGTAACTGTGAACCGTCGTACATCACCGAGGTGAAACCTGCGTTAATGGCTTTAATCACCGTGGGAATGTCGTAATTATGATCTAAGTGTAAACACACAGGCACGCTAGCACTTTGGGCTAGTGGCTTGAGCATGCCAATAATATGATCTAACGGCATGAACAAGGTCATATCTAAATTGACTGCTAAAATAACGCCCGCGTTACGTGCTTGGGCAGCATTGACTACTGCTAACGCATCTTCATAGCCAAACACGTTAAAACAAGGCACGGCATAGCCATTTTTTAAAGCAGGTTGCATGAGATCTGTTAAATTAACTAACATAATAATCTACTTAAACTTACTGATCATGTCTTTCATACCAGGGATAGTGTCCAGTTGATAAGCATGTTCAGGATGGAAGTTTTGGTGTAATGGGCGTTGCGACAAGCCCCCTAAAATAGTGAAGTAATACATTTCATAACCAGGCCCAGCTACACATGGGTGGTAGCCTTTTTCTATTTGAATCGTAGAGGCATTGCGAATGTGGTAAACCTCGCCCATATCTTCACCTTCTTGGGTGAGAAACTGAGCGCCAAAACCGTGTTCAGGGTTAAAACGGAAGTTATATACTTCATCATGACGGCTTTCCGTAGGCAGCGTGTCAGTGTCGTGTTTGTGGGGTGGAAACCCCGACCAACCGCCGGCACCTACCGTAAATAATTCACTCACTAACAAACGACCTACTTTACCGGCCTGCGCTTTACCTAAAATGTGTTTGATTTTGCGGTGAGTTTTGGTGTCATCAGAGCCATATTGAACTGGGTCAATTTGCGCTTCACGCACGACAAAAGGCTCATACACTTCATCGTGTTTGGCACCTGAGACGAAAATTTCAGCACTTTGGCTTACACAAGTAAAAGTCACAGGTGTGCTAAGAGGCACATACACTCCTTCAGGTTCACCTTCCCAAATGTGCATGCGCTTACCTACCGCTTCAAAGTGGTGCCCGGCAACATCAACGTCAATGCTGCCGGTGGCTGGCACTAAGCAGGTCTCATAATCTTCAACCATGGAAGTAAAGGATTCACCTTTATTGAGCTTAACAATATTGAAATAACACAAAGGTGTTTTTTCATCATTTCGGTCTACAATGGCTTTGTTTTGGTTATCATGTGGTGGAATATGCATGTAAAGCTCCTAATGATCGTGACACTAACGCCAGGTGGGCAAGGGTGTCATGACGCTTGATTCTTGTAATAAATTAATTTCGTTTGTGTTGGGCATGGCGCTAGCGCAGCCACGTTGCGACACCACAATAGCGGCAGCAGCACTGCCTCTAGCAATGGCAGATTGCCAATCTTTGTGCTTATGATAATGGCTTACTAAATTGCCTAAAAAAGCATCCCCAGCTCCATAGGGCTTCAACGGAGTGACGGCATAAACGCCAGTATCAAGGCGATTGCCTTGGATAAATAAACTGGCACCATGACCGCCGCGTTTAAGTAAAATGGTTTGCTGTGCCGCACCATTATTAGCCACATCAATATAGGCTTCTAGGTCATCAGTGAGCACCGCAAACTCTTCTTCATTGCCGATAACCACATCGGAAAATTGTGCAGCATGACGATAAATTTCTCGTGTGGTTTGTAAGTCTGGCCAATTCCATGGGCGATAATCTAAGTCTAACCACACACAACTTGCGTTGGTTTGAGCATGTTGCATTAGCTCTAATGTGGTGGTGCGTGAGGGTTCAGAAATCAGCGCCGTGCCTGTCACTACTAAGTTGCTGCAGTTGGCTACAGCCGCCTTAATTGCATCGGTGAGGCACAGTTGTAAATCTGCAGCATCATTGCGATAAATGACCACATCACAATCTGTCGGCCTTACTTCGGCAATCGCCAAGCTAGTGCGACTATTGCTTTGGCACGTTTGTAACAAGGCATCACTTACATTACATGCTTGTAGTTTTTGGCGCACAAAATCACCAATACTATCCTCAGACAAAGTGGTTAATAGGGCCACCTTGGTGCCAACTTTGCCCATAGCAGCAGCAATGTTGCCACCAGAGCCACCCATATCAGCTGTAAATTCCTTGGCATCTTTGGTTTTACCGCCATCGGTTTGAGGGTAAAGATCAAGCCCCGCTCTACCTAACACGAGCGCATGCCAGGTTTTTTCAGAAGCGCAAGTCGGCGTATCGGTCATACTATTCTACGTCCATCCAATGGCCACTCATGGCTGAACGGTCAATGGCATCCATTACTTTTTCTATTTTTAATCCATCAGCAAAACATGGCCACGTTTGCCCGCCTTCTTCTATGGTGGTGAGCAATTGATTTAACTCACAGGCTTTAACATCAATGTAGCCCAGTGTGTGGCCTGCGTTGGGTAGAAAAGCATCATAAGGCTTATGATATGGGCCTGATAAAATAGTGCGAAATCCTTGTTGGCGGGGGTCATCACTGCGAGTGTAAAGTTGTAATTCGTTGAGACGTTCTTGATCAAAGCGGATCATGCCTTGAGAGCCATGCACTTCCCAGCTCAACCCACATTTGCGTCCCCAAGCCACACGGCTTACGCGCAAAGTACCTTTAATACCACTTTCAAAGCGGGCAATGGCCATACAAACATCGTCATTATCCACGGTTTTGCGAGTGTTTGTTTTAGGGTCGTGGCGATCGGCATAAACAATGTCATATTCACCCACAACACTGTTGATATCGCTGCCAGTCATAAAGTGGGCTACGCTGACTAGGTGACACATGACATCAGCGTTGGCCCCAGTGCCTGATAGCTCGCGGTTCATGCGCCAGCTATAAGGGCGATCTGGATCAGCTTCATTATCTACGTCGTAAACTCCAAAAAAGCCAGTGACATCACCGATAACACCTTCGTTTATCATATCTTTGGCAGCATGTACTAGAGGGTTTTGTGTGTAGTTATAACCTACAATAGTTTTTTGCTTGCTAGCACCGGCTGCATCTACCATGGCTTGTGAGTCTGCCAAATTGGTAGACATAGGTTTTTCACACCACACATGTTTGCCTGCAGCCAGGGCAGCTATGGCGATTTCTTTGTGCACAGAGTTAGGCACACAAATAGAAATCAAATCTACCTTGGGGTCACTCACCACGTCCATATAATCAGTAGTGCAACGTGCAAACCCCATTTCTTTGCGTTTGGCTTCAGCAATTTGTGGGTCTTGATCACAGACCATTTCTAGCCTTGGCCGCAGATTACCACCAAATGCAGTGGCTGCAGAAGCATATGCAATAGAGTGAGCTTTGCCCATAAATGCCGTGCCAATCACACCGATACCTATTTCTTTCATATCTTTGTTTCTCAAACTTTTTAAAACGTACTCATCGTTATCATCAAATTAACGGTTAGCGTTTTTATTATTACTATATTGGTCAGCTACAACAGCTGCGACGATGATAATGCCTTTAACAATATTGGTGTAAAACGACCCAATGCCTAAAAATGTAAAGCCTGAGGTGATTACACCCAAAATACACACACCAATAATGGTGCCAGTAATGCGCCCTTTACCGCCCATTAACGAAGTGCCACCAATCACCACGGCGGCAATGGCATCAAGCTCGTAGAGCATGCCTGCACCAGACTGTGCTGTTAGGGTGCGCGAAGTTTCAACCACTGCTGCCAAACCATATAAGCCACCAGCAATGGTATACACCAATAGTTTGTGAGCTCTGATATTAATACCCGCTACACGTGCTGCCTGTTCATTAGAACCAATGGCATAGGTATAACGTCCATAGCGGGTGTAGCGAAGCAAAAAGTGAAACGCCATAGCGGTCGTTAAAAAGATGATCACTGGAATAATGCCACTACCTAAAACAGCATAGTCATCGATAAAAAAGCTGACTTGAGAGCCACTGGTGTACCAGCGAGCCAAGCCCCTAGCCGCTACCAGCATACCTAAGGTTGCAATAAATGGGGGGATGCCTGCATAGCCAATTAAACCACCGTTTATACCACCCAAAACAAACCCCACTAAAATGCCGGCAATGATGGGCAAAAGTACAGGCATGTCAGTAAGAGCAGGGTAAACGGCCCGCGTATATTCAGACGTTTGTGCAAAGCTTGCAGCCACAAGGCCTGTGAAGGCCAAAGCAGAACCGCTGGATAGGTCAATACCAGCCATGATGATGATTTGGGTCACACCGATGGCAATAATACCAATGATCGACATTTGCAAAATGATAATGGTAAGACGTTGCGTGTTAAAGATGAAACTTTGCTCAGCAACAAACCAGCCTAATACTTCAAAAATCAACACTGTACCAAGCAAAACCATAAGAATGCTAACGTCTTTTGGCAGCCAGTTTTTCCAACTTTTTACCGTTTTGTATCCACCTGTAGATGAAGAGGATGTCATAGTGATGTCCTTGTTATGCGCGCAAGCGTCGTTGGGCTTGGCGGCGTTGATCAAGCATTACTGCACCTACAATAATCATGCCTTTCACAATTTCTTGGTAATAAAAATCGATCCGCAAGAAAGTAAAGCCAGAGGTAATCACACCTAAAATACAAACGCCAATCACCGTGCCAGTAATGCGTCCGCGGCCACCAAACAAAGAAGTGCCACCGATCACCACAGCAGAAATGGCATCCAACTCATACATGGTGCCCATGCCTGATTGCGCAATCGTTGCTCGCGCGCACATCACGACTCCAGCTAAACCTGACAAAGAACCTGCAATGGTGTACACCATTATTTTGTGGCGTCTCACATTAATGCCTGCCACCCGCGCAGCTCTCTCGTTAGAGCCAATAGCATAGGTGTGCTTTCCATAAACGGTATGTTTTAACAAAAGGTGAAAAATGACTGCCACTGTGAAAAATATTAATACCGGCCAAGCCCCAGAGCCAATCACAGTGAAAGAGTCAGACAAAGAGTAAATGGGCTGGCCTTCAGTGTAGATCACGGCCACAG
>JAIBDW010000125.1 GCA_024686035.1 Oceanospirillaceae bacterium
AGGTGGCTTAGGGTTTATTGGTTACCTTGGTATGGCGTCTGAATTTATATATGGTGAGCTTGGCGCCACTAATGCCAATATATTGGTGGGTATTATGTCGGCGGTGGTCGATAACATCCCCGTGATGTTTGCTGTGTTGTCTATGAACCCAGAAATGTCTCATTCCCAGTGGTTGTTGGTCACCTTAACGGCGGGTGTTGGGGGTAGTTTATTGTCTATAGGCTCTGCAGCAGGGGTTGCTTTGATGGGGCAAGCTAGAGGCCACTACACATTTTTTAGCCACCTTAAGTGGACGCCTGTGATTGCCCTTGGTTATGGGGCGAGTATTTGGGTGCATCTTGCCATTAATGGCTAAGGATTATTTGGGCATACAAGCAGTGGTATTTATTCATATCAATACCACTGCCTAGCTTTTTTACTAGTGGCTTCCTTGCCCACACACTCCAGCCTTCTAGTATTAGTAAACACCTATATATACCTTTTGCGCATATACTTATAACCATATTTATAATATATTAATTATAATGCGCTTTTGAGGTCATTTTCATTGCTCTTTGCCTGCGTTATTGATAAAAATACACGCGCTTTATTTATTATGCATAAAGTGCAATAAAAACAGACGAATCATTTAAATAGATTTTCTACCACACGCACAGGTAATTCCATGCTTATCGGTATACCCAAAGAACCTATGGCGGGCGAAACTAGAGTCGCTGCCACCCCTAAAACAGTAGAGCAGCTTATAAAGCTTGGCTTTGATGTTTGTATTGAAGCGAATGCAGGCCATGCAGCGAACTTTGATGATGCATCATATCAAGCTGCTGGCGCCTCGATTAATGCGGACACTAAAGCCGTGTATCAAAGTGATTTGGTGCTGAAGGTGAACCCGCTTTTAGAACACCTTCTCCAAGGCTGCCATGAGCTAGACTTGCTCAAAGAGGGCGGTCACTTAATCAGCTTTATGGCCCCTGCCCAAAACGAAGAACAGCTTAAAAAGTTAGCGCAGCGCAATATTACTGCCATGTCTATGGAATCTGTGCCGCGTATATCACGTTCACAGTCCATGGATGCGCTAAGTTCTATGGCTAATATCGGCGGTTACCGCGCAGTGATCGAGGCCGCCCATCATTTTGGCCGTTTCTTCACTGGCCAGATCACGGCTGCAGGTAAAGTGCCTCCAGCTAAAGTGTTGATCATCGGCGCAGGTGTTGCAGGCCTTGCAGCTTTGGGTGCTGCTGGTAGCTTAGGCGCTATAGTCCGTGCCTTTGATACTCGCCCAGAAGTAAAAGAACAAATTAACTCGATGGGTGCTGAATTTTTAGAAGTAGAGTTAGAAGAAGAAAGTGGCTCTGGCGATGGTTATGCCAAGGTCATGAGCAAGGCGTTTATAGACGCTGAAATGGCGTTGTTTGCTGACCAAGCTCGAGAAGTGGATATTATCATCACCACCGCCATGATCCCTGGCAAGCCTGCGCCTAAGCTTATTACGGCACAAATGGTGTCGACCATGACTCCAGGCAGTGTGATAGTGGATTTAGCCGCAGGTGGCGGTGGCAACTGTGAACTGACCCAACCTGGCAAGGTCATTACCACAGACAATGGCGTCACGGTGATCGGTTATACCGATATGCCAGCACGCTTGCCTAGCCAAGCATCACAGCTTTATGGCACTAACTTAGTCAACTTACTAAAGCTGCTTTGCCCTGCAAAAGACGGTCAGTTAGTGATCGATTTTGAAGACCCTATCATGCGTGGCGTAACCATCAGTAAAGATGGCGCAGTGACATGGCCAGCGCCGCCCATCCAAGTGGCAGCAGCCCCTGCAAAGAAAGCGCCAGATAGTGCACCTATTGAGCCTGCAAAGCAGGAAATGTCAGCGGCAGTCAAATATGGCTTAGGTGCTGCAAGTGCTGTGCTTGTGGGCTGGATTGCCCTAAATGCACCGGCTGAATTTTTAGGACATTTCACGGTCTTTGTTCTGTCATGCATTATTGGTTATTACGTGGTGTGGAACGTTAGACACGCCTTGCATACGCCCTTGATGGCCATCACCAATGCGGTGTCTGGCATTATCGTAGTGGGTGCAGTGCTTCAGGTGGGTGACGAGCTTAATCTTGTTACTATTCTTGCTTTGATCTCTGTGCTCATCGCATCCATTAACATCGTGGGTGGCTTTTATGTCACCAAACGTATGTTAAAAATGTTCCAGAAATAGGAGACGACTAATGCAAGCAGGAATGGTTATCACAGCTTACGTTATCGCCGCTGTATTATTTATTATGGCCCTAGGTGGCCTATCGCAACAAGAATCTGCCAAACGTGGTATATGGCTTGGCATCATAGGTATGGCGTTAGCGCTATTGGCTACTTTGTTAAGCCCAAAAGTGATGGCACTAACCACAGGCCTTAGCTACATTCTTATTGCCATGCTCATTGGCTCTGCCATTGGTGTTTATATGGCTAAAAGAGTGGCCATGACGCAAATGCCAGAGCTTGTGGCGATACTCCATAGTTTTGTGGGTTTGGCCGCTGTATTTGTGGGCGTGAATAGTTATCTAGACCATTCTCAAGTGCTTACCCCAGTGATGCAAAACATTCACTTGGTAGAAGTGTTTTTGGGGGTGTTTATTGGTGCAGTCACCTTTACTGGCTCTTTGGTAGCCTTTGGTAAGTTGCGGGGTATTATGTCCTCCAAAGCCCTTAACTTGCCACAACGCCACAAGCTAAATTTACTTGCTTTGCTAGTCAGTGCGGTGATGCTGGTGCAATTTGTAAACCAAGGCGGCAACGACACTTATTTAGTCATTATGGCCCTTATTGCCTTAGTTTTTGGTTGGCATTTAGTGGCTTCTATTGGCGGCGCCGATATGCCTGTAGTAGTGTCTATGCTTAACTCTTACTCTGGCTGGGCAGCTGCAGCTGCTGGCTTCTTATTGGGTAATGACTTGTTAATCGTTACCGGTGCCTTGGTAGGCTCCTCTGGTGCTATTTTGAGCTACATTATGTGCCGCGCGATGAACCGTTCATTTATCTCTGTAATAGCTGGTGGTTTTGGTAACGACCCTATCGCAAGCGATGACGAAGAAGAAGGCGAAGTGCAGCCTACAACTGCCGAAGAAGTGGCGGGGATGTTAACCAATGCTAAGTCTGTAGTGATTACCCCAGGCTACGGCATGGCGGTAGCGCAAGCGCAATACCAAGTGCAAGACATTACCCAAAAGCTTCGTGCGCAAGGTGTGGATGTGCGCTTTGGTATTCACCCTGTAGCGGGTCGTTTGCCTGGCCACATGAACGTATTACTAGCCGAAGCCAAAGTGCCTTATGACATCGTTCTAGAGATGGATGAAATTAATGATGACTTTGCCAACACCGATGTCGTGTTAGTCATAGGCGCCAACGACACAGTCAACCCGGCGGCTAAAAAGCCAGGCAGCCCTATTGCAGGTATGCCAGTGCTTGAAGTGTGGGATGCTAAAACTGTGATTGTGTTCAAGCGCGGCATGGCATCAGGTTATGCTGGTGTGCAAAATCCGTTGTTTTTTATGGATAACACTAAAATGTTGTTTGGCGATGCCAAAGCATCGTGTGATCAAATCGCAAGTCATCTATAAGGCTTCTAGC
>JAIBDW010000156.1 GCA_024686035.1 Oceanospirillaceae bacterium
ACACCTTTAATAGCAGATATAAACCCACCCATTTCAGATTGATAAGCGTGTTCATAGCGTTCTAAGAAAAAGTGTAACGGCTTAGCACTATTCACCCCATCTTGGGTGTAGCTTGTTAGGGTATGCTCGTTCACATTGGTTGCGGTTAACATGCCTAAGCTGCCATGCACTTCAATACGCTGGTCATAGCCAAAGCTAGCCCTGCGGCTATTGGATATTTGGGCTAATTTACCAGATTTTGTGCGCAGCATTACTAAGGCGGTATCCACGTCTCCAGCTTCACCAATAGCGCCATCTACCAAACACGAGGCTTGTGCAGATACCTCTACCACTTCTTCACCTAACAAAAACCGCGCCATATCGAAATCATGGATGGTCATGTCACGAAACAATCCACCAGACACCTTAATATAGTCCACAGGTGGTGGTGAAGGGTCTTTTGATATAACACTCACCATTTCTATCTCACCCACTTCACCTGCCGCTATGCGCTGCTGTAGCAAGGCAAAGTTGGGATCAAAACGGCGGTTAAACGCAAGCATAGATATGATTTTGCTCGCTTTAACTTTATCCACAACTTGTTGCACGCGAGGCAAAGATAAGTCGATGGGTTTTTCACAAAATACATGTTTTCCACAAGCCACCGCTTGCTCTATTAAATCGGCATGGGTGTCTGTGGCCGAGCACACCAAAATGCCATCAATGGATGGGTCTGCAAAGATCTCTTGCGGTGTCATCTGCACGCAACCCAAAGCTTGGCTAAGCTCATCAGCATTAGGTTGATATGGATCATATAAGGCCACCAACTTAGCATCTGGATGGAGCATCACATTGCGTCCATGTATTTTTCCTATGCGCCCTGCACCAAATAATGCTAGCTTTACCATGGTATTTTCCTTAATCAACAATTGAGTAGCCTGCATTTAAAGCAGCTTTTTGTAAGGCTTTATAACCCATACATGCATATTCGTATGGATTGGCTTTGGCTGGATCTTGCTCGGCTTCTACGATCACCCAACCTTCGTAGTTTTTGTCGGCAAGAGCTTGCATAAAGCGGCCATAATCAATCATACCGTCACCTGGCACAGTGAATATGCCACGTAACACACAGTCTAAGAATGAATCTGTAGTGGGATCTACACCAGCCATAATGTCTTGGCGAATATCTTTTGTATGTACGTGGTTAATACGATGACCATAACGATCTACCACGCCAAACAAGTCGCCGCCGCCAAATACTAAGTGTCCTGTATCTACCAATAAACCCACAGCATCTCCAGTGTTTTGCATGACTAAGTCTAGCTCGCGCTCAGTTTCAACGCCGGTGCCCATATGGTGATGAAACGACAAAGGCACCCCTTCACTGGCGCAATACTGCGCTACTCTAGTGAGGCGCTGGCCATAAGCTGCAAAATCGGCTTCAGGCAAAATAGGTTTGTTACACAAGGGTGCATTGCGCACATTTTGTACGGTTTCAAACGTTTCCCCATACACCAAGACGGCTGCGCCTAAATCGCGAAACAGCTCGAGCTGAGGCTTTATATTTTCAATTTCTTGCTCTGCACTAATGCTTAACAGCTGGCCAGAGTACCAACCTGACACGAGCTGCAAATCATGCTCTTTAAGCACTTTTTTAAGGCTGGCAGCATCTTTGGGGAATTTGCCCCCCGTTTCTGTGCCTGTAAAACCGGCTAAGCGGGTTTCACGCAAACATGTTTCTAACGAGGTTTCTCCACCTAACTCTGGCAAATCATCATTGCTCCAA
>JAIBDW010000048.1 GCA_024686035.1 Oceanospirillaceae bacterium
GCTCATGGGGCCCCATGATTTTAGGACATGCTCATCCTAGGGTGCTGGCTGCCGTTGCTAAAAGTATCGAAAACGGCCTTGGGTTTGGTGCTCCTACACGAGTAGAAACGGCCATGGCGGACAAGCTATGCAGCATGCTGCCACATATGGACATGGTGCGTATGGTGAGCTCAGGCACAGAGGCCACCATGAGCGCAATACGTTTAGCACGAGGCCACACGGGTCGTGACAAAATAGTCAAATTTGAAGGTTGCTACCATGGCCACTCAGACTCACTGCTAGTCAAAGCTGGATCTGGCGCCCTAACACTTGGCGTGCCTAGCTCTCCAGGGGTACCTGACAGCATTGCTGAGCACACTATCACTCTAAACTACAACGACAGTGAGTGTGTTAGAGAAACTTTTGCCGAAATTGGCCATCAAGTAGCCTGCATTATTGTGGAGCCAGTGGCTGGCAATATGAACTGCATTCCACCTCAAGAAGGGTTTTTGGAGTGTTTAAGACAAGTGTGTGATGCCAGTGGTGCGATACTCATATTTGATGAAGTCATGACTGGTTTTCGAGTTGGGCCTCAATGTGCTCAGGGTCGATATAATATAGCACCAGACTTAACCACTTTAGGTAAAGTGATTGGTGGTGGTATGCCTGTAGCAGCTTTTGGTGGTCGCAGCGATATAATGCACTCTCTGGCACCTTTAGGCCCTGTCTATCAAGCCGGCACTTTATCAGGCAACCCTGTGGCTATGAGCGCAGGCCTTGTGATGTTAGATGAAATCAGTCAGCCTGGCTTTTATGAACAACTCACCGACTTTACTAGCAGAATGTTGGCAGGCCTAAAGGAGCGAGCTACAGCAGCCAACGTGCCTTTTTTAACCAGCCAGGCAGGGGGCATGTTTGGTATATTTTTCACTGACCAACCAAAAGTAACCTGCTTTGCAGAAACAATGGCCTGCGATGCTGAAAAATTTAGCCGCTTCTTTCACTTAATGTTAGCTGAGGGTGTTTATCTTGCTCCTTCTGCTTTTGAAGCTGGGTTTGTTTCTTGTGCCCACGGCGACAAAGAACTAGCCCACACACTCAATGCCGCCGAGCGCGCTTTTGCCAAACTTTAATCCATGTTGAGCTTTGTTTATCTGATACTCACCGCTTTGCTAGTTAATTGTGGTTTGGCTTTATGGCGCCTCAAAGACAGCCGAGGTTCTTATACTACGGCTGCTTTGAGCCTTTGGTTGGGCGCTTATACATCATTAGTCAACGCACCCATTTTTAGCTCGCTTATGAGCTTTGAAGTGGCGACTCTTGGTTACAATCTAAGCGTTTTTGTGGGGCTACCCATGCTGGCATTGGTATTGCTAGACTTAATGCTTAATTGGGGTTGGCAAAAAGCCACCTGGGGGCGTATTTTTCTGGCATTAGCAGCCATGTTTGAAGTAATGCGGCGTGCAGATGCTGGCAATAATTACACTCATTTTATTTTTATTGTCTGCATTTTAACGCTCGCTTTTACCCTCTTTAAACTATTCAAAAGCAATCTAGGCAGCGATGAAAGTGTTAAAAAAATCACTGGTTTACTGAGTGTTTGCTTGGCGTTAATGATGGCGAGTCTTTGGTCATTTCATACTGCTTTTGCCTTGTTATGGAATGGACTCGGTTTATTGGCGTTAGGCGGCTACTTGTATTTATCCGCCTGAATAATAGCCTTCGCCTCGCCTTGGCTATCGCCTAAATAACTTCGACTTGCCGCAATTAACTTCCAAAAAAAATGTTGGTAACGCTTTTGGTTAGGCACCAAAGTTAGGCCTTTAAGTGCCAGTTGCTCAGCTCGAGCAGCCTCGCCTAAAGATAATTGTAAGGCTGATAAGCGTGCATACACTTTAGGCTCTCTTGGGGCTATGCGCTGAGCTCTTTGCAACTGAATAATCGCTTCAGTCATCTTATCTTGCGCTTTCAATGAGTCTGCTTTGGCCAATAACTGCTCCACCACGGCTTGATCTGATGTGGGTAGTGCCTCTTGTTGTTTTTTTGCCACTATTACATCTTTGCCCTTGGGCACGACTGCAATCACTTCATTGGAGCTAGACTGCGCTGTCACAGTGACCTGCGCCTTCGGCTGAACGTAAACTTGCGGCTTTTCTACTGCTGCAGGTTTAAGTGGTTTGGTGGAAGTGACGCTGTTATTTGCAGCAGTGCCATGCACGTTATTAGTCGCTACAGGAAGGCGCTGGGAAGTTCTAGCCTGAACACTTCGGTCTTCAACAATAGGGCCATAACCTGGACCTGCACAAGCCCCCAAAAAGATGGCCAAGAAGCACAGTGATATATATTTAAAAGGGGTAATTTTGATACTGCTCATAACTGACTAATATCCACAATTTGTATTTATAGAGGGTGCTGATGTATTAATCATGGGAACAGCAACGCCATCTGGACACCGAGTAGGGATCGCTGCACCGGTTGCCCGATTAACATAAAAGTAGCCCACTGTTTCAGGCTTGATGTCTTCATAAGGGGTATAGGCCAGATGCTGCATCAGTTGCCCCCACACATTGAGTGCGCCACTTGCTCCTGTTAACGGTGTTGGTTTTGAGTCTTCTCTACCCAGCCAAACAGTCGCTACATACTGACCACTAAAGCCTGCAAACCAACTATCTCTTTGATCATTTGTAGTACCCGTTTTTGCAGCCACTTTTTGCTGCTTAGGTAAATAACGATACACTCCTTTGGCTGTACCTTCATTGGCAACCATGCGCATTTCATGTTGTAGCAAATACACCGCATCATTACTTGCCGCCTGGCGCACTAAAAAAGGAAAGTTACTCAGCAACTGGCCATTCGCCTTAGTCACTTGCTGAACAATACTGAGTGGGCTATAAAACCCATTGCCTGCAATGGTTTGATACACCTGATTGACTTGCATTGGAGATATTTCAACTGCACCCAACAACATAGAAGGGTATGCAGGGATAGTTTGCTCCACACCCATTTGATTCAACTGTTGCATTACCTTGCCTAAGCCCACCTGTAGTCCTAACCGCACGTTAGCTTGATTATACGATTTTGTAAGCGCCTCATACATAGGCACCTTGCCATGTGACTTTCGGTCATAATTTTGAGGCTGCCATATAGACCCATCAGGTTGGGGCAGCGCAATGGGACCGTCATCAATAAGAGTGGCCAAGTGATACTGCCCTGATTCTAACGCCGCTAGGTGTATCACAGGCTTCAATAACGAGCCTACTTGACGACTAGTATCCAAGGCCCAGTTGTGCCCAGCATAGCCACCATCATGATCGCCCACCAAGGCTAATAGTTCTCCACTATCTCTGTGACTGACTACGATAGCTCCCTCTAGTGTTGGTATCTTCCCATAACTTTGGTTGAGCTTTTTTATTTGCTCTATCATCGCTATGTCGGCTTGATGCTGCACCCACGGGTCTAAACTGGTAAAGATGCGCAAGCCTTGATTGGATAGAGCAGAAGCTGGATAGTGCTGCTGCAATTGACGCCTTACTACATCCATGTACGCTGGATAACGACTCACCTGTTTCGCCTTGGAAAGATCTAATGGCAATGCTTGGTATTGGGCTTTTTGAAGTTCTGAAATAACACCTTGTTGAGCCAAGACTGACAAGACTAGATTACGCCTTTTGGTCGCTCTTTGTGGGTGCCTATGGGGGTTGTAATACGATGGCCCCTTTACTAATCCAACTAATAGCGCAACCTGATGCAGCTTAATCTCACTTAAAGGCTGACCAAAATAAAATCGACTTGCTAGACCAAATCCATGGATGGCACGCTTGCCTACTTGTCCAAGAAATACTTCATTAAGGTAAACTTCTAGCACCTCTTCTTTAGAGTAATGAACATTTAATAGCAAGGCCATCGGAGCTTCAATAAGCTTACGCCATAAGGTTTGTTGGTCTGTTAGGTAAAAATTCTTTACCAGTTGCTGCGTCAGCGTGCTGCCACCTTGCACTACAGCTGCCGCCTTAATATTGGCCCACATCGCACGTGCAATTCCCCAAGGAGATACGCCATAGTGGGAGTAGTAGTCGCGATCCTCAACCATCAACAAAGTTTCAATGAAGCCGTTGGGCAAATCATTCAATTGTATGAGCTCACGGTCTTCATTGTGGGAAGGGTAAATGCCGCCCACAAGCTGCGGCTCTAACCTTAAAGAAGCCATTGCTGCACCAGATATTTGACGCATGCTAGTGACTTTGTTTTTTTGTAATGTCACTTCTACCAAATGACTTTGCTCGTCACCGTCTGTGAAACGAAAACCTCGACTATAAATGATCATGCCACGATTTGTTTTTTGCACTTGCCCTTTATCTGTGACGCGCTTTACAAAACGATATCCCAACTGTGTCAACTCATAATCCAGCTGGCCTGCTGCCAACTGCTGACCATTGAAAAGCTCTAAAGGCCGCGCGTAAACCTTTGCAGGCAAGGACCAGCGATGACCTTCAAAGCGATGCCTGATTTGAGCATCAAGATAGATCAGAGTCACCACACCGATGACTGATAACACAGTAGCAAGTTTGAACAACCCAACCCATGAAAACCACTTTGAGGGTGTATTGGGTTTGGATTGACTTGTGGCGGGTTTGTTACTCAATACCTGAACTCAATTCTGTTATGCTACGCATCTACTCATTCCTTATATTGATCATAATCATGTCCGAAAACCTAAAAGCCACGCTACTGATGAGTAGCCACAAGCTTTGTGAAGGCCAAAGCAAAGGGTTTGTCATCGATGACATTGCCTTATTTATTATACGACACCAGGGCCGTGTGCTGGCTTACCGCAATAGTTGCCCTCATCGCAACGTGCCCCTTGAGTTTCTGCCTGACCAGTTTTTGAACCAAGACAAACAGTTTATTCAGTGCGCCACCCATGGTGCGCTATTTACTATTGAGAATGGCCTTTGCATCAGTGGCCCTTGCAATAATCAGTCTCTTGTTGGCCTACACGTAAAGGAGCAGGATGAGAAAATTTATTGCACCATTGCACAACCAATAGATCCCTAGGGGTCCAAACTCATTTTCGACCCGCTGGTGAGTGGGTAGTGACGGGGATAATCCGCTCCAAAGCGATATGCGTTAAACTAATGTTGGCTCCATAAGCCATGACTTCAACACCCTGCTCAATTGCCCATACTAAGGTTTGGGCATACACTGGATCTATATCCCATGCCGGTGATACTTTAGTTATTCCAGTATGAGCCACACAATACAAAAGCACAGCTCTTTTGCCTTCACTGACCATGCGCACTAATTCTCGTAAGTGCTTACTCCCACGCTGTGTGACTGCGTCAGGAAAAAGGCCTTGTCCATTTGATGTCATCAAAGTGACATTTTTCACTTCTACATAACACTCAGGTAAGGTTTCGTGTTGGCTTAGAAAAATATCGATACGACTTTTTTCTAAGCCATATCTTACCTCAGTTTGCAGCTCACTGTAGCCTTGTAATTGACTTACAATACCGTTATTTATAGCCTCCACCACCAAACCATTGGCTCTTTGTGTATTGATACATGCTAAAAAGCGCTGTTCCACTTCCACAAGCTCCCAGGTACAGGGGTATTTGCGCTTGTCATTGGCGGAATCCCAAAACCACACTCGGCTTTTAGGCTCGGCACAGTTTTTCATTGAGCCTGTATTAGGACAATGTAAGGTTAATGGTGCGCCATCATGATTTTCTACATCGGCTAGAAATCGTTTGTAACGTCTTTGTAAAGTAGCCTCTTGGAGCGGCAATAAGAAGTGCATTTGGTATATCCAATGTTTATAATAACCGTGCTTAAAGCATTTTTTATGGGCTTAAAACCGGCTAAAAAACACTAAGCATATGAATTATAACTGCAAAAACATCAAACCTACGAGCTTGGTGTACACCATCAGCAGAAAAAAAGACATCATTGGTCTATTTTAACTAGATTTCACCTCTTTATTCTGCTATTTTGTCGCCGATAAATTACCAACTAAAATTGGAATAGCATTTTAGTTAGACTACTAAATGCTACCTTCCTCAAAAAATGAATCAAGTTATGTCAAACTCAAACGCATCACTGTTAAAGCACTTTACCCCTTATAAGGTAAAAAAGGGTGAAGAGTACATGAATACAGCACAGCAAGAACACTTTAAAGTGATTTTGCACGCCTGGAAACAAGATTTGATGGAAGAGGTCGACCGCACCGTTAATCATCTTAAAGAAGACGCTGCGAACTTTGCCGACCCCAATGATCGCGCAAGCCAAGAAGAAGAGTTTTCTCTTGAATTAAGAGCACGTGATCGTGAACGCAAGCTAACTAATAAGATCAATGACACTTTAGAGCTTATTGAACAAGGCGACTATGGTTTTTGCGAGACTTGTGGTGTTGAGATTGGCATTCGTAGATTAGAAGCTCGCCCCACGGCGTCCTTGTGTATTGACTGCAAAACCCTTGCAGAAATCAAAGAGAAGCAGCTAGGTAAATAGACTCTTATGAGCTATGTAGGCCGCTTTGCTCCAACGCCAAGTGGCGCCTTACATTTTGGATCTTTAGTGGCTGCTGTGGCCAGCTACTTAGATGCTCGAGCTAACAATGGCTCTTGGCTCGTTCGAATAGAAGATTTAGACCCTCCACGCACTGCCCCAGGTTCCATAGACGCGATTCTTTGTTGTTTAGATCGCTTTGGGTTGCATTGGGATGGGCCATTAATGTTTCAAAGCCAGCGCCAAGGCGCCTATCTTGATGCTTTAGCAGAGTTAACAAAGCAAGGCCGAATTTATGCGTGTAGCTGCAGTCGGGCTCAATTTCAAGCCAATCCACTGTATAACTGTACTTGCTTAACCAACCCTCCAGCTGAAAAAGAGGTGGCGTTACGGATCACCCTACCATCCATCAACGTCACCATAAATGACACTATTATTGGTTCTCAAACGCAACATCTAGCTGATACAGTGGGCGACTTCGTAGTGCAGCGCAAAGATCAACTCTTCTCCTATCAATTGGCTGTAGTTGTAGATGATGCTGAGCAAAAAATTAGCCATGTAATCCGTGGTAGTGACCTCTATCATCAAACTCCTGCCCAAACTTGGCTGCAACGCTGCTTAAGCTATAACCAACCCACTTATGGTCACTTGCCCATTATTACTAATGATCAAGGGCAAAAACTGAGTAAGCAAAATTTGGCAGCAGCATTAGACTTATCAAAGGCTCCTGCATTATTGTCTGAGGTTTTAGAGCGATTGGGGCAAACCACTCCATGCGCTCTACGCCAAGCCCCTGTAGAAGAGCAATTAGCCTGGGCAATCACGCAATGGGACATCACCAAGGTGCCCAAACGCATGCAAGACCCTAATGCCTTTGTCTAGCTAGCAAGGCAATGGTAGAATGCGCGCAAGAATTATTTTTTGATTTTCCACCGAACTGAATCGACGACTTCCTATGGGTTTTATTTCTAAGCTGGTTAATATGGTCAAAGGTGACCAGCCGGTAACTGCTGCGCCATCAGGCCCCACTATAATTACCCGAGATGATCATGATATATCTCGACGAGACATTAGTGATAACGCACTTAAAGTGCTTTATCGCCTAAAAGACGCAGGCTTTCAAGGGTTTTTAGTCGGAGGGGGCGTGCGTGATATTCTCTTGGGAAAACAACCCAAAGATTTTGACATTGCAACCAATGCACACCCTGAACAAGTCCATAAATTATTCAGAAATTCGATCCTTATTGGCCGTCGCTTTCGTCTTGTACACGTACGCTTTGGTCGAGAAGTCATTGAAGTGGCTACCTTTCGAGCAAGCCACCTCAGTAGCGACAACAGCAATCAAGCTAAGCAGTCTGAAAGTGGAATGTTGTTGCGTGATAATGTTTACGGTACTGTAGATGATGACGCGATGCGCAGAGACTTTACCATCAACGCCATGTATTACAACATTAATGGCTTCACTATCCATGATTTTGCAGGTGGCATAGAAGATATAGCAAAACGCAGTATTCGTATGATTGGAGACCCGCAAGCACGTTACAGAGAAGACCCTGTGCGTATGCTTAGAGCCATTCGTTTTGCTGCCAAATTAGACTTTGAAATTGAGTCCGCTACTGCGAAGCCTATGCATACTCTTGGTCATTTATTAGAGCCAATTCCTGCCGCACGTATGTTTGAAGAAGTGTTAAAATTACTATTATCTGGTCATGGTGAGCAGACCTATTATTTGCTGCGCGATTATGACTTGTTTAAGTGTTTATTCCCTGCAACAGATGCAGCCATTGAGAATGATGAAACACCAGATTACCAAGTGGAAGAATTTGTAGTTTTAGCCTTGCGTAATTCTGACGAAAGAATTGCCCAAGGTAAGAGCGTAACGCCTGCTTATTTATTTGCTGCCCTACTCTGGCATCCTCTCCAACAGCGACTATCTCAAATCCGTAATATGCCGCCAATCCCTGCCATGCATCAAGCGGCACAAGATATCATATTGCAGCAAGTTAAGCGTACTTCTATTCCAAGACGCTTTAGTACACCTATGAAAGAAATTTGGGATATGCAGCTAAGGCTGCCTAGACGTCATGGCAATAAAGCCTTAGAGCTGGTAGAAAGTAAGCGCTTTAGAGCTGCTTATGACTTTGTACTATTGCGTGAAGCCAGCGGTGAAGGCCTGGATAACTTAGGGCAATGGTGGACAGAATACCAATTTGCAAGCAGCCAAAGACGTGAACAAATGACTAAAGAACTCGGCAAACCGGCACCTAAAAAACGCGCTCCCAAAAAGCCTAAAGTGAACCAAGATGGTTAATGTATACATTGGTTTAGGTAGTAATTTAGATCAACCCAAAGACCATATTCGACTTGCCTTAGAAGACTTAAAAAAGCTACCTCAAAGCCAATTAGTGCTCGCGTCTAGGCTTTATTTGAGTAAGCCCGTGGGGCCCCAAGACCAAGACGACTTTATTAATGCGGTCGCTTTGCTGACCACGACCCTTGAACCTCTGGCTCTATTAGATAAACTGCAAGCCATAGAACAACAACACCAGCGAGTGCGTGAGCGCCATTGGGGACCACGTACTCTAGATTTAGATATATTGCTATTTGGCAATCAAGTCATTGAACAACCCCGCCTAAAAGTACCCCATGTACAAATGGATCAACGTGATTTTGTCATAGGTCCTTTATTAGAAATTTGCCCGCAGCTTGTGCTTCCCAATGGCACACCATTACAACATCTCTTGCAGCAGTGTCCAATAGATGGTTTGATCTGTGTTGACGCTTAACCCATTGCCCTAACTAACCATAGCGAGCTAACACCCATGCCAAAAACTACACTTCATAGTCTTACAGGCCTGAAACAAGCTGGTAAAAAAGCCACATGTATTACCAGCTACGACGCAAGCTTTACTCAACGAGTTAATGAGGCGGGCATTGATATGATATTAGTGGGCGACTCTTTGGGGATGGTATTACAGGGACACGATTCCACCTTACCTGTGACCATGGAACAGATGGTCTACCACACTCGATGTGTAGCAGCGGGCAATAGTCACAGTTTGATCATGGCTGATATGCCGTTTATGAGTTACCGCACCGTAGAGCAAGCCATGTCCAATGCCACAGACTTGATGCAAGCTGGGGCCCAGATTGTAAAACTTGAAGGTGGACTTTGGCTTAAAGACACTGTTGACAAACTCTTTGAACAGGGCATTCCAGTATGTGCTCATTTAGGCCTTACTCCGCAAGCTGTTAATAAGCTTGGTGGTTATCGAGTTCAAGGCAAGACTCCAGAGCAAGCCACTAAGTTACTCAATGAAGCCGTTGAATTGGAAGCCGCTGGGGCCAGTATGATTTTATTAGAATGTGTGCCTAGTAGCTTAGGCAAGACTATTACCGAAGCTGTTTCTGTGCCTGTTATTGGCATCGGTGCCGGGCCTGATACAGATGCACAAGTGCTTGTGATTTATGACATGCTAGGGATTACATCAGGCAAACCTGCCCGCTTTGTAAAAAACTTCTTACAACAAGAAGGTGACGTGCTTGCCGCATTAGAAGCCTATGTTTTGGAAGTAAAATCTGGCTCTTTTCCGGCGCCAAAACACTGCTTTAACTAACCTTTAGGCATCCATATTTATGCATACCATCGACACTATTAGTCAGCTTCGCAACCACCTTTGGAAAGCTAAGTTGGCGCATAAAGTCATCGCTTTTGTGCCTACAATGGGCAACCTTCACGAAGGGCATTTACAGCTTATTGACCGCGCATTAGAAGAAGCAGATTTAGTAGTTTCCAGCATTTTTGTGAACCCTTTGCAGTTTGGCCCAGGCGAAGACTTTAATGGCTATCCTCGCACTTTTATAGCTGACCAGGAAAAGTTAATGAGCCGTGGTTGCCATGTGTTATTTGCGCCTAGCGTAGAGGAAATGTACCCCGCCACCAACATCAGCTCTACTGTGGTAAAAGTGCCTCACCTAGATCAACTTTTGTGCGGTGCTAGCCGACCTGGGCATTTTACAGGTGTAGCGACAGTAGTGAGTAAATTATTTGGGATCGTACAGCCTGATGTGGCTATTTTTGGTCTTAAAGATTTTCAACAGTTTTTAGTCATTAAGCAGTTTACTAATGATCTTTGCTTGCCTGTAAAAATTATAGGCGCACCTATCGCACGTGCAGAAAATGGCCTAGCCCTAAGCTCAAGAAATGGTTATTTGAGTGATGAAGAATTAAGCCAAGCGACACACCTATACCGCTGCTTAACACAGTGTAGATTAGCCCTTGAAGGGGGTGAAACAGATTTTGACAAGCTAGAAGAGCAATCCCAAAACCAGCTAGAGTCAGCTGGTTTTACCCGCGATTACTTCAAAATTTGCCGTCAAGAAGATTTGCAACCTGCAACATCTGATGACACTGCACTAGTGATTGTTGCGGCAGCATATTTAGGCAAGGCAAGACTCATAGACAACATACGCCTAACCTTAACAGCATAAACGCAGTATATTTATTAAAGCCCGTACATGTGCGCCATAGCTTCTAGGCTAATGGGGCGGATTTTACTCGCATTACCTGCTGAACCAAAAGCCTCATAACGAGCATGACATAATCCCTGCATTGCATTTATGGTAACGGTAAGAAACTTACGTGGATCAAATTCACTAGGATTCTCAGCTAAGAAACGACGCACTGCTCCAGTGGAAGCTAACCGTAGGTCAGTATCGATGTTTATTTTACGCACCCCGTGCTTAATACCTTCAACGATCTGCTCTACAGGGACTCCATAAGTCTCTGGAATATCACCACCAAACTCATTAATCACAGCTAGCCAGTCCTGAGGCACCGAAGAAGAACCATGCATCACAAGATGGGTATTTGGGATTTTACTATGGATTTCTCGAATACGATCTATGGCTAAAATATCACCCGTTGGTGGGCGTGTAAACTTATAGGCACCATGGCTAGTACCACATGCAATAGCCAAAGCATCAACGTTGGTTTTAGCGACGAAATCTAAGGCTTCATCGGGATCAGTTAGCATTTGTTCAAGGGTGAGTTTACCTGCTGCGCCGACACCATCTTCTTCGCCTGCTTCACCCGTTTCTAAAGAACCCAAGCAACCCAGCTCTCCTTCAACAGAAACACCACATGAATGGGCCATCTCCACTGTTCGCCGAGTCACATCTACATTGTATTCATATTCTGTTGGCGTTTTAGAATCTTCGCCCAAAGAACCATCCATCATGACCGAAGAAAAACCCATAGCGATAGCGCGTTGGCACGTGGGAGCAGAGTTACCATGGTCTAAATGCATACACACTGGAATATGTGGAAACTCTTCGATGGCAGCTAAAATGAGGTGCTTTAAAAAGTTTGACCCTGCGTACTTGCGCGCACCTGCAGAGGCTTGCACAATCACAGGGCTATCCGTAGCATCCGCTGCTTGCATAATAGCTCGCATTTGCTCAAGATTGTTTACATTGTATGCAGGAATGCCGTAGTTGTGTTCTGCGGCGTGATCCAATAATTGACGCATGCTAACTAAAGCCATGGTAGTTCTCCTTTCTATTTAACTTTATCAGTTGGTTAACTTCTAGTTACAAACCACGTTGTTCCAAAATAGCCACTGCTGGCAACTCTTTACCTTCTACAAATTCAAGAAATGCACCACCACCAGTAGAGATATACGACACGTTTTGAGCAATGTCATACTTGTCAACAGCGGCCAACGTATCACCGCCACCAGCGATAGAAAATGCTGGCGAAGCGGCAATAGCCAAGGATAATGCTTGAGTACCACCCCCAAACTGGTCAAATTCAAACACACCTAAAGGACCATTCCATATAATTGTGCCTGCATCTTTAAGGATAGTGGCCAAATGACTCGCTGTGTCTGGGCCTACATCCATAATCATATCATCGACAGCCACATCGGCCGCATTTTGAGTAGTAGCGATGGCAGTTTCGCTAAACTCTTTGGCTGTGACAACATCTGTTGGTAAAGGGATGGTGGTTTTTTCCATGAGGGCCTTTGCATTATCCACTAAACCAGGCTCATACAAAGACTTTCCCACATTAAAGCCAGCCGCGGCTAAGAATGTGTTCGCGATGCCACCACCCACAATCAACTGATCTACTTTATCTGACAAAGTTTCCAAAACAGTGAGCTTAGTTGACACTTTAGAGCCGCCAACAATCGCCACCAATGGCCTTTTGGGGTTATCTAAAGCCTTGCCTAAGGCGTCTAGCTCAGCTACTAATAAAGGCCCAGCACAGGCTGTTTTTACAAACTTGGCGATGCCATGAGTACTGGCCTGAGCACGGTGCGCAGTGCCAAATGCATCATTGACGTAAATATCACATAAGGCTGCCATTTTTTTAGACAAAGCCTCATCGTTGGCTTTTTCACCTATATTAAACCGGCAATTTTCCAAAATGACTAATTCACCTTCGTCGATGTCTACATGCTCTAGCCAATCCTTTTGGAGGCGCACATTACACTGAAGTTTTTGCGCCAAATAATCAGCGACCGGCGCCAAGGAAAACTGCTCATCATAAACACCTTCTTGGGGGCGACCTAAATGAGAGGTGACCATAAGCTTGGCCCCAAGCTGCAATGCCATTTTGATGGTAGGCAAAGCCGCTCTCAACCGAGCGTCACTGGAGACAACACCATTTTTAATCGGCACATTAAGGTCTTCACGGATCAATACCCGTTGTCCACGTAAATCTAATTCAGTCATCTTAATAATGGTCATAGTGCTTCCTGAGGTGTTAATAACTGTGTATCTAGCATGGCTAAAGCAACATCAATCATACGATTAGCGTAGCCCCATTCATTGTCGTACCAAGCTAAAATTTTGATTAATTTTCCCATTTTCATGGTCTGAGTAGCATCAAACGTGGCTGACTTTGAACAATGATTAAAATCAATCGATACTAAGGGTTGTTGATTGTAGCCCAGCACGTCATGGCTATCTTGAGCCACTGCATTTGCAATGATTTGATTCACTTGTGCCACAGTCACATCGAGGCTGGGACGAAAGACTAGATCCACTACAGACACGTTGATCGTAGGGACTCGCATAGAGATACCGGTAATTTTATCTGCCAATTCTGGCAACACCCAACCTAGCGCTTCAGTAGCGTGAGTAGAGGTAGGAATCATAGATTGGGTAGCTGAACGGCCACGTCTTAAATCGGTCTTATCAATCACCGTATCCGTGAGCACCTGGCCATTAGTATAAGCATGGATCGTGGTCATTAGGCCATCTTCAATACCAATCGCATCGTGCAATGGCTTAAGTACTGGGGCCATACAGTTAGTCGTACATGATGCATTAGAAACAATTTTATGCCATGGTTTTAGCAAATCATGGTTGATGCCATACACCACTGTAAGGTCTACATCCTCACCTGCTGCTGCACCAATCAACACTTTTCCTGCACCCGATGTAATGTGCTGCTGGGCAAGAACTCGCTCGCTCATTTTTCCAGAACACTCCATCACCAGGTCAATATTCAAATCTTTCCAAGGTAAGGCAGATGCTTGACTTATTTTTAGCAACTCCACATTGCTACTGACACCCTTGGATGTGATTCGCATTCCTGGGTGTGCACCGTCATATGTTGGCTCTACGGTCGCTGGAAACACACCATGCACAGAGTCATAGCGTGTTTCGTAAATGACAGATTCAGCAATACCTAAATCATTGATCGCAACCACCTGCAGCTTATGCTGTAGGTCACGCTCAACAATAGCTCGAAGCACTGCACGACCAATA
>JAIBDW010000132.1 GCA_024686035.1 Oceanospirillaceae bacterium
ACCTATGCTCCCCAAAATAATTTCACAGCCTAGCATCTAAAGTAACGTTAAATGCTACTAAGGTACAACCCTTATTTTTCACGTCCAGCATATTATTGTGAATTGAACAAAGCGTTTTTCCGCAATAGACAAGAGTTTATCTGCACGCGACCTGGTTGAGTTAAATCAATCCCCCGTCCCATTGAATATCCGTATTACAGGGCATCATGTTTGTTAATAAGTGGCCAAGCTATGGGTGTCACCATCTACGCTAAGGCTTTGGCCCGAAATTTTTGCGCCTAAATCAGAAAAGCTAAATACAATCATATTGGCAATGTCTATGGCGTCAACAAAGGTAGACATAGAGGTGTTTTTTACATTGTCTTGGCGCACTTTTTCTACACTTTCCATAGTGGCTTTGGCAATGTTGCTGATGACACGGTCCATGCGCTCACCGTTCACTGCGCCAGGGCAAATGCAGTTGACCCGAATATTAAAGGGCCCAAGCTCCATCGCCATGGTTTTGGTTAAGCCTACAATGGCCCATTTAGCACTGGCATAAGGGCTGCGCATGGGATACCCGAACAAACCTGCAGTAGAAGATAGGTTCATAATAGCGCCACCTCGTTGTTTAAGGAGTGGAATCGCGTGTTTTGAAACATAAAACGTGCTGTGAAGATTCACATCAAAGGTGGATTTCCATGCCTCTATATCTAAGCTTTCAATAGGCCCTGCAGGCCCAGAAATACCGGCATTATTCACTAAAAAGTCGAGTTTCCCAGAAAAGGCACTTTGCACTTGGTTAAACATGTCAGCCACCTCAGATGGCTGTGCAACATTGGTTACGCTGGTTGATACCATTGGGTAGGCCTGCTTTAAATCAGCCAGTGCTTGAGTGTCAATGTCGCACACATGTACTTTTGCACCTGCGTCCATCATCGCAATAGCTGTGGCTTTGCCTAAACCTGCAGCGCCTGCGGTGATCAACACTTTCTTGCCCTTAATGCCTTGCATGGCGCTCTCTTTATTGTTTTTAATGGGTTTGATACTGAACCAGTTTAAAAGTGTGAGCTTGTATATATCCGCAGTATATCTGTCTGTTTTTGATAAGAAGTTGATCGATAGGTGCCGATACACTGCCACCTCTTTGTTAAATATTGAGCGTGTTTATGCCCCAGCCTTTGATGACCGATCCATCGATAACCCAACTGATTTTCTATATTAATGGAGCTTGGAGCACGCCGCTCACTAGCACACACGTTTTACCTGTTATTAACCCAGCCACACAAACAGCCTTTAGTAAGGTGTGCTTAGCGAACAAAGACGATGTAGATATCGCAGTGAATGCAGCAGCTAATGCCTTTGACGCATGGAGCCAAACCAGCTTGCAGCAACGTATAGACATGGTAGACGCATTTTTAGTGGCTTATCAAAAACGCTATGAATCGATCGCTTGTGCCATTACCCAAGAAATGGGCGCCCCAGCTTCAATGTCTTATGACATACAAACAGAAACGGGTGTGGGGCATACTCAAGCTCACTTAGAAGCAGCAAAGGCAGCTTTACTAGATGAGCCGATTGGTGACCATGGTCAGTTGATTAAAGAGCCTATTGGCGTATGTGTATTGATCACGCCTTGGAACTGGCCCATCAATCAAATTGTTTGCAAGGTGATTCCAGCGTTACTGGCAGGTTGCACCATGGTGCTAAAACCTAGTGAGCTGACCCCAATGTCTGCCCAGCTGTTTGCGCAGTGCGTGCATGAAGCGGGCATTCCTTCTGGCGTATTTAATATGCTGCACGGCACTGGTGAAGACATTGGTGACTATTTAACCAGCCACCCCTTAGTAGACATGGTGTCTTTCACAGGGTCTACCCGTGCGGGGGTTGCAATCGCAAAATCGGCAGCAACCAGTGTCAAGCGTATGAGCCAAGAGTTAGGCGGTAAATCTGCCAACATTATATTTGCTGATGCCAAGCTTGCTGAACAAGTAGAGCTGGGTGTGCAAGCATGCATGCTCAATAGTGGCCAAAGTTGTGATGCCCCCACCCGTATGTTGGTGCAGGCCAGTGTGTATGAGCAGGTAGTTGAGCTAGCCAAAGGGAGCGTAAACAGTCATGTCTTAGGCGACCCTACCCAAAAAGGTGAACATTTGGGCCCAGTCATCTCTCAAGAACACTGGCATAAAGTACAAGGATTGATTCAAGCAGGGATCGATGAAGGCGCCACCTTGCTATGTGGTGGTACAGATAAACCCTTAGGTTTTGAGCAAGGTTATTACGTTAAGCCCACACTTTTTGGTGATGTAAATAATGCCATGACGATTGCTCAAGAAGAAATTTTTGGCCCTGTTTTAGTGTTGATTCCCTTTGAAGACGAAGCTCAAGCCATCCGCATTGCCAATGATAGCCCTTATGGTCTAGGCGCTTATGTTTCTACCCAAGACATGAAAAAAGCACATCGTGTAGCGCGCAGATTACGTGCAGGCACAGTGCACATCAATATGGCTGATTTGGAGTATTGCATGCCTTTTGGTGGCTATAAACAATCTGGCAATGGGCGTGAGTACGCAGGTTTTGGTTTGCATGAGTTCCAAGAAATTAAAGCGATTGCAGGCTATCGTTAAATACACTTACAAATAATCGATATTAAAATTCACTCATAATTACGCAGGTTAATATAAATGAAAATAGGTTTTGTAGGGCTAGGTAATGTAGGCAGTAAGTTGGCAGGTAGTTTATTACGCAACGGCTATGACGTTGTTGTGCGTGACCTTAATGATGAATTTGTGGCTGATTTTGTAGCACGTGGAGCAACCAGTGCCGATTCCCCAAAACAACTTGCACAGCAAAGTGACATTATCATTACCTGTCTACCATCGCCTGCAGCTTGTTCTGCTGTAATGGAGGGCAGTGACTTGGCTGAGGGTGTGATTGCAGGTTTGTCTGAAGGTAAGATATGGCTAGAGATGTCCACCACAGATGAAAGCGAAATACGCCGCATTGGCGCACTGGTTAAAGCCAAAGGAGCAGAGCCTGTGGATTGCCCAGTGTCTGGTGGTTGCCACCGTGCAGATACAGGTAATATTTCTATTTTTGCAGGTTGTTCTCGAGCTGCATTTGAGCGGGCATTACCCGTGCTCACTACCTTGGGCAGGCGGGTGTTACACACAGGTGCTTTAGGTACGGCATCAAAACTAAAAGTGGTGACTAATTACTTAGCCACAGCCCATTTAGTGGCTTTAGGTGAAGCATTAACCGCTTGTAAGGTGATGGACTTAGACATGAACGTAAGTTATGAGGCTATTAAGGC
>JAIBDW010000149.1 GCA_024686035.1 Oceanospirillaceae bacterium
TGATTAATTTCTATCAACAGGCATTAAGTGAGACTAGATCTTTACCACATTAACGTATTTCAAAAGTTAGACTTGCCCAATAGCTTTCCCAGTCGATGTTTTGTTGCTCAGAACGTATCATTTCCACAGTGTGAAGTAACCACACGCCCCGGTGTTCTATTGGCATAATGGCATAGCCTTTTTCGTCAGTGCGCACACTAAGATTAAATGCCGGTTTGTTTTTTATTTTTCCATGCAGTAATAAGTTTGCCGCTGGTTTTTGCTTAAAGGTCAACTGAACACGTAAATCGTCTCCCTTTGATAGCTCATAGGGGTTTTGCAGAGGGTTTATGTTCAACGGATGGTTAAAGTCATAGTTATAAAAATTATGCTCGCTTTTATCGCCCACTTTTATTAATGCCTTTACATTACGATAAAAGAGCTCAAACCCATTTTTTTCGTTTTCGTTGAGCTCATTACGGCGTTTTATAATTTTTTCTAAGCCTTCTTGTTTTAAGTACTGGGTGAATTTTTCTGGCTTTAAAGTCACAGATTTTTTCATGCTTTGATAACCAATGGCATAAATTCCGGGTGCTTTAATGCTGACATACCCTGCCGGATCACGCCCTAATTCACCACCAACAGGCTTTAATCCATCGCCTGTTATGGCATCAAACCCTTGATACCAAGCAGGAATGTTAGGCAGTGATTGCCCGTCCATTTGCTGGCCAACGTTAATGGTAATTTCTGTCGTTTGGTCGGTTTTTTGGTAGAATGGCTTCGCTTCTAACCAAAATTCGTGGGCGCTAACAAGCGTGCTACTGGTCACAAAAATACTACACAATAAAAAGGCGACAGGTTTCATGATATTTTTTCGCTTAATGTTAGTCATATGTAGCCTATTACCCTTGGCTCAAAGCGCCCAAGCGCACCAAATGCGCCCTGCAATAGTAGACTTAGAGTTTACCCAAAACGCTTCTGTAAAGGTACACATTCAAACCAATATAGAAAGCCTTATTGCCGGCATTGACTCAAGCCATGACGATACCGATGACTCACCCCAGACGCAGCGTTACAATCAGCTAAGAGCCTTATCTTCTTCGCAGTTAAGCAATGAGTTTAAATTACTTGAAGCATCCATTATATCTGAGTTTCACTTGGCATTTGATGGCATTGAAAGCGACTTATCCTTGGTGTCGCTGGACATTCCGGCCATAGGTAATCTAGATAAGTCACGCTTATCTAGTATTCATTTGTTGGCATTAATTCCAAGTCCAAGTGATAACACACAACAGGTCACTTGGCAGTATGCACAAAGGTTTGGCAATAACATTGCCCACTTCTACTATGATAAAACGCCACAGGAAAAAACATCTCATTGGTTGACCAACGGTGCAATAAGCCCGCCATTTCAATTAAACACAACTTATGCGCCAAAGTCGTTTACTCAAGTCGCTGTTGAATATAGCGTTTTAGGTTTTGAGCATATAGTGCCCAAAGGTTTAGATCATATTCTCTTTGTGTTGGGGCTATTTTTACTCAGCATTAAACTGCGACCTTTATTGTTGCAAGTCACAGCCTTTACCCTTGCGCACAGCATCACCTTAGGCCTAACGATTTATGGCGTGATTAGTCTCTCACCTAGTATCGTTGAACCACTGATTGCCTTATCCATTGTGGCAGTGGGTATTGAGAACATTTTTGTGAAGACGGTCAAGGCACGGCGCGTGGTCGTAGTCTTTTTGTTTGGGTTATTACATGGCATGGGCTTTGCTGGGATGTTATCCCAGCTTGGATTACCAGAGTCAGATTTTGCTACCGCACTTGTGTTTTTTAATGTGGGCGTTGAAGTTGGCCAGTTATCAGTGCTTGCTGCTGCCTTTTTATGCGTCTTTTGGTTAGTAAAAAACCAACAGCTTTATCGCCAATGGGTGGTCATTCCTATGTCGATGTTAATCTGCCTGATTGGTCTTTTTTGGACCTATGAACGCATTTTTTTGTAGCTCATGGCAAGCACCGATGATTAATTAAGCCTAAGCCGCTAAGTGAACACCCAGCATAATAAACAATACCAAGTTAGCAACAAAACCCACGATAAAGAAATAACTGCGAGGGCTAGGATTGGCTTTAGTGGCTATGACGTAATACAAAGCCATGTGCAAAATACGCGCAATGGCATACACCCACACCAGCACACCCAGCCAGTAGGCATCCATACCAGTCAGCATTGCCA
>JAIBDW010000126.1 GCA_024686035.1 Oceanospirillaceae bacterium
AAACAACGACCGATTAATCCGTAAATGCAAAGGTATGGCCATGAACTGGGGCATTGCTGCAAAACCAAGAATTCCTACTTATTTTCCTCGAGAGAAAGAGAACCGCAAAGTACGTGAGTTTAAACGCAGGGAAGAGGAAATACTTGAAATAGCTTTGCAGCTATTTCGTGTGCATGGCGAAGATAAAGTCACAGTAGAGATTATTGCTGATAATGTGGGCATTGGCAAGGGCACCATCTATAAACACTTTAAATCCAAATCAGACATCTACATTTGCTTACTAATCAATTACGAACAACAATTGGCAAGCTTGCTAGCCAGTAAAGATTTTTCAGATCCTGAGTCTTTGTGGCGCAGTTATTTTGAATTTCGCATGAGTGACCCTGAACAAGCTTTGTTGTTTGACCGCTTAGAAGATCGGTTAGTGAAGGGCGAAGAATACGAAAAAGAAATCAAGGAAGTACACGACGTTCGTAATGAAAACATGCAGGTACTGACCACCTTAGTTGAAAAGCGCATAGACTCTGGTCGACTAGAGCAAGTGCCTGCCTACTTCCATTTATCGGCATCTTGGGCTCTAGTTCATGGCGCTCTTGCACTGCATGACTCTGCGTTTTTTAAGGAATTTATTCAAGATCGTGAGGCTTTTTTTGAGTTTTTAATGCAAATAGGCATGCGTATGGGTAACCATGGTCAAAGTCGTCATACTGATGGGTCTAAAACGGTTGCTGATGAAAAACCAATTAGTCAATAAATATCAACCATCATGCTAGCGCAACTGATAGACAATGCTGAAAAGCTACCAGACTATGATTTAGCTGCTTGGAAACCTGTATTTAATGGCGACATGGATCTAGTCATTGCAGCTGATGGCGATTGGTACCACCAAGGTACAGCGATCGTGAGACCTAAAATAAAGCAACTGTTTGCACGCTTGCTGCAGCGTCAAGCCAATGGCGATTACTGGATTATTACACCGGTAGAGGCGTTCCGTATTACTGTGGTAGATCTTCCTTTTGTAGTTGTGAGTGCAGATTTTGTAAATGAAAAGGGCCAGGGCATATGGCAGTTCACGACAAACATGGGCGATGTGGTTTGTCTTAACCAAGCGGACCATTTGGTGGTCACTTACGATTCAGAACAACCCCAGCCTCAGTTGTTTATCCGTGAAGGGTTGTGGGGCCGAATCAACCGGCCAGTCTTTTATCAGCTTGCGTTAGCTAGCACTGTGGTTGAATCAGCTCAGGGCGACTTTGCGCAGCTGGCAAGCGGCGTTCATCAATACAATATTGGTCAGCTCTAGTGGTTCTTATCGGTCTAACGAGGAAATAATAGTATGCCAGTGCATGAAATCCATCACCCTCTCATTTCACATAAGCTTGCATTGCTTCGCAAGGCCCATGTCAGCACAAAGCAATTTAGAGAACTGTCTAACGAAGTGGCAAGTTTGCTAACTTATGAGGCTAGTAGGGGGTTGCCTCTAGAAAAGGTGACCATTGATGGTTGGCAAGAAGAGCCTATCGCTGTGCATATGTTAGCGGGTAAAAAGCTCACTATTGTACCTATATTGAGAGCAGGTTTAGGCATGCTTGATGGCGTGATGCAATTATTGCCTAATGCAAAAGTGAGTGTGGTAGGCTTGTATCGTGATGAAGCAACACTAGAGCCAGTGCCTTATTTTGATAAAATAATTGCCGATGTAGATCAGCGCATGGCATTGATTATTGACCCGATGTTAGCAACAGGAGGCACCTTGATCGCCACCATTGATCTGCTTAAACAAAAGGGCTGCAAATCCATTATGGGATTATTTTTAGTGGCATCGCCAGAAGGTTTGGCCAAGGTTGAAAAGTTACACCCTGATGTCAACCTATATGTGGCGGCCATTGATAAGCGTCTCAATGAACATGGCTACATTATCCCAGGTTTAGGAGATGCGGGTGACAAAATATTTGGAACCAAGTAAGTGGATACCAAAAAAGCTCAAAACTTACTTGGGAAACGCAGCTTCAGGTCTATAGGTTGTAAAGCTTTCTAGATATTGGGCATTTGCCTGATCTTGCCATTTTGTATTTGGTAAGACGGCAGTGACACATTTGTACTTTTCACGGTAGTGGGCTGTGTTAGCATTGTCTTCCATAACAATGGCTACCATGCCAGCAACGACGCCTTGTTGCTGTTCTACTAGCTGCACAGCACCATGCATAGTGCCACCTGTTTCAACCCATTGATCTACCAGTAGAACGCGAGTGCCAGGGGCATAGGCTGGTAAGCGCATCTCCATGGCCTGAGTTCGGCCGGAGTAATTAGTCATTAATGCGCTATCAGTATCAACACACAATTTTCCAGCTTTTCGAATGGGTAAGAAGCCACAACCAATACGCGAAGCGATGCCTGCGGCTAACACAAACCCCATGGCATCTAATCCAGCAACCACGTCTATATCTTTAGGGTCAATTTCTGCACATAAGTCATCAAGCAGATCATGATAGGCGAGTGCGTTAATATAGATGGATGTTGGGTCCAGCCATGCGAACTTATCACCTTTTGTATTCGGTGCCATGATTGAGAGGTACCAACGATCATCTCTTGGGCCTTTGTCATAACTCATGTTCTTCTCCTAAGATTTTACGATCTGCATTAGCTGTTTTAATTTTTTAGCATCAATGTTATAAAAATCATTGGTGAGGTTTATGCCTGTGGCCACCATAAATAAGTCTACATCCTTGATATATTGCCAAGCGTTATCTGGGTTGATTCCAGAAGCAATGGCAAGAGCTGTATCATCACAATTGTCACGAAAGCTTTTAATTTTTGAAACATCCGCAGCATGACCTGTGGCAATGCCAGAGGTTAGCACGACATCCATGTGGTGAGTGGCAAGTCGAGCACTATAAGCATACTGTGAAGGGTCAACTTCACGCTGTTTTTTAAACGCTGTCCCGCCAATGTACAAGCCTTTCCAGCCGCTGGCTTTACGAACTGCATCGATCCTTTGTGCTGCTACCTGGTCGTCTTGATGTCTGCGCTCATCAATGCAGGCGTCATCAGCCCAATATCCATCCACACGCACCCCTTCAGAGGCTAATGCTGCAAGAATGGGGAAGGCAAATTCGCCCGTTACTGCAAGAAAATTGACGCCAATCCAATAATTAGGAAACTGCGCCCGAATGCTTTTTATGATGGGTAATAGTTTTTCTTTTTCAAAATCATGATTAATCAAAAATACACCCGGGCAACCATGGGCTATTGCAAGGGCAATATTGTCGGAGGTTTGCTTTTGATTCAAGACATGAATCACCGGCATAACAATTGGGTTGCGACTCCCAAACTTCACATGAAAGTCATTTCGATTCATTGTCAGTTTCCAATCAGGTCTACCAAGCCATTGTAAAAGATCATTAACTCAAGTTATCGCAGTTTGTTGTTTACATATTAGGGTAGTTTGGTCCACCTGCACCTTCAGGCACTACCCAGGTAATATTTTGGCTTGGGTCTTTGATGTCACAGGTCTTACAGTGAACGCAGTTTTGGCTGTTTATTTGAAAGGTTTTTTCACCCTTATCATTCTCTAAAATCTCGTAGACTCCGGC
>JAIBDW010000033.1 GCA_024686035.1 Oceanospirillaceae bacterium
CATTAACGTTTGAAGAGGGAATTCCTGAATCACTCCACTTTATTGGGAAAATATATGCAGATCAAAATAGCGACCTATACGACTTTGATAAAGCAGTTTATTATTATGAAATGTCAGTCAAGAACCGGAATTGGCATTCGTCAGACAGCTTGTTTGAACTAGGGTTAATTTACGACTTACGAAACACAGAATATTACAATAGTGAACTTGCCATTGAATACTACAAGCTAGCCTCCGAATTAGAGCATCCCAGAGCATCTTTTAATCTAGGCGTAAAATATCAGGTACTGGGTGATCCCGTTTCTCTAGGTTATGCTGTTAAGTATTACAATCGTTCAATTGAGAGTAATCGCCTTGATATAAAAGATTTTGTGGTGCCCCGTGCATACAATAACCTAGGAGTAATATACCTACAGCCTGGTAAGCTATTCAATCCACGTTCATCTATTGAGCTCTTTGAAAAAGCAGTTTCTTTAGGAGCAGATAATGCCAATTATTACCTAGGGTATATCTTTGCCGAAGGTTTAGGGGTGGAAGTTGATCGAAGTTTGGCTAGAAATTATTTTCAGGTTTTAGCATCAAATGGTGATGTTGCAAGTATAGATGCAATTAAAAAATATGAATTACACCCATAAATATTCACATCTAATGAGCAGCTATATTGACTAGTTGACATAGCCCAAGTAAATGGTCGCTTCTTTTTCCGACTTCGAAGTTAACAATCTATGATGACAGATGCTAAATTGTGTATTTCACACCAGAGTATTTAAATACCAGCTAATGGAGAGTTATAGGTCCATTGGCCGCAGTTCGGTTTGTGTGGTTACTTTGGAGAGGTTCTGTGCAAAAAACAAGTTTTATTACTTGGTCTTTGTGTGTTGTTTTTTTCTTCAATATCGTTTGGCAGAGGATCGTGCCAAGTTTGGTCAGACATTTATAATGAAATTTTTATGCTGGCTGAAAGTGGTAATAAATTCGCTCAGTTCAAGATTTACTCTCTTGCTTATGATGACGCATGCACTTTAAAAGAAACAAGGTCGGGTTATTATTGGCTAGTAAAGTCTGCAGAGAACGGATATTTATTTGCTGAGTATGAATTGGGTCTGTTGCACTCGAAAATTCATTTGGGAAATCATAACTTCGATCTAACTCTTGATTATTTTAATAAATCGTCGATACAAAACTACGCCCCGTCGTTTTTTGGTATGGTCGACTTCGCGTATGACTAAGAGGAATAAGAAATCAACTCCAAACTTAGCCCCCCCCATGCCTTTGGTAGGAACTTTTAATTGGGTGTTGAACAATAAAATCTATAACAGGAATCATGACAGGAACTAATGCTTCAGACGTAAAAAAGCCCCATGTATACTGCGTATCATGAGGCTTTCAATGTGTACTGGTACCAGTGCCCGGACTCGAACCGGGACGCCGCGAAGCAACGGATTTTGAATCCGTCGTGTATACCAATTTCACCACACTGGCACATTGAGGAGCGAATTATACAGAGTTCTTCTTTAGGGTCAACGGCTTGCAGCTATTTATCTATTTTTAACTCAATGCCCTGCTGTGATTAAGCCTAACGGGTGAAAATAAGCCTCAAAAACGCCTGTGCGCAGACAATCTATTTTGTTATTATATGGACCCGAATTACCTAGGCCTTGGGATTCTCTTCAAGAGCCCCCATCAAGATTTCATGCAAGTTTCAGATTTTAGTTTTCACCTCCCTAACGAGCTTATCGCTCGCTATCCAACACCTGATCGCACGGCAAGTCGTTTGATGCGGCTTAATGGCGAGTCTGGGGCCCTGTCACATGGTGGTTTTACCGATTTACTGGCGTTTCTTCAAGCCGGTGATTTGCTGGTTTTAAACAATACCAAGGTGATTCCTGCGCGTTTATTTGGCGCCAAACAATCGGGCGGTAAGATTGAGGTGCTGGTGGAGCGTTTGATGGGAGAACGCCACTTTTTGGCCCATGTGCGTTCGAGTAAATCGCCTAAAGAAGGTGCTCGTTTATTGTTAGAAGGTGAGGTGTGGGCCACTATGGTTGCCCGTCACGATAAGTTATTTGAGCTTATGCTTGATGAAGGCCAGGTTGCCTTGGATGTGCTGCAACGTTTAGGTCATATGCCACTGCCACCTTATATAGACCGCCCAGATGACACTGCAGATCGTGAGCGTTATCAAACGGTATTTGGTGAGCATCATGGTGCTGTAGCTGCACCTACGGCAGGCTTGCATTTTGATCAGCCACTTTTGGATGCCATCGCAGCTAAGGGCGTGAACTTCGCTTACGTGACCTTGCATGTTGGCGCAGGTACTTTTCAGCCAGTAAAAGTTGAAAAAATTGAAGACCATCACATGCATGGTGAGCTAGTAGAAGTGAGTGCGGCCGTTGTAGATGCGGTGAAAAACACGCGTAAAAGTGGTGGCCGTGTGGTTGCGATTGGCACAACCTGCGTTAGGTCGTTAGAGAGTGCCAGTGTAGAGGGGCAAATCAAGCCTTTTAGTGGTGAGACTCATATATTTATTTACCCAGGCTACCGTTTTAAAAGTGTCGATGCCTTGGTGACCAATTTTCACTTATCTGAATCTACTTTGCTGATGCTGGTGAGTGCGTTTGCAGGTAAGGATAATGTGATGAATGCTTATGCTCAAGCTATTGAGCAAAGTTATCGTTTTTTTAGTTATGGTGATGCGATGTTAGTCACACCTGAACCTTGTGCTTTGGAGCGGACATGAGTCGTCGTTGTTTTATGAAATTTGAGCGTTTGGCCCAAAGTGGTGAAGCGCGTCGAGGTAGGTTAACCTTCCCTCGTGGTTCTGTGGAAACCCCATGCTTTATGCCTGTAGGTACCTATGGCACTGTCAAAGGTATGTTGCCTAGAGACATTGAAGCCACTGGCGCCCAGATCATCTTAGGCAATACCTTTCATCTGATGCTAAGGCCTGGTACTGAAGTGATAAAGCTACATGGAGATTTGCACAATTTTGCTCAGTGGCAAAAACCGATTCTTACAGATTCAGGCGGGTTTCAAGTATTTAGCTTAGGCGCAGCCATTAACGAAGAAGGTGTTAAATTTCAATCTCCAGTTAATGGAGATACGGTTTACATGACGCCAGAGTCTTCTATGCAAGTGCAGCAAGAGCTCGGCTCTGATGTGGTGATGATTTTTGATGAATGCACACCATACCCTGCTACAGAAGAAGAAGCGGCCACGTCAATGCGCCGCTCAATGCGTTGGGCTAAGCGCAGTAAAGATGCACACGGTGAAAGTCCGTCGGCGCTGTTTGGTATTGTGCAAGGTGGGATGTATGAGCACCTGCGAGATGAGTCTTTAGAAGGCCTTAGTGACATCGATTTTGATGGCTTTGCTATTGGTGGCTTATCTGTGGGCGAACCTAAAGATGACATGCTTCGGGTGCTTGCCCATACAGCACCTAAATTGCCTGCTGATAAGCCACGTTATCTGATGGGTGTAGGTAAGCCAGAAGATTTAGTTGAAGGTGTAAGGCGTGGTATTGATATGTTTGATTGTGTGATGCCCACCCGCAATGCACGCAATGGCCACCTATTTATTAGTGATGGTGTGGTTAAAATCCGCAACGCCGTGCATAAAACAGATACTGGCCCACTTGATAAGGAGTGTGATTGTTATACTTGTAATAATTTTTCTCGGGCCTATTTATACCATTTAGATAAATGTCGAGAAATGTTGGGTGCGCAGTTGAATACCATTCACAATCTTCATTACTATCAAAGGCTAATGGCAGGATTGCGTACGGCACTGGAAGCGGGTACATTGGACGACTTTGTCGATGATTTTTACAGTAAGCGTGGTTTGGTCACGCCTGTTTTGAATTAATAATTTATTTTTAGTTAATAATATTGGAGTTAATATGAGTTTTTTTGTTGAATCTGCCATGGCCGAAGGCGCAGCTGCCCCCGCTGGTGATACCAGTTCTCTTTTGATTATGATGGTGATTTTTGCTGCTGTATTTTATTTTATGATTTGGCGTCCGCAAGCAAAGCGCACTAAAGATCACAAAAACCTAATGGCTGGTTTGTCTAAGGGTGATGAAGTCGTAACTAACGGCGGTATCATTGGTAAAATCGCTAAAGTCAGTGACGATTTTGTGACCATTACCTTAGCTGATGGTGTAGATACACATTTTCAAAAAGCCGCAGTGGCTTCTGTGTTGCCCAAAGGCACCATTAAGTCTATCTAACTTAGTATGCAAAGGCCTTGGTATTTGGGTTGTTTTTGACCGATGGTAAGGCTTTTTTTATGACTCGTTTTTCAAGGAAAGCCTGTGTTAAATCGTTATCCCTTATGGAAAAGCCTCCTTATTATTGTAGGCTTGGCTCTTGGTGGGCTTTATGCGCTGCCAAACTTATATCCAGATGATCTGGCTATACAAATATCAGGAGCAAGAAGCGCTACCGTCATTGACGATCAGGTGCTTGATCAAGCCACAAAGGCTTTAGAAAAAGCAGGCTTAAGTGCTACTGGAATAGAGCTGACGGCTAAAAACGTACTTGTACGCGTGGCTGATTCCGAGTCTCAATTACGTGCTAAAGCAGTATTGAGCGATGCCTTGGGGAATAACTACCTAACCGCCTTAAATTTAGCCCCGACCACGCCAGATTGGTTGACTAATTTAGGTGCAGGGCCTATGAAACTGGGTTTAGACTTGCGTGGTGGCGTTCACTTTTTACTTGAAGTGGATATGGTGCAGGCAGTAGCGCAGCGCTTAGATGTGTATGTTAGTGAAATCAAAAGCACTTTGCGCACTGAAAAGCTGCGATATCGTTCTGTGTCCCACCAAGACGATGGGAGTTTACGAATAAAGTTTGTAGATGCTCTAGTGCGAGATCAGGCGCGCGCTCAGCTTAAATCTGATTACAGTGAATTTTTGATGAGTTCTGAAGATGATGGAGACTCCTACTATCTTCTGGTGAGCCTCAACGAAGCCACTGTGCGTGAAATTGAAAATTATGCGGTTAACCAAAACTTAACCACCTTGCGCAATCGCGTAAACGAGCTGGGTGTGGCGGAGCCCTTGGTACAGCGCCAAGGTCGTAACCGTATCGTTGTGCAGCTACCAGGTGTGCAAGATACAGCAGCAGCCAAGCGAGTTTTGGGTGCTACGGCTAATCTAGAGTTTCGTCTAGAGGCTAGACCAGGCGCCGCTCGTGTTGCCACTGAAGAATTCACTTTTAGGTCCAACCCAGATCGCAAAGCCACGTTAGAAAAAGGCCTTATTATCAGCGGCACAAGCGTTTCTAATGCTCAATCTAATTTTGACGAAACAGGTTCATCTCAGGTGAATATCGACCTTGACAGTCAGGGTGGAAAGTTAATGAACCGAGTCACACGAAATGCTGTTCAAAGACGCATGGCTGTGGTTTTTGTAGAGCATAAATCGCGTATTCAAATAGTAGAAGTGGATGATCAACTAGTCGAAAAGCGTCACTCCTACGTAGAAAAAAGCATTATTTCCTTGGCCACTATCCAAACTGCATTGGGTAATAGTTTTCGTATTACTGGCTTAGATGGCGCGGGTGAAGCGTCTGAGCTTGCTTTGTTATTGCGTGCTGGTTCATTGGCAGCACCTATGTATTTTGTGGAAGAGCGCACTGTAGGGCCAAGCTTGGGTCAGGAAAACATCGATCTTGGTTTGACTTCTGTACAAATTGGTTTGGCTTTTGTCGTGCTATTTATGATGGCCTTTTATGGTGTGTTTGGTGTGATTGCAAACGTCGCCTTGACCTTTAACTTATTGTTAGTGGCAGCTGTAATGTCTTTGTTAGGCTTTACCTTGTCATTGCCTGGCATTGCAGGAGTTGTACTTACAGTGGGTATGGCGGTGGATGCCAACGTGCTTATTTTCTCTCGTATTAAAGAAGAGCTAAAAGCCGGTATGGCTCCACAATCAGCGATCCATGCCGGTTACGAAAGGGCATTTAGCACTATCTTTGACGCCAACATCACTACCTTATTAGTGGCTGTTATTTTGTATGCTGTAGGTACTGGCCCAGTTAAAGGCTTTGCTGTCACCTTGTCTATAGGCATAGTCACTTCGATGTTTACGGCCATTATGGTGAGTCGTGCAATGGTTAATGCAGTGTATGGTGGCAAAAAACTCACCGATATTAAAATATGGCCTTTGTTTATGGGAGCGGGTAAATGAGCGACATGAAGATTATTAACTTTATGGCCCTTAGAAAAATGGCCGGCGTCTTGTCTATCGCCCTTGCTTTATCTGCCCTAGTTTCCTTGGCTGTGAACCAATTACAGTTTGGGTTGGACTTTACTGGTGGTACGCTGATTGAAGTCGGTTACGAGCAACCACCTAGTTTGGTTGATGTGCGTGGTCAGCTTGAAACTGCAGGTTTTGATGGCGCAGTAGTACAGAATTTTGGCTCTGAAAAAGACGTGTTAGTTCGTCTTAGTCAAACCTTTAGCGACAAGGTAGGTGAGCAAGTGCTTGGCGCCTTGCAGTCTGCCTCAGATACGCCTATTGAACTTAGGCGCTCTGAATACGTAGGTGGCCAGGTGGGCGAAGAGCTGACTGAGCAAGGTGGTTTGGGTATGCTACTGGCGTTGGCCATTGTGATGATTTATGTGGCGTTGCGCTTTCAGATTAAATTTTCTGTAGGGGCAGTGGTGGCTTTAATTCATGACGTATTGATCGTATTGGGCATCTTTTCGATCTTTAAGTTAGATTTTGATCTGACGGTATTGGCTGCGATTTTAGCGGTCATAGGTTATTCGTTGAATGACACCATTGTCGTATCTGATAGGATCAGAGAAAACTTCCGCAAATTGCGCAAGGCAACTCCTGTTGAGGTCATTAATGAGTCATTAACACAAACCTTAGGCCGAACTTTGGTGACTTCCATTACTACTTTGTTGGTGTTAATGGCGCTGCTAGTATTTGGTGGTGAATTAATCCACGGCTTTGCGTTGGCCTTAACCATCGGTGTTTTGGTGGGAACCTACTCATCTATCTATGTAGCAGCAAACGTATTGTTGGTGCTTGATATTAGCCACGAAGACCTGATTATCCCTCCTAAAGAAGAAGTGATCGAAGGTGAAGGGTTTGAAGAGGGTGAGGGTTTTGAAGATGGGGAAGATTTTGAGCAGGACCAACAGCGCCCTTAAATGGCTATTTAACTCATACACTTGTGTGGCCTAGGCCAATATAAGAGTATGAGTTAAGATCCAGACTAGCGCTTGACTAAGCGCTATGTACGGCTTTAAGCATAAGCTTAAGCAGCTTAGTATTAGCGCAAACTAGCTCGCCTTTGTTCATAGGTGAGCCGCCATTAAAGTCAGCGGCTAAAGCGCCAGCTTCCAGAACTAACAATAAGCCTGCGTCTGCAGTTTCATCTAAACTGGTATGCCACAGTGCATCTATGCGCCCTGCAGCAGTGTAGGCTAGGGCCATATTGATGCTCATTTGAGCATAATTAGTAGCGCCTTGGCGGAAAAGGGTGCGAGAGATGGCCTGGCCACGATCAAAATCTGTTAGATCTTCATGATTTTTGTTACCACCACCAAATATTTGAGCGCCATTAAGGGTTGCGCGTTTACTTGCGCGGATGCGGCGGCCATTAAGCTGGGCTCCACGGCCTTTGCTGGCACAAAATTCTTCACCACTAGATGGGCAAATGATAATGGAATGGGCGAGTTTGCCCTCTTCGTAGCAAGCCATAGTTAAAGTGAACATGGGTAGGCTATGAGCATATTGATCTAAACCGTCGATAGCACTAATGTGCCAAATTTTGCTTGGTGCTTCTGCTGGTGGGTTCATTTCGCCAGCGACAGCGCCAATAATTCCTTGTTCTGGGTGGGCCTTATGTATTTCGTAGGCAATGGTGCGTTCTGCACCTTCAAACTGCTTTAGCAAGTGGGCTTCCAGCTCCTGGCCTTCTTCGTGAATTACATCTAGTCTCTCCATTGACCTGATGAGTTGTTCGCTAGCGATACGTGCGGCACGCAGGCCAATGTTAATTAGCGGAAGCATGAGAGAATTACCTTAAAGTTTATAAAGAACGGGACGCAAGTGCGTCTAAGTGGCGCAGTATAGCAAAAAAGTCACAAAAAAACCCAGTTACAGCTGTAGATTTGTGTTCTAACCACGACAAAATTATTGAATATCGCTATTATTACGTCTTCTAAATTCATTCACTTTTTAGGTTAGCAGCTTTCATGCAAAATTTAATGGCCAACGCCCGCATTGTCTTGGTAAACACGTCACACCCTGGCAATATTGGAGGCGCAGCCCGAGCCATGAAAAACATGGGTATTCATAATTTAGTGTTAGTGGAGCCTCGAGACTTTCCCAGTGGTAAAGCGGATGCGCGTTCAGCGGGTGCTCAAGATGTACTGAAGGACGCACGCGTGGTTGGCACCTTAGCGCAAGCTATTGAAGGGTGCACCCTGGTGGTGGGTACGAGCGCACGAAGTCGGAATATTCCATGGCCCTTACTTGATCCTCGAGAAACCGCTGCCCAAGCCTTGGCAGAGTTGCCCAAGCATCAGGTTGCTTTTGTATTTGGGCGTGAAGACAGAGGATTGACCAACGAAGAGCTTCATCTTTGTAATTTTCACGTACATATTCCTTCGCACGAAGAGTTTAGCTCACTCAACTTAGCAGCAGCAGTGCAGGTGATTACGTATGAACTACGCATGGCTTTGTTGGCAGCCAATAAGGGCGACGTACCGAAACCTATATGGGGTACGCAGTGGGATGAGGAGTTGGCTACTAATGATCAAATGGAAAAGTTATTTGAGCACATGGAAGAAACTTTAATAGAGGTTGAATTTTTGGACCCACAGAGCCCGCGCCAACTCATGGCAAGGTTGAGGCGCCTCTACGTGCGCGCTCGTATGGATCGTATTGAGCACAATATTATGCGAGGCATCTTAACTGCCGTACAACGCACGTTGAAAAAGCTGCGTTAATCGCCATATATTAAATATTGATAAAGCTTTGCTACACTAATTTCAGGATTAAGCTCATGTTTAGACATCTTAAAGAAGACATCGCTTCCGTTTTCCATCGTGATCCAGCGGCGAGAAATTTTGTAGAGGTGCTCACCTGCTATCCTGGGTTACACGCTTTGTTACTGCATCGTATCGCGCATAGTTTTTGGAATATTGGCCTAAAGTGGCTTGCGCGTTTTTTGTCCACCATTACGCGTTGGTTGACGGGCATTGAGATACATCCGGGCGCCCAAATAGGCCATCGTTTTTTCATTGACCATGGTATGGGGGTGGTGATCGGTGAGACAGCCATCATAGGGGATGACGTCACTTTGTATCATGGTGTTACTTTAGGTGGCACCACATGGGACAAAGGTAAGCGTCATCCTACGTTGCAAAATGGTGTGGTGGTTGGTGCAGGGGCAAAAATATTAGGCCCGTTTGAGGTTGGTCAAAATGCTCGTGTCGGCTCTAATGCTGTGGTCACCAAACCCGTGCCAGCCAACGCCACGGTAGTGGGTATTCCTGGCCGTATTATCGAACAGCCAAGTGCAGCGCAGCAAAAACTACGCCAAGATATGGCAGATAAATTTGATGCCTATGGAATGAGTTCAGACTTACCTGACCCGGTGGCCCAATCCTTGTCGGCCATCCTAGACCATATGCACGCGGTGGATAAAAAGTTACATTGTATGGCGGCGAAAATGAAAGAGCTGGATGCGAGCTTTGTAGACGAAAATTTACCAGAACTCAATGTGGCAGACTTTGAATCTGCAATCGATCCATGTGCTTCTGAGAAGTAGAGAGTCTGGGCTTCTAATCGGTTCAGTTAATACTTGACTAATTTAGTCAGGTTTTAGTAAAATGGCCGCAAGTAGAAAGCAAAGGTTCTCAGATGAAGCTCACCACTAAAGGCCGTTATGCAGTGACTGCAATGTTAGATCTTGCGATTCATGCATCAGATAAGCCCATCAGTTTGGCGGACATATCAGAGCGCCAAGTGATCTCATTATCTTATTTAGAGCAGCTGTTTTCTAAGCTGCGCCGCCAAGGCCTGGTGCAAAGTGTAAGAGGCCCAGGTGGAGGCTATTGCCTTAGTCGAGATGCAGACGTTATTTTTGTTGCACAAGTGATTGATGCGGTTAACGAAGCTGTTGATGCTACTGGCTGCAGAGGCACAGAAAATTGTCAGGCGGGAAATAAGTGTTTAACGCACCATTTATGGACCGACTTGAGCAACCAGATTCACTTGTTTTTAAGTGGTATTAGTTTGGCAGATTTGGTGAGTCAAGGGCAATTGGAAGCAAGCTCAAAGCTTTCAATTGCACCAACCAACACTGCCAAATTTCTAAATTTTGTAAATGAGTAATTAACCACTCATCTGTTTACGATTGATTAACAGCTGTTTTTAACAGCGGAGAATATACATGAAATTGCCTATTTTTTTGGACTACTCAGCAACGACACCTGTAGATCCAAGGGTTGCTAAGTTGATGTGTGATTGTTTGACCCAAGAGGGTAACTTTGGTAACCCAGCCTCACGTTCACATATATATGGATGGCAGGCAGAAGAAGCTGTAGAAAACGCTCGCCGCCAAGTGGCTGATTTGGTTAAAGCAGACCCACGAGAAATCGTTTGGACCTCGGGTGCTACAGAGTCAAATAACCTTGCTATAAAAGGTGTGGCTCACTTCTACCATAAAAAGGGTAAGCATATTATTACCTCGAAAATCGAGCATAAGGCCGTGTTAGATACATGTCGCCAGCTTGAGCGTGAAGGTTTTGAAGTCACCTATTTAGACCCAACAACAGATGGTTTGATTAGTGCGCAACAAGTAGCGGATGCGTTACGTGAAGACACAATTCTAGTTTCGTTGATGCATGTAAACAATGAAATCGGTGTGATTACAGACATTGCTGCGATTGCTGAAGTGACCCGTGCAAACAAAGTGTTGTTCCACGTGGATGCTGCACAAAGTACGGGCAAAATAGAAATTGATCTAACGGCAGCAAAAGTAGATTTAATGTCTTTTTCTGCCCATAAAACTTATGGCCCTAAGGGCGTTGGTGCTTTGTATGTGAGTCGCAAGCCGCGGGTTCGCTTAGAGGCGCAAATTCATGGCGGAGGCCACGAACGTGGTATGCGCTCTGGTACGTTAGCCACGCATCAAATCGTTGGTATGGGCGCTGCGTTTGCTATCGCGCAAGAAGAAATGGACTCAGACAACGTTCGTATTAAGCGTTTAAGTGAGCGCTTGTGGAATGGTGTTAAAGACATGGAAGAGGTTTACATGAACGGTCACCCAACACAGCGAGTGCCTGGTAATGCAAATATAAGCTTTAACTTCGTAGAGGGTGAGTCTTTGCTTATGTCCTTGCGTGAATTGGCTGTCTCTTCTGGCTCTGCATGTACTTCTGCGAGTTTGGAGCCGTCTTATGTATTGCGCGCGTTGGGCATGAATGATGAACTGGCTCATAGTTCCATTCGTTTTAGTATTGGACGTTTCACGACTGAAGAAGATATCGATCAAGCCATTGAGTTATCTCTTAATGCAGTCAATAAGTTACGTGCGTTATCGCCTCTATGGGATATGTTCAAAGACGGTATTGATTTAGACACGGTTCAGTGGGCAGCACATTAAAAAATAGCAGTGAACACATTTAACATAGCAGTGGCCCATCCACTGCTAGTATACACAACAGATTGAGAGGAAAAGCACATGGCATATAGCGAACAGGTTCTTGACCATTATGAAAATCCACGTAACGTGGGAAAGATGGATGAACAAGATGCGCACGTAGGTACAGGCATGGTTGGAGCACCTGCATGTGGCGACGTAATGCGTCTGCAGATTAAAGTGAATGATTCAGGTGTCATCGAAGACGCTAAGTTTAAAACCTATGGCTGCGGCTCTGCCATTGCGTCAAGTTCATTAGTGACTGAATGGATGAAGGGCATGACGTTGGATCAGGCTGGAGAAATCCGTAATTCGAATATCTCTGAAGAATTGGCGTTGCCACCAGTAAAAATCCATTGTTCTGTGCTTGCTGAAGATGCGATCAAAGCTGCAATTCACGATTACAAGAGTAAGCAATAGCGTCTAGGCGTTATTAAGTCTCCACAAGAGGAAGCCTATCATGGCGATTACCATTACACAGGCAGCCGCTGACCACGTGACTAACTACATAGCGAATCGCGGCGAAGGACAAGGAGTGCGTTTGGGTGTCCGTACCACGGGTTGCTCAGGCATGGCTTACATTCTAGAATTTGTCGACAAGATTTCTGCAGATGATGCCATCTTTGATAGCAAAGGCGTGAAAGTGGTGATTGATCCAAAAAGCTTGTTGTATCTAGATGGCACGGAGCTAGACTATGCCAAAGAAGGTCTAAATGAAGGTTTTCAATTTAACAACCCCAACTCAAAAAGTGAGTGTGGTTGTGGTGAAAGTTTTAACGTTTAGATAGGTTTTGGTGCTTTAGAACAATGAATATTACTCAAGACTATTTCTCTTGTTATGGTTTGCCTTGCAGCTTTACTTTAGATCTTGTGGCGTTACGCAAATTACACCATCGCCTGCAACATCATCATCATCCAGATCGTTTTGTATCCGAGTCTGACGCCCAACAAAGGCGAGCAGTGCAAGTGACGACTTATCTGAATCAAGCCTATGCAACCTTGAGTGAGCCTCTAAAGCGCGGTATATACCTTCTTCAGCTTGAGGGTATGGACCCGCTAGCGCCCACCAACACCCAAATGCCCATGGATTTTTTGCTGCAGCAAATTGAGCTGCGAGAGTCCTTAGATGAGATCCATTTGGCACAAGATCCAGAAGCCAAAATTGATGTGATGTCAGCTTTACTGAAGCATCAGGCGAGTCAGTTAGAAGATGAGTTTGCACAAGCTTATCAAGCATCCGATTTAGCCGTTGCAGAAACAGCAGTGCGTAAGCTTCAATTTATCGTTAAGTTACAGCAGCAATTAGACGCCCTTGAAGGCGTGTTGCTCGATTAAGGAATTCATAGATGGCCTTGTTGCAAATTGCAGAGCCTGGCCAAAGTGCCAAACCTCATCAACGCAAACTCGCTGTTGGCATAGACCTTGGCACTACACATTCGTTAGTGGCCAGTGTTCGTAGCGGCCAAGCAGTAACCTTGCCTAATACTCGTGGCGAGCACTTGCTTCCGTCTGTGGTGCGCTACTTAGCAGACGATGCGCCTCAAGTTGGTGTTAATGCTCAGGCTCACTTAGTGGATGATGCTGCTAACACGGTAATGTCTGTGAAGCGGCTAATGGGCCGTGGCATTGAAGATGTGAAACGTTTTGGCGAAAATATGCCATACCTCTTTGAAGCGTGTGATCAAGGTATGCCTTTGATCTCTACTGTGTCTGGACTCAAAAGTCCCGTGCAAGTTTCTGCTGATATTTTGAGAGCTTTAGTACAGCGTGGGCAGAGTAGCTTAGGTGGCGAATTGGTAGGTGCTGTCATTACAGTGCCTGCCTATTTTGATGATGCGCAGCGCCAAGCCACCAAAGATGCGGCTCAACTAGCAGGGATTCAGGTGTTACGCTTGCTCAATGAGCCTACAGCTGCCGCAGTGGCTTATGGTTTGGAACAAAATCAGCAAGATCAAGGCACTGTCGCGGTGTTTGATCTGGGCGGTGGCACGTTTGATATTTCGATATTACGCATGGAGCAGGGCGTGTTTGAAGTGCTGGCAACCGGTGGTGATTCGGCGCTAGGTGGAGATGACTTTGACCACGCACTTGCTGAATGGATGCGTCAAGAGCGCCAGATACCATCTCAGTTAGATTTAGCACAACAGCGCTTTCTTTTACGCTTGGCTCGGTCTGCAAAAGAGCTTTTGAGTGACGTTGAAACCACTGAGTTATGTTTTGAAGCTTGGCCAGGCGATGAAGTTTATGCCAAGCTTATGTTAACTCGTGAGCAAATGAACCAGCTGCTTAACCCGATTGTAGATAAAGCCATTAGAGCTACTAAGCGCACTTTGCGCGACGCTAAAATGGCTGTCGGTGATGTTTCTCGAGTAGTTATGGTGGGTGGGTCGACTCGCAGTTTGCTAGTGCAGGAGCGGGTATCTGATTTTTTTGGTCAGACTCTGCTCAATGATATCGACCCAGATAAAGTGGTCGCCCTAGGCGCTGCCCGACAAGCCGATGTGCTAGCAGGCAATCAAACTGGAGATGAGCTTTTATTGCTTGATGTGCTGCCTCTATCTCTAGGGTTGGAGACCATGGGCGCTTTAGTTGAGCGGGTTATTGATCGCAATACCCCCATCCCCGTAGCTCGTGCTCAAGAGTTCACCACCTATCAAGACGGGCAAACGGCTATGGCCATTCACGTCTTGCAGGGGGAGCGCGAATTAGTGCAGGATTGTCGATCTTTATCTCGCTTTGAATTGCGTGGAATACCACCGATGGCTGCCGGCGCTGCTAAAATTCGAGTCACCTTTCAGGTGGATGCAGATGGATTGCTAGAAGTGAGCGCTAGAGAATTAACCTCTGGGGTGGCAGCTTCAGTGCAAGTTAAGCCGTCCTTCGGCTTGTCTGATGTACAGATTGCCGACATGATTAAAGCCAGCTGGACTAATGTAGAAGATGATCGTAGTGCTCGCAGTTTGCGCGAGCAACAGGTTGAAGCCGACCGTCTAATTGAAGCTGTTACTGTAGCTTTAGCTGAAGACGGTGAGCGCTTACTTACATTGAAAGAGCTTCAGGCTATAGAAAATCAAATGGCACAATTGGTATCGGTTCGTAACGGCCAAGATCATCATGCCATTGCTAAACAAATTGAAATCATGGCTAAGGCCAGTGATGCCTACGCAGCAATGCGTATGGATGACAGTATTAAACGTGCCCTTGCGGGTAAAGCTGTGGATCAGCTATAACATAGCTGGCCATAACAGCCACTAGCCTAGGAGCTAATTGAAATGCCACAGATTATTATTCTTCCTCATGCCGAGCTTTGCCCAGAAGGGCAGGTTTTTGAAGCGCCTGCAGGACAAACCATTTTAGATGCTGCTAAAGAAAACGGCATTGATATTGAGCATGCGTGTGAAAAATCATGTGCGTGTACTACGTGCCACGTGGTTGTGCGTGAAGGGTTTGATTCAATGATTGAGTCAGACGAATTAGAAGATGATATGTTAGATAAGGCGTGGGGTTTGGAGCCTGATTCTAGACTTAGTTGTCAGGCTGTTATTGCAGAAGACAATCTAGTAGTGGAAATCCCTAAATATACGATTAATATTGTATCTGAAGCTCACTAAGAAGAGTTTAAGTGGTTGGAGTTTTTATGAGTATAGGTTGGACTGATACGATAGATATTGCTATCGAGTTATATGAGACGCATCCAGATGTAGATCCTCGTTTAGTAAGGTTTACTGATTTGATGGAATGGGTTATGGCGCTGCCAGACTTTGAAGACGACCCTAAGCGTTGTGGCGAAAAAGTACTAGAAGCGATTCAAACTGCATGGATTGATGAGCTTGATTAGGGCTTAAGTCTATTAAAGTGGTAAAAAACAGCGTACAATCACGCGGTCAAAAAACCCGTGCTAATACGTACGGCTTTGCTTTTTTAATATTAACCCATTTAATGGGTCCACTGTTTGGAGAATACCATGGCGGTAGAACGCACTCTGTCCATCATCAAGCCTGATGCTGTAGCAAAAAATGTAATCGGCAAAATTGTTTCTCGTTTTGAGTCTAATGGACTTAAAGTTGTGAACATGCAAATGAAGCAATTAACACAAGCTGAAGCACAAGGTTTCTACGCTGAACACAGCGAGCGTCCTTTCTTTGGTCATTTGGTTTCTTTCATGACTTCTGGTCCTGTCGTTGTTCAGGTGCTTGAAGGTGAAGGCGCGGTGAACATGAACCGTGATCTAATGGGCGCAACTAACCCACAAGAAGCTGAAAAAGGCACTATCCGTGCTGATTTTGCAGAATCTATTGATGCTAACGCGGTACATGGTTCTGACTCTACTACCTCAGCCGCTCGTGAAATCGCCTACTTCTTCGGTGGCTAATCGCTATCGGTTAAAGTAGTCTGTTATTGTTTATCTTCACATAGTGACAATACCAGTATGCAAGGTGCGGCGTTCCTAGTGAACGCCGCATTGCGTTTAGATCAAATAAATGATCGCGCAGAAAAAATGTATTATTTACAGGTCTTACAATGTCCGAAGTTAGCACAAAGATGAATATATTGGGATTCTCCCAAGCTCAAATGGAAGCTTTTTTCAAAACGATGGATGAGCCAAAATTTAGGGCTGTTCAAGTAATGAAGTGGATCCATCAGTTTGGTGTAGATGACTTTGAAAGCATGAGTAACGTCAGTAAAAAACTGCGTGAAAAGCTTACGCTAAGTGCAGAAATTGTAGAGCCTGAAGTGCTATATCGTGGCGACTCTAAAGATGGCACACGTAAATGGGTGATTGGTGTCTCAGGTGGAAACAAAGTTGAGATGGTGCTCATTCCCGATGGTGATCGTGCAACATTGTGCGTGTCCTCTCAAGTGGGCTGTGCCTTAGACTGTAGTTTTTGTTCTACTGGTAAGCAAGGCTTCAACCGCAACTTGACCTCTGCTGAAATTATTGGGCAGCTGCGCATTGCGATCAAATCTTTCGGGCCGGTCGACCCTAATGGGCCGCGTCGAGTGACTAATGTGGTGTTTATGGGCATGGGTGAGCCACTACTCAATTTTGATAGTGTAACGCCTGCGATCGCCTTAATGATGGATGACAATGCATATAATCTATCTAAGCGTCGAGTGACCTTAAGTACAGCAGGAGTTGTGCCAGCAATTGACCGGCTCAGTCAGATTACAGATGTATCTTTGGCCATTTCTTTACACGCCCCTAATGACTTGCTGCGCAATGAATTGGTGCCGGTGAATCAAAAGTACAATATAGATGCCTTGTTAGATGCGTGTAATCGTTATTTAGAAAACCTTACCGATAAGCGCGTGATCACCATGGAATACACCATGATTGATGGTGTTAATGATCAGCCAAAACATGCACGCGAATTAGCTCAAGTGCTTAAGCGTGTGCCTTGTAAGCTAAACTTAATTCCGTTTAACCCTTTTCCAGGCTCAGACTATCGCCGCAGCCCAAGGCCTCAAATTGAAGCTTTTCAGCGCATTATGGCCAAGTCCGGTATTATAACCACCATTCGATCTACTCGAGGTGATGACATCGATGCCGCCTGTGGGCAACTAGTAGGCCAAGTTAAAGACCGTACCAGGCGAAGTGCGGCTCATGCTGCACGAATTGAGGCAAAGCAAATTTAATTGAAAATAATGGCCTGAAATAAGTGGTTTGGGTAAGTAACTAGGGCAAGGAACTTCGTGATGCTGGTAGTGTCCAAAAATGGGCGTTATGATAGGTTATGGGGGGCTCATGTTAATTTACTCGGCATATAATAATAAAGGTATTGATTGTGAATGATTTGGAATCACTAGATATGCAAGATCAAGCAGAAATAGACGGACAGTCATCAGGCTTTCCTGGGCATTTATTGCGCCAAGCTCGCGAAGAGATGGGTTTGTCTCAAAAAGAAGCGGCTCGTGATTTACATTTAACATCCAAAGTAATCAATGCTATTGAACAAAGCGACTTTACTATAATTCCAAGCTCTGTATTTGCACGAGGATACATCCGCTCTTATGCGCGTCATGTTGGCCTGGATGGTCAGGCTTTAGTGGGTGCTTTTGATATCACTTATGGTGTGCCAAATAATAGTGCTAAACCTAGGTCAGCCGTGCAAAAGTTGGGCCGACAAAGTAAGCCTAGTGATACGTGGGTTAAGTTGGTGTCCATTGCTTTTGTCATTGGTTTGTTAGTTGCATCCATTGTTTGGTGGCAAAGTCAAAACGGCAGCCTGATACCTTCACAGTTAGCCAATACGGCAACCGAAGTAACAGGTGGCGATACTTTAGATGACACATCAACACTTGAACAAGGTGGCTTAGATCTGTCATTGTTGGTTGCTAATGAAGGTGACGTAGAAGCTAGTGTGCCGTTAGAGCAGGCTCAGGCTGTTGTTGATGAAGTGGTTGAAAGCACTTCAGAGCAAGCGCCAGCAGTGGTTCCCGCCATAGTTGATGAGCCTTCTGCAGCACCCATTGTGGAACAAGTTGTGCCAC
>JAIBDW010000068.1 GCA_024686035.1 Oceanospirillaceae bacterium
GCAACCAAGATGTTTACCGCGCTGGCGCAGGAATCGATCAATATTCAGCTGATTTCGACCTCGGAAATTAAGGTTTCTGTCGTGATTGCCGAAAAGTATCTTGAGCTTGCTGTGCGCTGTCTGCATTCGGTATTTGAACTGGATGCGGCTCAGGCGGTGCAGGAGTCTTGATGTATAGGGCTGAGGATCAGCCCTTTTCTGTCCTTGTATATTTTATTAAGCAGTAGCTGCTGTTATTGTCTGGCGTCTATACTTGGTTAGCTCAATGTTTGGGTGTCCAATGCAGCGAAAGATGGAAACAGGGTTTAAGGAGAAAATATGTTAATTTTGACCCGTCGCGTCGGCGAGACGCTTATGGTTGGTGATGATGTCACTGTGACCGTTTTGGGCGTAAAAGGTAACCAAGTTCGTATTGGTGTGAATGCTCCTAAGGATGTTTCCGTGCACCGCGAAGAGATTTATCAGCGGATTCAGAAAGAAAAAGGAAATAACCCAGAATAATTTTAGTTTTTCGCTTTTCTTCCTCGGCTGTTCTGCTAACATACGCCTCCGTTGTTGGAGAGCTGGCCGAGTGGCTGAAGGCGCACCCCTGCTAAGGGTGTATAGGAGAAATCTTATCGAGGGTTCGAATCCCTCGCTCTCCGCCATTTAAAGAAGCGATTGTTTGTCTCTTTAAATGCAACTGTTTTTGCGTGCACCCGTAGCTCAGCTGGATAGAGTACTCGGCTACGAACCGAGCGGTCAGAGGTTCGAATCCTCTCGGGCGCGCCATTTATTCTTCAAAGTGTTCTTATTCCCCATTGCAATCTGCTTAAAGCGCCAATCGCCGCCGTAGAAACGCCTTATACGCATGCCTACTATGCAGTACCTCTTGCGCCATGCCACTTTAGCTTTTATGCATTTTTGTCACTCAATCTCGATGTTTGCCGGCCATTAACTGGCAATTTTGGTTGTTTAGTTGCGTCCATCAAAGTAGACTTAATGCGGCATATATATATCTATGTGCGGCACAGGTAGGTTCCAAAGACGTAGGGTCTTGTGATTTTTCTTATGATTTGTTAGCTTTAATTACCTCTTAATGATGAATCATATCTAATTATAATAACGGAGTTTTAAATGAATAAGTTTGTTAAAAGTATCGCCGTTGCTGGTCTAGCAACCGCCATGTCACAAGGCGCTATCGCAGCCTGTGGCGATGTAACTATTGCAGAGATGAACTGGGCGTCTGCCGAGTTTATGGCAAACGTAGACAAAATCATCCTTGAAGAAGGTTATGGTTGTTCTGTCGAGTTGATCCCTGGCGCGACGCTAACTACGTTCGCCTCTATGGACACTAAAGGTGTGCCAGACATTGCACCAGAATTATGGACGCAAGCTGTAGAAGTTCCATTAAAAGCTGCTCTTGCGGCTGGTAGCTTACACTCAATGAACCCAAAACCAATCATGGGTGCTGGTGAAGGTTGGGTTGTACCTGACTACACGTTGGCTAACAACCCAGAGCTAAAGACTGTGCTTGATATTATTGAGCGCCCAGATCTTTTCCCATCTAAAGAAGACCCGTCTAAAGGCGCTTTTGTAGGTTGTCCTGCAGGTTGGGGTTGTCAGCAAGTAAACAATAACTTGTTTACAGCGTTTGACATGGAAGCTAAAGGTTGGATTCTAGTTGATCCAGGTTCTGCTGCTGGACTTGACGGTGCTATGGCTAAAGCCGTGAACCGTGGTGATGACTACTTCGGTTACTACTGGTCTCCTACAGCGATGATGGGTAAGCTTAATATGACTATGGTTGATTTTGGTGTGCCATTTACTGAAATGGAACATTGGACTAACTGTATCACTCAGGCTGAGTGTGCTGATCCAAAGCAATCTGCTTGGAGTGCTTCTGAAATCAATACTATCGTGACTGATTCATTCATGAAGAACAACGATCCTAAAGCAGCTGCCTACTTTGGCAAGCGTGTATTCCCAGCTACGGCTATGGGCGCAATGCTTGTGTACATGGGCGACAACCAAGCTGGTGGTGAAGATGCTGCGATTGAATTTTTGGTGAATCATGAAGATGTTTGGACACCTTGGGTTGGTGTACAAGCTGCAAACCTTATCAAAAAGTCTTTAAACTAACCTAAGGGTTATTTCAAAAACCTGCTACTTAGTTAGCAGGTTTTTTTTTAACTTATACAACGTAGGAATAATTGTGGAATTCTTAGACAAATTTCCCGACTTGGGTCGCACGACGTTACGAGATATAAAAAAGTCCATCGACTTTGCCTTTCGTGAGTTCTCTAATAAATATGGTGAAGCCATTGAAGGTTTTTTCGACCCGCTTTTGTATTTTATGGTGTGGTTTGAAAAGCTATTAACTAACGCTCCCTGGCCCCTAATGATTTTGATTTTTGCTGCGCTAGCGTGGCTTGGTGCTCGCAGCCTTCCTATTGTAATTGGCACTATCGTGTCGTTTGTTGCCATTGGCGTGTTTGGCATGTGGGAAGACACCATGGCGACAGTCGCCATTATCTCTGTAGCAACCTTTGTGTGTATTGGCCTTGGCATACCTTTGGGTATTTTGATGTCTCGCTCTAACCGGTTGCAAGCCATCGTGACTCCAGTATTGGATGTCATGCAAACGATTCCAAGTTTTGTGTATTTGATACCCGTAGTCATGTTGCTGGGTATTGGTAAAGTGCCAGGCCTTATTGCGGTGTGTATATACGCAGTGCCTCCGATCGTTAGATTGACCAATTTAGGTATTCGTTTGGTTGATAAAGAAGTGCTTGAAGCCGCTGACGCGTTCGGTTCTAGTTATCGTCAGAAGTTACTTGATGTTCAAATACCTTTGGCGTTGCCCAATATTTTTGCTGGTGTTAACCAAACCATCATGATGGCTTTGGCCATGGTTGTTATTGCTTCCATGATCGGTGTTAAAGGCTTGGGTGTGCCAGTATTGCGCGCAGTGTCTAATCAGTATCTTGCCTTAGGCTTGATGAATGGCTTGGCTATTGTCGCTTTGGCGGTAATATTTGACCGAGTTTCTCAACAGTACGGCAAACGGTTGCAAAAGCACCGTCAAGGAGGCCATGGTGTCTGATATTAAAGTTTCTATTAAAAATCTATATAAGATTTTTGGCCCTAATGGTAAGGACATGGTGCAAAAGGTTGAAGATGGGGCGAGCAAGTCGTCTTTGCAAGCCGAACATGGCCATGTATTAGGTTTGAACAATGTGAACATAGACATTCCTGCGCGCCGTATTCAGGTGATTATGGGTTTATCTGGTTCTGGTAAATCCACCTTGATTCGCCACTTAAATCGTTTGATTGAACCTACTTCTGGTGAAATTTTGGTTGATGGCGAAGATGTTTTAGCAATGTCTGACGCTGAGTTGCGTGATTTTCGACGTAATAAAATGTCGATGGTGTTTCAAAAGTTTGCTCTATTACCGCATCGCACTGTTATAGACAACGTGGGTTATGGGTTGCAGATTAAAGGCACTGATAAAGCTGAAATGAATGAGCGTTCTCAAAAATGGATTGATCGAGTGGGTTTATCTGGTTTTGAAGACAACTATCCAGCACAGTTGTCTGGTGGTATGCAGCAACGTGTGGGTTTGGCTCGCGCTTTAGCAACTGATGCTGAAATACTATTGATGGACGAAGCGTTTTCAGCTTTGGATCCATTAATCCGTAACGACATGCAAGATATCTTGTTAGATTTACAAGAAGAACTGCACAAAACAATCATATTTATCACTCATGATTTGGACGAAGCTCTAAATATTGGTGATAACATTGTTATTTTGCGCGACGGTGCTGTCATTCAGCAAGGATCGCCACAAGAAATTGTGTTAAATCCAGCAGATGACTATGTGCGTGACTTTATTAAAGACATCAACCGTGCCCGCGTGTTGGATGTGAGTTCGGTGATGGATGCTGGCTCCACAGATTCTGGTTTGGACTTGGCACATGATGTTATCTTAGAGCTAGCTATGCCTGAGATGATTAAAGCTGACGTTACACAGGCTAACGTGACGCGTGATGGCGCTGTGATTGGCGTGGTCACCCTTGCCGCGATGATTGGTGGTATTACCCGTCCAGTGACCAAAGATGAAGACCAAGTCACTTATCGCTAAGGCGTTTAGATGGTTTGGGATTTAACAAGGGTAGCTTAGGCTACCCTTTTTTTCTCTAAGAAAAATTCTAATGTGGGCTCTAGGTTGGCGCTTGCCTATGGCAAAAGTGGGCTGTTATCTTGTCACACCTTTAGGTTGCTTTACTGATAGTGCTAGGCATAGTTTAAAGGTCTTCAATGGCAGGGTCTATCGGCGTAGAGGGTAACCGGCTGCTAGCCCACACGTTACACTGGGGTTGGAACCAAGTGGCGTCTTCCATCGTACCTACTTTAATATGTATACGCTCTGGTTTAGCGCTGTTAGTGCCAAATAGTTGGCTGCCGCAGTGGCCACAAAAATGTTTGGTCATGGTATTGCCAGAGTCGGCATCATGGCTAAACGTGCTAGTTTGGCCTTGCCAGTTAAGGCTTTCAATAGGCACAAAGGCCAATGCTGCATAGGCTGAGCCGCCATTTTTACGGCAAGCCTGGCAATGGCAGTGGGCCTGAAATAAAATTTGGGCTTGGGCTTGATAGGATATTTGTCCGCATAAGCAACTGCCGGTAATTGTTTGCGTATTGGTCATAGAGGTCGTCTCTTGTTAATGGGTATAATGAAACCTTTGCACAATATGAATGCCAAATTAAAATGGCTAAGAAAGACCTGTTTTTCGTTGGAGAACTTGCCAATAGCTGGCTATTACCCGCATTTCCCGGCGCAACCAAGCCGTTTTTATCTCATTTTGCTTTTGTCACCGTATCACGTAAAGGTCTCATAATAGTTAAAAATGCAAATTTTGAATGTGTAAATTGGCCTATGAAATTTATTGTTAAAATTTTTCCAGAAATTACGATTAAGAGCCGCCCCATTAGAAAACGCTTAATTCGGCGTCTACAATCTAATTTAAAAATCATCCTGCAACGGATCGACCCAAAAATCAAGGTTCAACCCTTATGGGATCGGGTTGATATTATTTGTCCTGAGCAAACACATGGTCGTTACGAGCAAATATTGATGGCTTTGGAGGATACCCCTGGCATCGCGCATACCTTGCAAGTTAAAGAATACCCATTGGAAAGTCTTCAACAAGTATTAGGCATAGTGAAAGACTTTTGGACAGATTCTCTGGTAGGCAAAACCTTTGTGGTGCGTGTTAAGCGCTCTGGAGCGCATGATTTCACCTCAAGTGACCTGGAGCGCTACTTAGGAGAGGGGTTGCTAGAGCAAACCCACGCGCTAAAAGTTGATCTTCACGGGCCACAAGTAAAGGTAGACATAGAAATAAAAGACGATTTCGTATTTTTGATTGAGCGCCGAATTAAAGGTGTCGGTGGCTACCCGCAAGCCAGTCAAGAAGCTGTTTTGTCACTGATCTCTGGAGGGTTTGATTCAGTGGTGGCAAGCTATCTGACGATGAAGCGGGGGGCAAAAACTCATTTTTTGTTTTTTAATTTAGGTGGTGCAGCCCATGAAGCTGGGGTCAAACAAGTGTCTTACTATTTGTGGAAGAAGTTTGGCTCTGCAACTAGAGTTAAGTTTATATCTGTACCATTTGAAGAAGTAGTGGGTGAGCTGCTGCAAAACATCAATCATTCCTATCGCGGCGTTGTGTTAAAACGCATGATGCTAAGGGTGGCACAGAGAATCGCTACCAAACTAAAAGCCGAGGCGCTCATCACTGGTGAGAGTATCGCACAGGTATCAAGTCAGACTCTGACTAACATAGGGGTGGTTGATCAGGTGACAGACACTTTAGTATTACGTCCGTTAATTACTTACGACAAGCAACAAATTATAGATATAGCCGCTAAAATAGGCGCCTATGATTTTGCTGTGTGTATGCCCGAGTATTGTGGTGTGATTTCTGATCGTCCCACAGTAAAAGCGCAGCTTAAGTGTGTAGAAGAAGATGAGCAAAACTTTGATTTTGACCTTCTTGAGCGGGCGTTAGAGCATACTATTGTGAGTGCAATAGATAAGGTTGGGTTAGAATATAATCAGTTACAGGCACTCACATCCAAGCAAAAATTAGGACTCAATGATGTGGTAGTGGATGTGCGTGAAGCTTGTGAGCAGCAAAAAAAGCCTCTCAATTTGCCTGGCGTAGAAATAATCACATTGCCTTTTTTCCAACTGAACAAACAGTTTGTTAATTTGGATCAAAGTCGGCATTATTTGTTGTATTGCGAGCAGGGCGTAATGAGCCAATTACATGCATTGCACATCAAAGATCAAGGCTTTGAAAATGTGGGCGTATATCAGCCATAATGCTAACCCATCACTAGCTCATTGCTACTTTGTTGTTTAAAATGAGCAAAATAGGTGGTGTTGTTGAATTTGTTTGACGTTTTTGGCGGTGTTTGTAAAATCATTGATTTTTATACTAGGTATTCTTGCGACTTTGCTCACAACTGGGTAAATTATGCCATTGTAATAATAAGTAGCCTCACCATGGCTACTCCATTAAGCCGCCACAAGCGGTAAAATCACCGGAGCTGCTACCGTGCCATCATCCGATTTAATGCTCGAAGGCCTCACCTTAATGGTGTTTGGTATGGGCTTTGTGTTTACTTTTCTTACCTTGCTGGTGTTTGCCACCAAGGGTATGTCCGCTATTGTATCGCGACTTTCACCCGTTGAAGAACTGGTGATGACAGCGCCTGTGACCATGGCTTCGCCTTCGCAAAACGTTGCTAACGATCCTCAACTGATGGCCGTGTTAAGTGCTGCGGTGCATCGTTATCGCCAAGATCACTGAAAGCCATCACTTCTCATTTTTATATTCGTTTTTTAGTACAGGTGTAAACACATGACCGTTGTTAAACAACCTTTAGGTATTACCGACGTCGTCCTACGTGACGGCCATCAGTCTTTATTTGCGACACGTATGCGTTTGGCTGATATGCTCCCGATCGCTGAAAAGTTAGATCAAATTGGCTATTGGTCTATTGAAACATGGGGTGGTGCCACCTTTGACTCATGCATTCGATATTTGGGTGAAGATCCTTGGGAGCGTATTCGTGCACTTAAAGCCGCGATGCCCAAGACGCCTCAGCAGATGCTGTTTAGAGCACAAAATATTTTAGGTTATCGTCACTATGCTGATGATGTAGTGCGTAAATTTGTAGAGCGAGCTGCCGTGAATGGCGTAGATGTGTTCCGCATCTTTGACGCCATGAATGATGCGCGTAACTTAGCCACTGCGATTGCAGCTGTTAAAGACACCGGTAAGCACGCTCAGGGGACTATTTCGTATACCTTAAGCGAGCTACACAATATTGATTATTGGGTTGGTTTGGCGAAAAAAATCGAAGACCAAGGTGCCGACTCCATTTGTATTAAGGACATGGCGGGTCTATTAAACCCTTACACAGCCTTTGAATTGGTGAGTAGGCTTAAAGCCGAAACCAATATGCCCGTGCACATGCATTGCCATGCCACTACAGGCTTGTCTACAGCGACTATTTTAAAGGCTGCAGAAGCAGGTATAGACAATGTTGATACGTCTATATCATCTATGGCTATGACCTATGGGCACTCGCCTACAGAATCTGTTGTGTCTATTTTTGAAGGTGGTGATCGTGACACTGGCTTAGATATTATTGCGCTAGAAGAAGTGGCTGCTTATTTTCGCGACGTGCGTAAAAAATACGCCAAATGGGAAGGCTCTCTTAAGGGTGTAGACTCACGTATTTTAGTTGCTCAAGTGCCAGGTGGCATGCTGACTAATATGGAAAGCCAACTCAAAGAACAAGGTGCTGCAGATCGCTTAGATGAAGTGCTAGAAGAAATTCCCCGTGTGCGCGAAGATCTAGGCTTTATTCCTCTTGTTACTCCCACCTCACAAATTGTAGGCACTCAAGCTGTGCTTAATGTTTTAACAGGTGAGCGTTATAAAACCATTACCAAAGAAACAGCAGGCGTATTGAAGGGCGAATATGGTGCAGCCATGGCGCCATTTAATAAAGAGCTTCAAACCCGTGTGCTTGATGGTGGGCAAGCCATTACTTGCCGCCCTGCAGACCTCATTGAAGATGAACTAGAAAAACTCACTGCTGAACTTCGCGGCCTTGCACAAGAAAAAAGTATTAAGCTAGCGCCAGGTGAGCGTGAAATAGATGATGTATTAACCTACGCTTTATTTCCTCAAGTGGGGCTTAAATTTTTACAAAATCGTGATAATCCAGACGCCTTCGAGCCAGTGCCGACCCTTGAATCAGCCACTGCATCTGCAGCATCTAATGCGCAACCGGCAGCCACTTCTGCAGAGCCTGCGACAGTGTATACCATTGGTGTTAATGGCCAAAACTATGTGGTTGAAGTCACAGAAGGTGGTGATATTTCAGCAGTTGGCGTCGCTAAAGTGGCTATGCCTGCGGCCCCAGCTGCCGCCGCTGCCCCTGTGACGGGTGGAGAACCTGTAACTGCGCCTTTGGCGGGTAACATTTGGAAAGTGCATGCGGTACCTGGCCAGTCAGTGCAAGAAGGTGATGTGTTATTTATTTTAGAAGCTATGAAAATGGAAACCGAAATTCGCGCCAGTAAAGCGGGTACGGTGACGTCTGTAACCGCTAAAGAAGGCGATTCTGTATCCGTTGGTGATACCTTGTTAACCTTAGTTTAGGCGGAACTTTCATGGATAAGTTATTAAAAATTTGGCATAGCTCAGGCTTATATCAAGTGGAGCCTGGGCAAATCGTGATGATGGCCGTGGGGCTGTTGTTACTGTATCTGGCCATAAAGCGAAACTTCGAACCTTTGCTGCTCATTCCTATTGGTTTTGGTGGCTTGTTGGCCAATATCCCTGGGGCTGGTTTAGCCGACCCTGGTGGCATCCTTTACATGTTCTATAGTGTAGGTATAGAAACAGGCGCCTTTCCCTTGATTATATTTATGGGTGTGGGCGCAATGACCGATTTTGGTCCATTACTTGCCAACCCTAAAACATTGTTTTTAGGTGCTGCGGCTCAGTTTGGTATCTTTGCGACACTCATTGGTGCTGTAGGCATGTCAGCTTTAGGCTGGATGGATTTCAGCCTGGCTGATGCTGCTGCCATTGGTATCATTGGTGGCGCCGATGGCCCCACATCGATTTATGTAGCGAGTAAGCTTGCGCCAGATTTGCTGGGTGCTATCGCGGTGGCGTCGTATTCTTACATGGCTTTGGTGCCTATGATTCAGCCCCCTATTATGCGTGCTTTGACTACAGAAAAAGAGCGCCAAATAAAAATGGTTCAACTGCGCCCAGTAGGTAAAGTGGAGAAGGTTGTCTTCCCACTTCTACTGCTTTTGCTCGTTGCTTTCATGTTGCCAGATGCTGCGCCCTTATTAGGCATGTTCTGCTTTGGCAACCTAATGCGCGAGTCTGGAGTGGTGGATCGTTTATCAGACACCACTCAAAATGCGTTAATTAACATCGTGACTATCTTCCTAGGTTTGGCTGTAGGTTCCAAACTTTCGGCTGAGAGTTTCTTAGATATTCAGACATTAGGTATTCTTTGCTTAGGCATGGTGGCTTTTGCAATTGGTACTGCGTCTGGTGTGTTAATGGCTAAGCTGATGAATAAAGTGACTGGTGGCGGTATTAACCCTCTTATTGGTTCGGCAGGTGTATCCGCGGTGCCAATGGCTGCACGAGTGTCTAACAAAGTAGGCTTAGAGTCGAATAACCAAAACTTTTTGCTAATGCATGCTATGGGCCCCAATGTTGCAGGTGTGATAGGCTCTGCGGTTGCAGCAGGTATTATGATCAACTATGTGACGGGTGGGTAGCACTAATGGGACCTAGGGTAAGCGATAGCGTTTGAAATGCTAAAGCTTATGCCTACGGTTGGCCATAATCAAAACTCATCTAAAATAGAAGCAAAGCAAAAAACCCATGAGCCAATTTTTCCAAATACATCCAGACTCTCCCCAGCCACGGCTAATCAAGCAAGCCGTAGACATCATCCAAAAAGGGGGGGTAGTGGTGTATCCTACCGATTGCGCATACGCTATCGCGTGCCACATAGGTGATAAAAAGGCCATAGACCGTATAAAACAAATACGCCAGCTAGACGATAAGCACCACTTCACACTAGTGTGCGAAGACTTAAGCCAAATTGCCACCTACGCTAAGGTAGATAACGAAGCCTATCGAACCCTAAAATCACACACCCCAGGCGCCTATACCTTTATATTAAAGGCCAGCAAAGAAGTGCCCAAAAAGCTGCTGCACCCGAAAAAGAAAACCATCGGCCTGCGAGTGCCAGACAACGCCATCGCTTTGGCTTTGTTAAAAGAGCTAGGTGAACCTATGCTTAGTAGCTCATTGATACTACCCAATGAAGACACGCCACTCACAGAC
>JAIBDW010000059.1 GCA_024686035.1 Oceanospirillaceae bacterium
GGTCATTTGCTTAACCCACTAAAGCAGCAGTTGGGCGACTTTCGCAAAAAGGTGGATGATGTTTATGACAAAGATGCACGAGATAGGGCGGGTTTAACGCAGCAAATCAATAGCCTTTTAGAGCTTAATAATAAGCTCAGCAGTGATGCTATTAATCTTACCAAAGCACTTAAAGGCGACAATAAAGCGCAAGGAAATTGGGGCGAAATGGTGCTTGAGCAAGTGCTAGAACAATCGGGGCTGCGCAAAGGTCACGAATACCAAACTCAAGTCAACTTAACTCAAGTTGATGGCAAACGATTGCAGCCAGACGTTGTAATACACATGCCAGAAAATAAAGACGTGGTGGTGGATTCAAAAGTTACATTGGTAGCTTATGAGCGTTATCAAAATGCCCAAGACGAGGCTGAGCGGAGTATCGCTTTGGCCGAACATTTAGCTTCAGTAAGGGCTCACATCAAAGGCTTAAGTGGTAAGTCTTATGAAAGTGCGCAAGGGGTTTCAAGCCTAGACTATGTATTACTATTTATTCCCATAGAATCTGCTTACATGTTGGCTTTGCAGGCAGATGCAGATTTGTTTGTAAGTGCGATGAAAAACAATATCATGTTGGTAAGCCCGGCTACTTTGCTAATGGTGTTACGCACCATCCATAACATTTGGCGCTATGAGCACCAAAGTCAAAATGCCAAGGAAATATCTCGTCAAGCCGAAGAGATGCATAAAAAACTGGTTGATTTTGTCACTTCCATGGATAGTGTGGGTAGCCACCTTGTGCGAGCTCAAGATGCCTATGACACTGCCCATAAACGCTTATCTTCTGGCCGTGGTAATTTAATAAATAGAGCTCAAAGTATGGTCAAGTTAGGTGGGATTCAGCCTAAAAAAGCACTCCCAGAAGCGATGATCGAACGCGCCCAAGAGCAGGATTTATCCAATGAGCCTTGATGTTGGTGCGCGTCTTAAAATGGTGCGTAAAAAGCGCGGCCTATCACAGCGAGAATTAGCAAAGCTTGCCGGCGTAACCAACAGTACTATTTCATTGATTGAGCAAAACCGAGTGAGCCCATCGGTGAGTTCTTTGAAAAAAGTATTGGATGGTGTGCCTATGTCATTACAAGCATTTTTTGTAGAAGACATGCCAGCTCAGCAGCAAGTCTTTTACAAAAGTAGTGAGTTGCCCGACATGGGCTCAGGTAGAGTCGTGATGCGCTTAGTTGGTTATAATCACGACCCACGCAGCTTGTCTTTATTGCATGAAACTTACCCGCCTGGCGCTGATACTGGAGCAGAGATGTTGCTCCATGAAGGTGAAGAGGCAGGTATTATTGTTAGCGGCTGTTTGGAAGTGACCGTGTCTGAGCAAGTAGAAGTGTTACACACAGGCGATGGCTATTACTTTAGCAGTAGTCAGCCGCACCGTTTTCGCAATACAGGTGATCAGCCGTGTGTCGTGGTCAGTGCTAACAATCCTGCCAGTGTGTAGCTAAGCTTATGACTAATACAAAGCGTCAACTAGAATTATTAAGCACATCTGGTTGTCATTTATGTGACCAGGCAGAAGTGTTATTGAGCCACTGTTTAGATTTTACAAAGGTTGATGTCAGCGTGGTGGATATAGCCGAAAGTGACGAATTAATGCATCTATATGGTATTAAGATCCCTGTGCTACGATGCTGTCAGAGTGAAAAGGTGCTGTGCTGGCCCTTTGATGCACTGTTACTGAGTCAATTTTAACCCCTTGGCAGTTTAAAAAAGTCATCCACTGTAGCCTCTGTTTGCTCAGCAAGCTCTAGAGGCGTTTGACTGCGGTAATGCGCCACGCGTTGCAATATATAAGGCAAGTAAGCAGGCTCATTACGACTGGACTTTGGTTTGGGGCGCATATCTCTAGGAAGGAGGTAAGGCGAGTCTGTTTCTATCATTAATCTATTCCCAGGGATTAGCTTGACCGCGCTAGGCAGCTGCTCTGCGCGTCGTTCATCACAAATCCACCCGGTGATGCCAATATGCAGGTCCAGCTCTAACAGCTGCAGTAAGAAGGCCTGGGAGCCAGTAAAGCAATGCACCACGGCTTTATCAAAGCCGCTGCGGTAATAGCTCACTAGCTCCAAAAACTCTTCTGCTGCATCACGCTCGTGCAAAAATAACGGTAATCCCAGCTCAACTGCCGCCTGTAAGTGCAGTTCAAAGCTATCAAGTTGCTGTTTAGGGGTGGAAAAGTTGCGATTGAAATCCAATCCAGTCTCACCAATAGCAACCACTTTGGGGTGTTGCCAAAGTGCGGATACTTGTTGCCATGATGCAGGATCGTTTTCACTTGCATTATGCGGGTGAAATCCTGCCGTTGCATAGCGCTCACAAGGCAAAGTATCATCTAAAGCTAACGCAAGAGCGCTCTGACTTGTGGCAAGTGAAGTGCCCGTAATAATATGGCGATGCACTCCCACATCTAAGCCTCGTTGTAAGCTTTCACTGCGGTCTTTATTAAATCGGTCGTTGGTTAAATTGATACCGATGTCGGTAATCTTGGCGTGTTTTAACGTCATTAATGGTGGCTTCTTAAGTGTTGAAAAAAGAAAGTAACAATATACTTACATGCGCTTGCACTGACTAATCGACTAAAGCTCATTATTGACCGATTATTTAACCCGTTGCAACGTTAATGCGCATCCTTTTGCTGGTTTTGTAAGCTTTAAGTATCTGCCAGCCTAGAAGAAACGTTATAATGAGTTAAGTTTAGTTGATAGGTTATCCACGCGCATTGATGTGGATGAATTCTGCCCTACCTTTAGGTCTTTTAATGAATTTATTACGTTTACAACAAGTCCATCTTGCATACGGCGATGTGGCAATACTTGATGATGTCAATTTACAAATTGATGCGGGTGATCGAGTTTGTCTGATCGGCCGTAATGGGGCGGGTAAATCTAGCCTTATTAAATTACTAGTGGGTGAGCAACTGCCAGATAGTGGCAATGTTTGGCGCAGCCCTGCATGTAACATTGGTTATCTCCAACAAGACTTACCTGATCGTGAAGACTTAAGTGTCAGCGAGCTGGTGGCGATGGGCATGGGCGAAGTTTACGACATTCGTAAGCGTTACGACGCAATTGCCATGGGTGAGCTTGATGATAAAGCCATGAAGCAGCTGGAAATTGTTGGCCATCGCATTGATGAATTGGACGGTTGGCAAATGGAAACTAAGGTAGAGCGTATTCTTACGCGCCTTAGTCTTGACGGTACCCAGGTGCTTAGTCAATTATCTGGTGGCTGGCGAAGGCGTGTTGCTTTGGCTCGAGCGCTGGTAAGTGAGCCCACTTTATTGTTATTAGATGAGCCCACCAACCATTTGGACATTTTAGCCATTGAGTGGCTTGAAAAGCAGTTATTAGAATTTACCGGTGCCATTATATTTATCACCCACGACCGTAGTTTCTTACAGGTACTGGCTAATAAAATTGTAGAACTTGATCGTGGACACCTCAATTACTTCCCAGGTGACTATGCAAAGTTCTTAGCTTATCGTGAACAGCAATTAATGGAAGAAGATCGCCATAATGCGCTGTTTGACAAAAAGTTAGCGCAAGAAGAGGTGTGGATTCGCCAAGGCATTAAGGCCCGTCGCACCCGTAACGAAGGCCGTGTCAGAGCACTTGAATCCTTACGTAAAGAGCGTGGTGCTCGGCGCGAGCGCCAAGGCAATGTTAAATTACAACATGCCCAAGCTGCAAAATCTGGCCAACTAGTGTGCGAGCTAGATAACGTAACACACGGTTATGGTGAGCAAACGCTGATCAAAGGTTTTGACTTAAACTTACTTAAGTTAGATCGGATTGGCCTAGTGGGTGCTAATGGTGTGGGCAAATCCACCTTATTAAAGCTTATTCTAGGTCAGTTAGAACCTAATTCGGGTGTTGTTAAGCGTGGTACCAAATTAGAAGTGGCTTACTTTGACCAATTGCGAGATCAACTAGATCTTACCAAAACGGTCATGGATAACCTTGCTGAAGGCCGTGAGAGTATCAGTATTAATGGCAAAGAGCGCCATGTGATGAGCTATTTAGGAGACTTTTTGTTCTCTCCCAAGCGCGTTCGTAGCCCGGTCAGTAGCCTTTCTGGTGGAGAAAGAAATCGTTTATTATTGGCGCGTTTGTTTAGTAAGCCATCTAATATGTTGGTTTTGGATGAGCCTACCAATGATCTGGACATTGAAACCTTGGAATTGTTGGAAGAAATGTTAGCCAACTATCCAGGTACAGTATTGTTGGTCAGTCATGATCGTGCTTTTTTGGACCGAGTCGTGACGTCTTGTTTAGTGTTTGATGGACAAGGACATATCACTGATTCAGTCGGTGGTTATAGTGATTGGGTTAGGCGTGGTGGCAGGTTGCAAGCACCTACTGTGCAAGGTCACAGCAAACCAACTGGCATGGCATCAACGCCAGTAAAAGCCAAAGAGAAGGCTAAACCTGCGGTTAAACTCAGTTATAAGGTTCAGCGCGAACTAGAGCAGTTGCCCGGTCAAATTGAGGCTCTTGAAGAAGCGCTTATAGTATTGCAAGGTGAAATTAGTGATGTTGGTTTTTACACCAAAGGTCAAGACCATGTGAATGCTCGTCTGGCACACTTAGAAGCCCAAGAAGCAAAGCTTGAAGTCTGTATGGAAAGATGGCTAGAAGTTGAAGCCATGCAAGAGGGTTAAACTCTAACTGCTAATACATCACAAGTTGCACCATGAAGAATGCTGCTGGAGGTAGAGCCCAGTAAAAGGGCCAGACCGTGCCGGCCATGACTGCCCACAATAACTAGGTCTGTACTAAACTTAGTTGCAAGTTTGTGAACTTCTGTTTGAATGTGGCCTGACAATAATAATTGCGTTACTTCACCTAACTTGTGTTGCTCTACCAATGCATGCATTTGCCGTTTGGCGTCTTCATGCAGCTGATTCTGCACGTCAGATAAGTCCATTGGTATGTCGCCACCATAAGCGTAGCTTAAAGGTTCTGCAACATGAATAATGGTCAGCGTAGCGTTATTTTGCAGGCGTATTTTTTGTGCCTTTTGAATGACTTTATCGGCGTCTTCGTTAAGGTCTATGGCGACTAAAATAGTATTGTAAAGGCTCATATTGTATCCTTTGAAGTGTTTTAATTAAGTATAGCATAACAACTTTTGTGTCATTTTTTGTCTTTTAGTGAGTGGAATTTTAGTGGAAATTAAAACCTTTATCGTGCTTTTTGTGTGTCTTTCCTTGGTGGGCTCTGTGGCTTGGGTGATGCCCACTCCACTGCAACGGGCGCAAGCTAAAATCAGGCAGCTAGCCATGAGTAAAGGTTTGAAAGTCAATGTAGGCAAGCTACAAGGCCCAAGAGAAGAAGGGCAGATGGCTCCTGAAAGCCATTTAGCGACAAGTTATGGGTTGCCTAGGGTAATCACTCGTAGTCGCTCTGATGGCATGATAGCGATGAAAAGGCAGGCGTGGGAAATCTTTAAGGCCAACGGGCTTAATACCAAGGGATTACCTACAGGCTGGTGTTGGAATCGTGGCGAAGGTACCTTAAATCCGCAACAGCTGGCCTGCTTAGCCACACTGGTAGAGCGCTTGCCAAGTGATGTGTATGCTTTGAGCGTCACGCCCATCATGGCCCATGCATATTGGCATGAAAAATCCACACCACAGCAGCTAGATGACCTTGAAGGGGTGCTCAAAGAGTTGATTGTAGAGGGCTTCTAGATACCTAGTATTAACGTGGCTTCCAAGTCACGGTTGACTTTGGCTCTGGCTGGTTTAAAGTGATATAGCTGTTTTTCAAACAAGCGTATGAATTTATGACGAGCGCTGTTACAAGTCCACTTTCACCCAAGGAGCCCATGCATGATTTATGCAGGTAACGCCATTCAGGTCCAGATGCACGACCATCAAATCGCTAAGCTTACGTTTGACCTTAAAGATCAATCAGTCAATAAGCTTAATGCGGCCACTTTAATTGAATTTAAAAAGGCAATTGAAGCGATTAATAATGCCATTATTGGTGTGGAAGGCGTTAAAGGCCTCATGCTCACAAGTGCGAAGTCCAGTTTTATTGTAGGGGCTGATATTACTGAATTTTTGCACTTTTTTGGACGTGACGAACAGGACTTGATCGATGCAAATATGCAGGTCAATGAGACTTTGTGCGCTCTTGAGGACCTGCCAATCCCTACTGTCTCACTGATTAATGGTTTGGCCCTAGGGGGCGGTTTTGAAGTGTGTTTAAGCACGGATTATCGCATTATGGCGCCTGACGCCAAAGTAGGCTTGCCAGAAGTGAAGTTGGGCATATTCCCAGGCTGGGGTGGTACGGTGCGTTTGCCAAGAATTATTGGCTTAGATAATGCTATTGAGTGGATTTGTGGGGCCAAGGACAAGGCATCAAAGGTGGCTTTAAAAGAAGGTGCTGTGGATGCTGTTGTAGAACATGGAAAGCTCTTGGAAGCTGGCGCACACCTCCTTAACCAATGCATTAAAGGTGATCTGAACTACGCTGCAAAGCGGGCATCAAAGCTAGCCAAATTGGCTTTGGGGCCGATGGAACAACTGATGGCCTTTGAAACCTCCAAAGGCTTTGTCGCAGGTAAAGCTGGGCCACATTACCCAAGCCCAGTTACAGCCATTAAAGCCATGCAAAAGCATGCAGGCATGACGCGTGATAAAGCCTTAGCTGTTGAAGCGAAAGGGTTTGCTAAAATGGCGCAAACCTCTGTTGCTGCCAACCTAGTAGGTATTTTTCTTGCAGACCAATATCTTAAACGCACGGTTAAAGTGCTGACGGTAAAAGCCACTAAGGTAGAACAAGCGGCTGTTTTAGGTGCGGGGATCATGGGTGGTGGCATTGCTTATCAGTCGGCCTACAAAGGCATTCCCATTATCATGAAAGACATTGCTGAGCCTGCTATTAAACTAGGCTTGGATGAGGCCACAGGTATTTTAGAAAAACGCATTGAGCGTGGCCAAATGAAGCCTTCCCAAATGGCCCAAGTGTTAAATAACATTCGCCCAACGTTAAACTATGCAGACATCAAAAACGTTGATTTGGTGGTGGAAGCCGTTGTAGAAAACCCAAAAATAAAGGGTATCGTTTTAGCTGAAATAGAAACTCAAGTAAAATCCAGTGCAGTAATCACTTCTAATACGTCTACCATTTCCATTGATCTTTTGGCCAAAAGTTTAAAAGATCCGACTCGCTTTTGTGGTATGCACTTTTTTAATCCAGTACACAAAATGCCATTGGTTGAAGTGATTAGAGGCAGCTTAAGTAGTGAAGAAACCATTGCCACAACAGTGGCCTACGCCAATGCTATGGGTAAAAAGCCCATTGTAGTTAATGACTGCCCAGGTTTTTTTGTCAACCGAGTGTTGTTTCCTTATTTTGGTGGCTTTGGCTTATTGTTAGAGCAAGGGGTTAACTTTAGTCGTATTGATAAGATTATGGAGCGTTTTGGATGGCCTATGGGGCCTGCGTATTTACTTGATGTCGTAGGCATTGATACCGCTCACCATGCCCAAGCGGTTATGGCCGAAGGTTTTCCAATGCGTATGGCCGGGCAAGGTGAAGCGGCTGTTGATTTATTGTTTAAAGAACAGCGACTAGGTCAAAAAAATAAGCTTGGCTTTTATGCTTATGAAAAAGACAAAAAGGGTCGTCTGCAAAAGCAGGTGGATGATTCATTGGTGGAAAAGCTTGCCAGTTTGTGTGCCAATGCGCAGGAATTCACAGATGAGCAAATCATTGATTATTTGATGATTCCTTTATGTTTAGAGGTGGCTCGTTGCTTAGAAGAAAATATTATAGCCACACCTGCAGAAGCAGACTTAGCGCTGGTATATGGTATTGGATTTCCTCCCTTTTTGGGCGGCGCACTCAAGTATATGGATAGGATTGGCTTACAAAATTTCTGCGATAAGGCCGATGCTCTGGTTGCAGTAAGTCCATTGTATGGCGTGCCTATACAAATGCGTGAAATGGCAGCTGATGGTGAAACATTTTATAACAAGCTTCAACCTGCCCAATAAATTCGGAGAAAAAAATGCAATTACAAGCCAATGATATTGTTGTCGTAGACGGAGCTCGCTCTGCAATGGGTCGATGTAAAGGAGGTGCGTTTAGACATGTACGCGCAGAAAATTTATCTGCTGGCGTGATCGATGGATTATTTGCACGCAACCCAGAACTTAATCCAGCCCACGTTGAAGATGTGATCTGGGGTTGTGTCAACCAAACCCTAGAGCAAGGGTTTAACGTTGCTCGCAACGCCGCTCTATTAAGTGTGATTCCCCATACCGTAGCCGCACAAACAGTTAACCGATTATGCGGTTCTTCTATGGCAGCAGTGCACACTGCAGCACAAGCCATTGCGACTAATAATGGTGATTTTTTTGTTGTTGGTGGTGTGGAACACATGGGTCACGTTGCTATGAATCATGGGGTTGATATCAACCCTGCAGGTAGTAAGCATGTGGCAAAAGCTGCCATGATGATGGGTTTAACGGCTGAGTTGTTGGGTAAAATGCACGGCATAAGCCGGCAAATGCAAGATGAGTTTTCGGTGCGTTCACACCGACTTGCCCACCAAGCTGCTGAAAATGGTGACTTTGACCGTGAAATCATCGCTATACAAGGGCACGACTCCCAAGGCCGACTAATCAACGTTGTGGAAGATGAAGTTATACGTCCCGACACCAATCTTGAATCCTTAGCTAACTTGCGACCCGTGTTTGACCCTAAAAATGGCACGGTGACTGCGGCCACGTCGTCGGCTTTGTCAGATGGTGCGTCTGCCATGTTGTTAATGTCTGGCGCTAAAGCTTTGGCCCTAGGGCTTAAACCTTTGGCCCGTATTAAGTCTATGGCAGTGGCAGGGTGTGACCCTTCTATTATGGGATATGGCCCAGTGCCTGCGACCAAAAAAGCGCTCAAGCGGGCAGGCTTAACGATCGAAGATGTTGGTGTTGTAGAACTGAATGAGGCTTTTGCCGCTCAGGCGCTTCCAGTACTTAAGGATCTTAAGCTCATCGACAAACTAGAAGAGAAAGTTAATTTGCACGGCGGAGCGATTGCCTTGGGGCACCCATTAGGTTGCTCGGGGACGCGTATTTCGGTGAGCTGCCTAACCCGTATGGAAAAACAAAATGTGCAGTTTGGTTTGGCCACCATGTGCATTGGGATGGGCCAAGGTATTGCGACAATATTTGAACGTTTGTAGCTGTTTTTTCTTAAAACCACGACAAACTTCAATAAATTCAAAAGGCTAGTTATCTAGCCTTTTTTGATGTTGGAAGATGATATTGCTTGCTTTTTGCATCAAAAGATGGAATTTTAAACAATAGATGTCTTAACTAACTTGACCTTCTATCAGATGTGCCTACACTAAGGCGCCTTATAACTGTCGTAATAAATGCGACGTATACGTAACTATTGGAATGAAATTGCATGGGTAAGTCCCTCGTTATAGTGGAATCACCAGCCAAAGCCAAAACCATCAATAAATATCTAGGTGCAGATTTTATTGTCAAATCTAGTGTTGGCCATATACGTGATTTACCTACTAAGTCTCCTCCAGGCAGTGCCGACCCTAAAGCCCGTGCTTTAGAGGCCGCTAAAGTGCGTAGTATGAGCCCAGATGACAAGGTGATTTATAAACAAGCTAGATCTCGCAAACAGCTTGTTAGACGCATGGGTATTGATCCAGAAAATGACTGGCGGGCAGATTATCAAATACTTCCCGGCAAAGAAAAAGTCGTTGAAGAATTACGCCGACTTGCCAAAGATGCAGACACAATATACCTTGCAACGGATTTGGACAGAGAAGGAGAAGCCATTGCTTGGCACCTTCGTGAAGCCATTGGTGGTGATCAAAGCCGTTATCAACGTGTTGTATTTAACGAAATTACAGAAACAGCGATTCAAACCGCCTTTGCTAGCCCTGGCATATTAGACATGGATCACGTGAACGCTCAACAAGCCAGACGTTTTCTAGATCGTGTTGTGGGGTTTATGGTCTCTCCTTTATTGTGGGCAAAACTTGCCCGTGGGTTATCAGCTGGCCGAGTTCAGTCGGTGGCGGTTAAGTTGGTTGTTGAACGAGAGCGGATCATCCGAGCTTTTGTGCCTGATGAATATTGGGAGCTTAAAGCAGATGTGGCTAATGACCAAGATAAGCCTTTATTTTTGCAAGTGCATAAGCAAGATGGCAACGAATATAAGCCCGTTGATCAGAAGCAAAGCGATGCCGCAGTTGCTTTGTTAGAAAAACAGCAGTTTGTGGTCCAGCAGCGCCAAGATAAAGCCACCTCCAGTAAGCCTTCAGCACCCTATATTACGTCTACCCTGCAACAAGCCGCCAGTACTCGCTTGGGCTTTGGGGTGAAAAAAACCATGATGTTAGCCCAAAGGCTTTATGAAGCGGGCTATATTACGTACATGCGTACCGACTCTACCAACCTTAGTAAAGATGCAGTTAATAGTTGCCGAGATTACATTGAAAAGAGTTATGGTAAAGAATATCTGCCCACTGACCCCTTGGGTTACTCGAGTAAAGATGGTGCCCAAGAGGCCCACGAAGCCATAAGGCCTTCGCAGGTGGCTTTAAAATCCACATCCCTAAGCAATATGGAGCGTGACTCAGAGCGTCTGTACGAGCTTATTTGGCGCCAATTTGTGGCATGCCAAATGCTACCTGCACTATATACCAGTACTACCATCGTTGTTGAAGCGGGAGACTTTAGCCTGCGTACCCGTGGCCGCATCATGCGCTTTGATGGTTATTCTCGAGTGCAACCTAGTGTCAGTAAAAAAGACGAAGATTTAATCTTACCTGATGTCAATAAGGGCGATATATTAACCCTTAAAAAGCTTTCACCTAGCCAACACTTTACTAAGTCTGCTCCTCGTTTTTCTGAGGCCAGTTTGGTTAAGGAACTTGAAAAACAAGGTATCGGTAGGCCTTCAACCTATGCCAGTATTATTTCTACGATTCAAGATCGCGGTTATGTGATGGTGCAAAACCGGCGCTTTTATGCCGAAAAAATGGGCGACATAGTCACAGATAGATTAGAAGAGAACTTTGCTGACCTGATGGATTATTCCTTCACCGCTAATATGGAACAGCGCCTAGATAGCGTTGCAAAAGGTGAGACTGACTGGAAGCGTTTATTAAATGTTTTCTATAAGGCCTTTAGCCGTAAATTAACTTCTGCTGAGGCAGAAGATGGTATGCGAGCTAATACGCCAACGATGACGGACATCCAGTGCCCAAGCTGTAGCAAGGCAATGAACATCCGTACTGCATCAACGGGTGTGTTTTTAGGCTGCTCAGGCTACTCTCTACCGCCTAAGGAACGCTGTAAAGAAACGATTAATTTGGTTTCTGGAGACGAAGTGGTCGCAGTGGATGCAGATGATGAAGCAGAATCACGTTTACTTATTAAGAAGCGCCGTTGCAAAATATGTGACACTGCAATGGATGGGTATTTGATTGATGCGCAACGCAAGCTACATGTATGTGGTAATAACCCTGACTGTAGTGGCTTTGAAGTAGAAGCAGGTGAGTATCGCATTAAAGGCTATGATGGCCCACTCATTCAATGTGACAAATGTGATGCTGATATGCATTTAAAAACAGGACGTTTTGGCAAGTATTTTGATTGCTCCAACGCAGAATGCAAAAACACGCGTAAACTGTTGCGCAGTGGCGAAGCTGCGCCACCAAAAATGGATCCTATTCCCATGCCAGAACTGGCTTGTGACAAAGTAGATGATCACTATATTTTGCGAGATGGTGCTGCAGGCTTATTTTTGGCGGCAAGTAAATTCCCGAAAAACCGTGAAACGCGCGCACCTTTACTGGCAGAAATTTTGCCCCATAAAGATGCCCTAGATCCTAAGTACGCATTTTTACTTAAAGCGCCGGTCAAAGATCACGAAGGTAATCCTTCCATAGTGCGCTATAGTCGTAAGACCAAAGAACAGTATGTGATGACTGAAATAGAAAAGAAAGCCTCGGGTTGGCGTGCTATGTATGTGGGTGGTAAATGGGTGGAAGAAGTGCCCGTTAAAAAGGTAGCGGCTAAAAAGGCGACTAAAAAGCCAGTTAAAAAAGCCACTAAAAAAGCGCCATCTAAACCAACAGTCGCGAAATGATCCTATGGCAGTTCAAGATCAATGGCTAAAGGCCAGTCAACACCGACTGACGTTTAGCAAATGCTTATGGCAAGACCTAGTAACCCATTACGGTAACAAAGAAGATGCCTATCACTGGGCGCAGCGTCCACAGCGTATGGCTTATCAATATGCTATTGTTGACCACTTACTTAGTGCGGCCAAATACCTTGCTCAGGCTAGTTTAAAGCAATTGGCAAATACTCGTTTTGATGACATCGATAGACTCACATGGCCAGATATCGAAGCTTTGTTAATAAAACAAGATTACCTTTCTGCTGAAGCCCAGCAAATATTAGCTTTGTTGCAAGAAGGTGATTGGGCACATTGGATTAAGCTGCAAGGGCAGTCTGATTTTAGTATTATACCAAGCGCACAAGCGCAATCTGAGCAATTAATTGCGACGCAAAATATCGACGACTTAAGTAATCCAGATCATTGGCCTGTACAGA
>JAIBDW010000123.1 GCA_024686035.1 Oceanospirillaceae bacterium
GACCAAAGGCTTTTACGCCCTGCTCTTGGGCTACTTGCACCGCTGCAGTAGAGTCTGTGTGCTGGGTGATAATGTCAGCGCCTTGGCTGATCAATACCTTAGCCGCATCAGCTTCACGGCCTGGGTCAAACCAAGAGTTAACCCAAACTACCTTAAGCTTAAAGTCAGGGTTAATGGTTTGAGCACCAAGTAAAAACGCATTAATGCCACGTACTACCTCAGGAATTGGGAATGAGCCAATATAACCAGCAACGCCAGTTTTAGAAACCTGAGCTGCAATCTGACCAATCACATAGCGGCCTTCATAAAAACGCGCTGCGTAGGTAGATAAGTTATCGGCACGTTTGTAGCCAGTGGCATGTTCAAACTTAACGTCAGGAAATTTAGCCGCAACGTTTAAAGTTGGATCCATGTAGCCAAAGGAAGTAGTGAAGATTAACCCTGCACCTTCGCGTGCTAAACGGGTAATCGTACGCTCAGCATCTGGGCCTTCCGGAACGTTTTCAACAAATACAGTTTCTACTTGGCCACCTAAACTAGCATCAATGGCTTTTCGACCTTGGTCATGTTGGTAAGTCCAACCATGATCGCCAGGGGGTCCAATATAGATAAATCCAACTTTTAACTTATCTGTTTGAGCATCAACAGCAATTTCTTTTTGTTGGAATAGATAGATAGCTATGGCTATTGCAACGACTACAATAGCTACAATTAACTTCTTCATAAGGTTTCTCCTCATCAAAATGATGGTTTATTATTAAATGTTACAGCAAGCCAGAGCGCAGCTAAGCTAACGATCTGGTACAAACCCTTGCCCTAGAGAGGCAGGGGTATTGATTACGGATAAACGACGATTAGTAGAAATAATAATCAGCGCTAAAATAGTGGCAACGTATGGCAGTGAGGATAATAGTTGTGATGGAATACCTACCCCCATGCCTTGAGCATAGAGCCCTAAAATCCATACCCCACCAAACAAATAGGCGCCCATGGCCAATCTAGCAGGTAGCCAAGTAGAAAATACCACTAATGCCAAAGCAATCCAGCCGCGTCCGGCAGTCATGTTTTCTATCCATTGAGGTGTATAGACCAAGGATAAATAAGCCCCTGCAAGCCCTGATGTGGCGCCACCAAAGGCGATGCAAGCGTACCTCACAGCCACCACCGGATAACCTAAAGCATGGGCCGAATCATGATTTTGCCCAACAGCACGAATAATTAACCCCACACGGGTGTGCTTTAAACCATAAGCTACACCGATTGTCAGCACAATAGACATATAAACCAGCGGGTCTTGGCCAAAGACTAAGCGCCCAACGTAAGGCAAATCAGATAGCCATGGAATGGATACATTAGCCAACTTTACCCCTGGAAGTCCGACAAAACTACTGCCAATTAGACCTGAAAGACCCAAACCCAATAAAGTGATCGCCAAGCCTGTGGCCACCTGGTTTGTGATCAATGTTTGCGTGAGCAGGCCAAATAATAAAGAGGTGGCTATGCCTGCAAAAACGGCAGCTAACACACCCAGCCAAGCTGATCCTGTGACATGAGCTGCAACAAAACCACACACTGCGCCCATTACCATCATGCCCTCTATACCTAGGTTTAGCACACCTGAGCGCTCCACCACTAGTTCTCCAATAGCCGCTAGCAACAAAGGTGTGGAAGCGGTAATAATGGTCAGCAGTATGGCTTCATATGGGCTCACAACACGCCTCCTTTGTTATTATTAATGGCTTTGGCACTAATCCATTTTAGACGATATAATATTAAGGTATCGCACATCAAAATAAAAAATAGCAACATGCCCTGAAATACTTGCGTGGTTTTATCTGAAATACCTAACTCTATTTGCACCCCTTCACCACCAATGTAACTAATGGCCAATAACAAGCCTGCAACAATTACCCCAAGTGGATTCAAGCGCCCCAAAAAGGCCACTATTATCGCTGTGAAGCCATAGTTAGGTGAAATATGTGGTTGTAATTGACCTATGGGGCCTGCCACTTCAATTAAACCCGCAAGGCCTGCTAAACCACCGGACACTGCAAAGCAAAACCAAACCATTTTGGTTTGTGAGAAACCAGCAAAGGCCCCTGCTCTGGGTGCACTGCCCACCACATTAATCTCAAACCCTTTAAGTGTGCGGCGCATAAGCCAAAATAGTATGAATGCCGCCACTAAAGCGATCACCAGCCCAAAGTGCATTCTGCCATCACCCCATGTGGGCAACAGGTGCCAGCCTTCAAAGGATACTGATTTAGGGAAGTTATACCCGTCAGGGTCTTTCCAAGGCCCACGAACAACCCAGTCTAAAAGTAGTTGAGCGATATAAACCAGCATCAAACTGGTTAATATCTCATTTACACCAAAACGTGTTTTTAACCAAGCTGGGATTAAGCCAAATAATGCACCACCTAAAGCGCCCAATATAAGCATGGCCATAAGCCCCAAAGGAGACTGCCAATCCCCCCATATCACGGGAATAATAGCGCCCATCAATGCGCCTGCTGTAAGTTGACCTTCTGCACCAATATTCCACACATTAGCTTTAAAACAAACGGCCAGGCCTGTGCCAATAAGAACCAATGGTCCAGCTTTCACTAATACTTCCTCTATAGACCACCAGCTCGTTAAAGGATCAATAAAGTATATATAAAGGGCGCTAAGGGGCGGTTTACCCATAATGGCAAACATTAACCCACCCATCAATACGGTAAGAAATATGGCTAATACTGGCGAAAGTAAATTCATTAAGCTTGAAGCTTGAGAGCGCTTTTCTAACAATAACTGCATATTAAGCTACCGCTTCTTGAGTAGTTTTTTCATGAGATCCTGCCATCATCAAACCAATCTCTTCGCGTGACAGTTCACCTGCAGGATAAGTAGTAGATAATTGTCCTCTGGACATTACGGCAATGCTGTCTGCAAGCTCAAAAATCTCATCAAGGTCTTGGCTAATAATTAAGATAGCACTGCCTTGGCGGGACAAATCGATCAATGCTTGACGTATGAGCGCCGCCGCTCCTGCATCAACACCCCATGTAGGCTGGTTTATGATCAATACTTTAGGGTTGCGATTCATCTCTCGACCCACTACAAATTTTTGTAGATTACCTCCAGACAAAGAAGCCGCCGTCACATCCTCTTGAGATTTTCTCACATCATAGTCAAGGCCAATGACCTTGTTTAATCGACCCAACTGCTCCCGATCTATGCCTAACCAACCACGATTTAACGAAGATGTAGTATCCGTGCAGGCATGCCTGGACAGTAAAATATTGTCAGTTAGGCTCAAATGTTCTACCGCGCCATGCCCTATGCGCTCCTCAGGTATAAAAGCCGCACCCAGACAGCGTCGCTGATTAATATTTAAACCGTCGCTTACTTGCCCTAATAAACACATTGAGCCATTTTGTGCATTGGGTTCTTCGCCAGAGATAACGCTAAATAACTCTCCTTGCCCATTACCTGCAACGCCTGCTACCGCAAGGATTTCACCACCTCTTACTTGTAGGTTAATATCTACCAAATTGATCCCAAAAGGCAGTGATGAAGCGTGATACATTTGTTTGATCGATAAAAGCACATCACCTGTGCCGTTACTGGCAACTCGATTCACTTTATGCACACTGGTCCCCACCATTAGCTTAGCTAAGGTCGCTGCAGTTTCAACTTGAGGGTCAACTTTCGCAATTAACTTACCATGGCGTAAAATAGTGGCGTCTTGGCATATTCGCTTTACTTCTTCTAAGCGATGAGAAATATACAATACAGCGCAGCCCTCTTTCACCAACCGGTGTAAGGTTGCAAACAGCGCCTGAGCTTCTTGTGGAGTGAGAACCGCTGTGGGTTCATCCATGATGAGTAGTTTAGGTTCTTGCAATAAGCAGCGTAC
>JAIBDW010000050.1 GCA_024686035.1 Oceanospirillaceae bacterium
AGGGTAATGTAATTGCCTCAAACTCTCTTCCAGACTAGGCAGCTGGTACTTAGTTACCAATTGGCGGGGTAATAGCTCTTCCAACACAATTTGGCCTTGCTCAAGCTGCTCCCACGCTAAGGCAATAAGTTGAGCGATGCGAGCTAGGCCTAAACCTTCAGTGGTAGGATATATGGGAGTTAATTGTTGTGCTAAAGCTGGGGCTTGGGAGTCAAACAGCACATATTCTGGATGCACCATTTCTAAGCCTTGTGGCCCGGGCCTTATTTCGCCAAAACAGCGAATGTTTCGACCGCTAATAAAACTCTTGGCTTGGGCCGCATGAAAGTGCATAAAGCGCAGGCCAAGCTTGGCTCCATTGTGCTCAATAGATACACGCAAGCTGACTCGCCGCCCTCTTTGTAAAGTGCAGTTTGTGATTTGCCCTTCTACTAAACAAGCTGTGTTGGGGCTTAACTGGTGCAGAGGCACCAGTTGTGTTCGGTCCTGAAAGCGACTAGGTAAATGGAACAGCAGATCTGTGAGCGTATATAAGCCCAACTTTGCTAGTTTGGCAGCCAGTGCCGGGCCAACGCCTTTGAGTTGACTAACTTCCACTAGATAAATGCCTTAGGTACGGTTAAGACGAATAACGCCTGGAATTTTACGCATAGATTTAATGACTTGCGCCAAATGAACACGATTGAGCACTGAGATTTCTAAGTTGACTACAGAAAGGCGAGCATCTTTTTCACTCACATCAATTTTTTCAACATTGGCATCGTCTTTTGCTGCACTAGTAGCAAGGCTTGCTATGATCCCACGACTTGCAGACACCTCAATTTCTAAGCACACATCAAAATCACGATCACCTGTTTCTGCCCACACTAAGGCTAAGGTTTTATCCTTGTCTTTGCCGATGTCTTGAATGTTTTTGCAAAAGCCTCTGTGCACTGCAATACCATGGCCAGCGTTAAGGTGGCCCACAATAGTGTCGCCAGGAATAGGCCGGCAGCACTTTGCATAACGGATCATTATGCCTTCGGTTCCATGAATTTCCATAGGTCCGATACCGCTGGTTTGGCCTTCGACATCAGAAGCATCTCGGGTTAATGATGAAGCAACAATATAGGCTAAACGCTTTCCGGCGCCTATTTCAGCGAGCAGTCCATCCAAATCACCTAGCTTATGCTGACTGATGTAACCACCTAATAAAGCGGCGTCGATAGATTCAATCGTTAACGCGTTGCTGCCCAATTCTTGGTTAAGCAGGCGTCGTCCTAGATGCACGGCGTCGTCTGTGGCCTGATATTTAAGGGAGTGTCGAATATTAGTGTTAGCCTTTGCAGTCGCTACAAAATTCAGCCAGCTCATGTTGGGTTTGGCGCTAGCTGTGGTGACAATCTCAACCGTATCTCCGCTAGATAATCTTTGGCTTAATGGCGCAAGGCGACGATTAATACGACAGGCAATGCAAGTGTTGCCCACGTCAGTATGCACCGCGTAAGCAAAATCAACAGGTGTGGCGCCGGCAGGGAGTGAGAAAACACCACCTTTGGGAGAGAACACATACACCTCGTCTGGGAATAAATCATGTTTAACATGATTGATAAATTCCATGGCATTGCCAGAGCGTTTTTGCATGTCTACCAGCTCTTGGATCCATTTTTGAGCATGGTTATGAGCTCGTTGAGCACGTGTATTGGTGTTTTTGTAAAGCCAGTGATCTGCAACACCATGGGTGGCAATGTCATCCATTTCTTTGGTGCGAATCTGTATTTCTATCGGCGTGTGTACACCAGATCCAGCACGATAAAGAGTTGTGTGAATGGATTGATAACCATTAGACTTAGGGATAGCAATATAGTCTTTAAAGCGACCAGGCACCGGACGGTATAAATTTAAGTGATGCACCGCGCCTAAAATGCGGTAACAGGTGTCGACTTTGTCTGTGACGATGCGAAAAGCAAAGACATCCATAATTTCGCGGAATGATTTTTTTTGCTCATGCATTTTATTATAAATGCCAGCTAGATGCTTTTGGCGGCCACTAACGACTCCTGGCAGCTGTTCATGCTCTAAACAATCTACTAAAGCAAACTGCACTTGCTCCAATAATGCTTTGCGCTCACCCCGTGCCGCGGCTACGGCGCGTTGGATATACTTGTGGCGCATGGGGTGGTAAGCGGCAAACGCTAAATCTTCCAGCTCTATCTTTAAGTCGTGCATACCCAAGCGCCCAGCTATAGGGGCATATATATCCGTGGTTTCTTTGGCAATGCGGCGGCGACTATCAGGCCGCATAGCGCCAATAGTACGCATATTGTGCAAACGATCAGCCAATTTAACCAATATAACGCGAATGTCTTTGGCCATGGCAATGGCCATCTTCTGGAAGTTATGAGCTTGGCTTTCAGCGCGGCTTTTAAACTCTAAATGAGTGAGTTTACTCACCCCATCTACTAAGTTCGCGACCGTTTCACCAAATTGAGATTCAAGCCCAGGTTTGTCAACCTGCGTGTCCTCAATAACGTCATGCAACATGGCAGCCATTAAGCTTTCATGGTCCATATGCATGCTGCCAAGGATACTGGCAACCGCCAGAGGGTGAGTGACATAAGCCTCACCACTTTTTCGCATTTGGCCATCATGGGCTTGCTCTGCATAATAATACGCCCGTCGAACGGCTTTCACCTGAGTAGGGTCAAGATAACCGTCCAAACGCTTAGCAAGGGCGTCAATATTAGGCATAGTTCATCATCGTTTTTGGCTCATACCCCATGGTAACGGAAAATGATTAAAGCGTGGCGCTTTTGTTGCAAATATTAACAAAAAACGTATAAAAAAAGAGCCCTTAGGCTCTTTTAGTAGGTGCAAATTAGTGGCTAGAGATTAGCCCTAAAATCACTCGTCAATTTCTGGGCTACCCAGCATTGTTTCTGGTGTGGTTTCAGCGACAGTTTGTGTCACTTCATCCAACACTTCTTGGTCTGCTGGAACTTCTACAAACTGCTGGTTGATCTCATCGTGATCGTCCAAAATGCTTGCATCAATGTAACCTTCAGCGATTTCACGTAAAGCAACGACAGTGCACTTGTCATTTTCCCATTCAACGTGGGGGTCTTTGCCACCTGTTGCAAGCTGACGAGCGCGCTTGGTGGACACCATGATGAGCTCAAAGCGGTTATCAACGTTTTCCAAACAATCTTCTACGGTTACGCGAGCCATGTGGTTTACCTGTTATTTATGATCTATGCAAAGATGGGGTATCGGCTTTAAGTGCAGGCCGTAATTTAGACGCGCTAGTGTACAAAATTTAGTCACCAGTTGACAAGAGTTCTGACAGTAATTGGTGGTTTTTAAGTGCTTGTTGGGGGGTTTTTAAGCGTCTGCAGGCAAAAATGCATTGTAAATCGTCTAAAGCCTTATCAAACTCATCGTTTATGACTAAAAAATGACTTCCCGTATAATGACTGATTTCGCTATGGGCTTCTGCCATGCGGGTGGCAATCACCGCATCGCTATCTGTTGCTCGTCCTTGCAAACGCTCTTGTAAGGCAAGGGAAGAGGGGGGCAGTATGGTCACGGCTATCGCCTGTGGGAAAATAGCCAATACCTGGTCGCGGCCTTGCCAGTCGATTTCTAGAATTACATCCTTGCCCTGCGCAAGGCTTGCTTCAACCCATTGCCTAGAAGTGCCGTAGCTTTTTTCAAACACCGTAGCATGTTCCAGCATTAGCTGTTGATCTACCAACTGCGTAAACGTTTGTTGAGTCACAAAGTTGTAATCAACCCCATCTTCTTCGCCACTGCGCATGGCTCTTGTGGTGTGAGACACAGATACACACACATTCTTGTCTTGCGCCAAGAGGGCTTTTACCAGAGTGGTTTTGCCAGCACCTGAAGGGGCCGAAAGAATATAAAGTGCGCCAGAAGCGTTGGACATAAGACAACCGTTGTATTGAACACAGAAAGACAAAGGGCAATTATAGGCGGGCTTAGAGCGAATGTCAGCTTTACCTGGCGTAATATACTCACCAGAGGTGTCATCTGGTGTTAACTGGATTAAAATAGCGACTTATTATCTATAAATTAAGGTTAGCCATGACATCTACCATTACCGATCAGCTCAAAGGCCTCAAGCTCCCAGTTACCCGCCCTAGCGGCCGAGCCACTGATCAATTGCGCGACATTAATATCACCCGTGGTTTTACCAAGCATGCTGAAGGCTCGGTATTAATAGAATTTGGCGATACACGTGTTTTGTGCACCGCAACAGTTGAGCGCGGCGTGCCACGTTTTTTACGTGGGTCTGGCAGTGGTTGGGTGACGGCTGAATATGGCATGTTGCCCCGTGCCACTCATAGTCGTAACGGACGTGAGGCATCACGTGGTAAGCAAGGCGGACGTACATTAGAAATCCAACGCCTTATTGGCCGCTCTTTGCGTGCTTCATTAAACTTGGAAAAGTTAGGTGAAAACACCATCACTTTAGATTGTGATGTATTGCAGGCAGATGGAGGCACACGCACCGCTTCTATAACCGGTGCTTATATCGCCATGGTAGACGCCATTAACGTATTAAAGAAAGATAAAAACGGCGCCATGAGAGGCAACCCTCTAAAACGCCAAATCGCCGCTATTTCTGTTGGTATCTATAAGGGTGAGCCTGTTCTAGACTTGGACTACGATGAAGACTCTAAGGCTGAAACAGACATGAACGTAGTGATGACAGCAGACGGAGGCTTCATTGAGGTGCAAGGCACCGCAGAAGGAGCGCCTTATTCTGAAGAGGAAATGACCGCGATGTTAGCGCTAGCACGCAAGGGCATTACGCAGCTTACGGCTTTGCAAATGCAGGCTTTGTCCTAATCAATAATCACTGTAAGCCCAAGCCATATCGCTTGAGCTTACAGGTCGCAGTGATAATCGATGATCAATGGGGCGTGGCTAGAGAAACGCTGCTCACGGTAAATTCCAGCATCGCGCACATTGCGGCGCAAGTTGGGCGTGGTGATTTGATAATCTAATCGAGCACCTTCGTTAAGCTTAAATGCACGATTGTAGTCTGGCCACCAAGTAAACTGACGTTCATTTTGGTTGACCTGGCGAAAGGCATCACAAAATTCCAATTGGAAAAACATCTCATCCAACACCTCACGCTCTGCCGGTAAAAAGCCAGAATTCTTTTGATTAACATACCAACCAGATAAGTCTTCAGGCTTGTGGGCTGTGTTTATAGTGCCACAAAAAATGAAGTCCCGACGCTTGCGTAAAGTTTTACGCAAATGGTTGCTAAATTGCTGCATGAAGTCATCTTTAGCATCTTGCTTATCTTCGTCCCCTAACCCAGAAGGCACAGAGATTGAAGCCACACTTATTTTATCGAAGTCTGCTTGAATAAAGCGGCCTTCAAAGTCGCAGCCAGGAAAACCTAAGCCTGTCATAATGGCTTTTGGCTGCTGACGACTATAAATGGCAGTGCCACTATAACCATCTTCAAAGGCATCAAAAAAGTATACATGCCAGCCATTGGGGTGAAACATTGGGTCATCAAGCTGGTAATCTTTTTCGCGGATATCTTGCAGGCACACGACATCTGCGTCTTGGGTTACCATCCAATCAATAAAGCCACGTTCGGCTGCTTGTCGCAAGCCTTGAACATTTAAAGTAATAATACGCATGTTGTGGTTTGATTACTCGCGTAGAAGGTGCATTACAGACCTGTCTATTTCGCATTAAGGAGTTAATTTTATTATTTCAGCTAAATTGTACCACGATCTTCCCTTTTGACCCACACGAGGGGGTCTTAAACCTATGGCGATTTACTTATATTTACTCTTATTAATGGCCTCCCAGAGATAGGCCTCTAGTGTATAATATGGCCAGTTAAAAAAAGCCATACAAGATTTAGAGAAAATTATGAAAGACTATCAAAGAGAATTTATCGAGTTTGCAATTGAACGTGGTGTTTTGCGTTTTGGTGAGTTCACTTTAAAGTCTGGTCGTCTAAGCCCTTATTATTTTAACTTTGGCCTGTTTAATACAGGCTCTGCCCTTGCTCGGTTGGGACACTATTTTGCTCAAGCGTTAGTAGACTCTGGAATTAAATGCGATGTCATTTTAGGGCCTGCATACAAAGGCATACCGCTTGCTACCACAATGGCGGTTGCACTAAGTGAGAAGCACTCAATTGACATGCCCTATGCGTTTAATCGTAAAGAAGCTAAAGCCCATGGTGAAGGGGGCTCTATAGTAGGCGCACCTCTTAAAGGCCGGGTTGCAATTGTTGATGATGTCATTACTGCTGGCACCGCAATTCGAGAAGTAATGGCTATTATCCAAGCTCACGAAGCCACCCCTGTAGCAACGTTTATCGCTATTGATCGCATGGAAAAAGGCCAAGGTCATTTGTCAGCTATTCAAGAAATAGAGCGTGATTACGCCATGAAGGTGGTTAGCATTATTAGCTTCAATGACGTGTTAGAATTTTTACAAGAAAGTGGCAACATGCAACAACAAGTTGCTGCAATGTTGCAGTATCGACAAAATTTTGGCGTATAGTATTTAATGGTTAACGCATAAGGTTTTGGCTAATATACGCCCATTGGTCAGACCAAGTTGTTGTGGGCTTATGGCGAAAGTTAGTGCGACTGTATTGCCTGATCCTACCTTCTGCTATAGCAAGCAATAAATTAGCACTACTAGTAGGCGTGTCTTGCGTGCGCAAACCTTCGCGCAACTCTGCTTCTCTTAAAATCTGCTTAAGCTGCGCTTCTAGCTTGTCAAACAGCTGATTCACGCGATTTCCTAAACGTTCATTCTCTCCTACAAGCGCTTCGCCGGTTAAAATACGGCTGATACCTGCGTTACGCTCTACAAAGGTCAATAGCAACGTAAGAATTTGCTGACATTGGGCCAGCGCACTTAGCTGTTGTTGCTGGATCTTTTTTGAGCGACTAAATATGGTCTCTTCTACAAATTCGATCAGCGCATCGTACATTTGTGCTTTACTTGCAAAGTGCCTGTATAAAGCGGCCTCAGACACCCCTACACGTTTTGCCAGGGCAGCCGTGGTAATGCGAATATTGGGATCTTCCAACATTTCCATTAAGGCCTGTAAGATTTGTTGTTTACGAGGTATTTTAGCTTCTGTCATAGTGTGGTTATGGCTTCATTAGAGTGTTTTGGTATTGGGGTCGGTGTCAGTAATAAGAGTGCCCACACCTTGATCAGTAAAGATTTCTAACAATGTAGCATGGTTTACTCTGCCGTCAATAATATGCGCACGTTTCACTCCGCCTTTCACAGCATCTAAAGCACATGCGATTTTAGGTAACATGCCACCATATATTGTGCCGTCAGCAATTAGCGCATCCACTTGAGTGGTTGATAAACCCGTCAATAAATTACCCTGTTTGTCGAGCAATCCAGCCGTGTTTGTAAGCAGCATAAGCTTTTCAGCTTTAAGTACTTCCGCTACTTTGCCAGCGACTAAATCGGCATTGATATTGTATGAATTCCCGTCACTATCCACACCAATAGGTGCAATCACTGGAATAAAATCGCTATTGCGCAGCATATCCAGCACGTCCGTGTTGATCGCACTAACTTCACCGACATGGCCAATATCAATAATCTCTGGGGCTAACATTTCAGGGCTTTGGTGAGTTACTTTTAACTGGGTGGCCTGAATAAGTTTTCCATCTTTGCCTGTTAAACCAATAGCTTTACCACCATTTTGGTTGATTAGATTAACAATGTCTTTATTAACAGAGCCGCCAAGCACCATTTCCACTACGTTCATGGTAGCGGTATCGGTAACCCGCATACCATTTACAAAATGAGAATCTATATTAAGCTTATTTAACAAGTCGCCAATCTGGGGCCCCCCGCCATGCACTACCACCGGATTCATACCTACTAATTTCATCATCACAATGTCGCGCGCGAAACTGTTTTTAAGGTCTTCATCGATCATGGCGTTGCCGCCAAATTTAACCACAATGGTCTTGCCAGTGAAACGCTGAATGTAAGGTAATGCTTCACTTAATACTTGTGCTACGTTGATAGCCGCTTTTCGATCTAGTGTCATAGTGATTGGTAGTCCGGTACAGTAAGTTTGGCATCAACGGCATGTAAGTGACGTTGAAATTCATCTTGAATACGTTGTAATACAGCTTGGCTTTGGCCTTCAAAGCGTAACACTAAAACGGGTGTGGTGTTAGAGGCTCTTACTAAGCCCCAGCCATCTTTATAGTCTACCCGAATGCCATCTATGGTAGATACCTTGCCAGTGGGGAACTGTGCTTTTTGCAGTTGCTTTACTAGCTCAAATTTTTCATCTTCTGTGACATTGATATTGATTTCAGGAGTGCTTACGTCTTCTGGAAAACGCTTAAAAATCTCACTTGCAGGCTCAGTATTATTAGCCAAAATTTCACACAAACGCACTGCGCTATAAATGCCGTCGTCAAAACCATACCACCTTTCTTTAAAGAAGATATGGCCACTCATTTCTCCAGCTAATAATGCGCCCGTTGAAATCATTTTGCTCTTAATTAGTGAATGCCCCGTTTTCCACATGGTAGGCACACCGCCTATATTTTCAATAAAAGGCGCTAGCAGGCGAGTGCATTTTACATCGTAAATAATTTCTGCATTAGGGTTGCGGCTTATCACATCCTGCGCAAACAGCATGAGAAGCTTGTCTGGGTAAATCATTTTTCCAGTGTCAGTCACCACGCCAACCCGGTCGCCATCACCATCAAAGGCTAGGCCTATGTCAGCCTTATGCGCAGCGACTGCTGCCTTTAAATCCACTAAATTTTCAGGTTTGCCTGGGTCTGGATGATGGTTAGGGAAATGACCATCCACTTCGCAATATAGTTCAATCACTTCACAACCTAACTGCTTAAATAGTTTGGGTGCAATGTCTCCAGCGATGCCATTGCCAGCATCTAACACCACCTTTAAAGGTCTAGTTAAAGTAATATCTTGGCTGATCCGGTCTTGGTAGGTTTGATCGATAAAGTGATCCTCAATACTACCGATACCTTGCTGGTAATCTTGGTGCTGGATAAGGTCGTGCAATGCGGTGATGCTTTCGTTGGCTAAGGTTTTACCACCAATGACAATCTTACAGCCATTATAATTAGAAGGGTTGTGGCTACCTGTAAGCATAATGCCAGATTCGGTGCCTAAGGTTTTAACGCCAAAATACAACACGGGCGTAGGCACAGCGCCTAAATTAAGCACTTTACAGCCAGTATCAGCTAAACCTTTCATCAGTGCGCTACCAAGCCTTGGGCTAGATAATCTGCCATCTGCTCCAACGGCAATGCTATTTTCGCCGTTGCGTATGACTTGAGTGCCTACGGCCAAACCGATATGGTAAAGCATTGCCTCACTAAGCTCTTCGTCGACGATGCCGCGTATATCGTAGGCCCTAAAAATACGACTTATTAGAGGGTGTGGTGCTGCAAAACGTAAGCTATCCATGCTGATAATGTCCTATTAGGTGATCGCGGGTGTGAGTCAGAATTTAAAAATAATATTATTGGCGGCCAGAGTGGCCAAAACCACCTTCACCTCGAAGGCTGGCATCAAAGTCATCTACAATCGTCAGCTGCGCTTGCACGACTGGCACTAATACCATTTGAGCGATGCGCTCTGAAGGTTCAATAATAAAAGGGGTGTCCCCACGGTTCCAGCAAGACACCATCAGTTGGCCTTGGTAGTCAGAATCAATCAGGCCAACCAAATTGCCAAGGACTACACCATGCTTGTGACCAAGACCTGAGCGAGGTAATAACATGGCACAAAGATTTGGGTCTTCTACATGGATGGCCATGCCCGTAGGGATCAATTCTGTTTGTCCTGGGTTGAGCGTAATTGCATGATCAATACATGCGCGTAAATCCATCCCAGCAGAACCTTCAGTGGCATAGGTAGGTAAAGGTATTTCTTGGCCTATTCGTGGGTCGAGTATTTTTACTGCTAATTGAGGGCGTTGAGTCATTTGATTGAGGCCTTAGTGGGATAGTTTAGAGATAGCCAAGATGAGTTGGCGCGCCAGATTTTGTTTGGATAAAAGAGGCAGCTCTTCCACCCCATTTGCAGTGATTAAAGAGACTTGATTATCATCGCTATTAAAGCCAATACGACTATCAGATACGTCATTGGCAATAATCATTTGCACACCTTTGCGCTTTAGTTTGGCTGTCCCATGCCTAATCACATCTTGTGTTTCGGCAGCAAAACCGACAGTGATGGTTTTGGGGTGTTGTTTCGACATAGTGGCTAATATATCTGCATTTTGCACCAACTCTAAGCTTAGGCCATGATCTGCATTTTGCTTTTTAAGCTTTTGTTCGGACACCTCAGCCGGACGATAATCAGCCACGGCAGCTGTGGCAATAAACACATCACTTTTATCCCCCACGTTGAGGCAGGCCAAAAGCATGTCCTGAGCACTGTCGACGCCAATAAATGTAACGTCTTCAGGGGGAGTAAGGTGGGTAGGGCCACTAATAAGAATGACAGTGGCGCCTTGATCTTTTGCTGCTTGTGCTAAGGCATAGCCCATCTTACCTGAGCTATGATTACTGATGTAGCGCACAGGGTCTATGGCTTCTCTAGTGGGGCCAGCAGTGATGACGACAGTTTTGCCTGCTAATAAGCCTTGGTCAAACTGCGCATTAAGTGCGCTTACTAATTGACTCGGTTCAAGCATGCGGCCAGCGCCAGTGTCGCCGCACGCTTGCTCTCCACTAGCTGGGCCGTGCACTTGTATATTTCTATCTAGCAGTGTTTGTAGATTGTCTTGTGTGGCTTGATCTTTCCACATGGCTTGATTCATTGCTGGGGCAATAAGCACTGGAGCGGCAGTGGCTAAGCATAGGGTAGTGAGCAAGTCATCGGCTTGGCCTTGGGCTAAGCGGGCCATAACGTTGGCACTTGCAGGGGCTATGAGCACTAAATCTGCCCAACGCGCCAGCTGTATATGGCCCATGCCAGCTTCAGCTTGAGGGTTAAGTAAGTGCTGATGTACGGGATTACCCGACAAAGCTTGAAGAGTCAGTGGCGTGATAAATGCCATAGCGCCAGAGGTCATGACGACCTGAACCTTAGCGCCTTCTTTTATTAGCAAACGCACCAATTCTGCGCTCTTATATGCAGCGATGCCTCCACTAATGGCAAGGATGATATGTTTGTTGTTGAGGCGGCTCATAGGGTGACATAACCAATAAATTGGACAGCGAATTATTTGCCTACTTTAGCATAAATGAAGCCAAAATCTCATTAGCTTAATGGCATTCCTTGCAAATGAAATCATGCACCGCAATCAGTATATCTTTTCGGCTGACTTGGCCAATCAACTTACCATCTTCAACCACGGGCAAGCGGCGACGTCCACGTTGGATAAACTGCTCTGCCACTGCAATAATATCAGTGCTGCCGTTGACTGTGTCTACGTTTTTGGTCATAAACTCCCCCACTGTGCCGCCAATTTCTTCCTTGTGGTATGTTTTGCTTAAAATGCCTTTCAAACAATCCACTTCAGACATGACACCGACTACATGGCCTGCTTTATCCACCACAGGGGCACCTGAAACAGGGTGTTCAGAAAATACTTTAATCGCTTCAAGTAATGGGGTGTCAGCACTAAAGGTGATTAGCTGGCGGGTCATATAATCGGTAACTTTTACTGAAACAAGCATATCTCTCTCGCAAAAAGGGTAGTAGTTAGCCTCTACAATAACCTTTTCATCAATGCTGTCAATAAACTTGGCCATAAAATAAATAAAAGAGTAAATAAATATATGTACCTAGACCATTGAAATATCGAAGGTTTCGTGGCCTTATGGGTAGATAGAAGTGTTATAAACTGATAGAGATCTATTGATGCCAGAGTTGCCAGAAGTAGAAACGACCCGCGCAGGTATTATGCCGCATATCCAAGGCCAAACTTTGCAGCAAGTTATCGTGAGAGACACACGCTTGCGCTGGCCAGTGCCTGCTGACTTGGCAGCCAAAGCAGAGGGTCAGGTACTTCGCCAAGTGCTTAGACGGGGTAAGTACCTATTGTTTGAATTTGATCATGGCGCGATTATTGGTCATTTAGGGATGACGGGCAGCATGCGTATTGTGGGCCATGCAGAGCCTCCTGCATTCCATGATCATGTCGATCTGGTGTTCTCTAATGTGACCCTAAGGTATAGAGACCCTAGGCGATTTGGTTGTATGTTATGGCAGCAAAATCCAGTAATGGAGCACGCACTGTTAGCCAGTTTAGGGCCAGAGCCCCTAACAGATGAGTTTAATGTGGGCCATTTATTAAATGCTTGCACAGGAAAAAAACAAGCGATAAAAAGCCTAATAATGGACTCTAAGCAGGTGGTGGGCGTGGGTAACATATATGCCAATGAAGCATTGTTTATGGCGGGCATTCACCCCCACAGACAAGCAGGGCGCATTTCAGCTAAACGATTAGGTAAGCTGGTGGAATGTTGCAAGCAGGTGTTATCTGCTGCAATCAAACAAGGAGGCACTACGTTGCGAGATTTTGTAGACAGCGAAGGCAAGCCAGGTTATTTCAAACAACAGCTGCAAGTGTATGGTAGAACAGGGCAAGGGTGTGTGAACTGCGATCAGCCATTAACAGAAAGCCGATTGGGGCAGCGCAGTACAGTGTATTGTAAGCGCTGCCAGCGGTAAAAGCTTTGCCATAGGCAAAGCTAACCTCAGTTAGGCTGCAGTTAGCTGGATGTATTTATCCATCAATTGATCTTGAGTCTCAACATTGTCAGGATCATGAGGAATACAGTCTACAGGACAAACTTCAACGCACTGTGGTTCATCATAATGACCCACACACTCAGTGCATTTACTCATGTCGATTTCATAGATTTCTTCCCCCGGTGAGATGGCCTCATTGGGGCATTCCGGTTCACATACATCACAGTTGATGCAGTCGTCGGTAATAATTAAAGACATGTTACTTTTCCTATTTATACGCCAGTTAACCTGTCAGACAGACTGGCAATGCTTAATTTTTTGACTTGCTCAAGTGCATCTTGAGCTCTTCGGCCACCAACGGGTGGACAAATTGTGACACGTTGCCACCCAAAGAAGCGACTTCTCGCACCAAGGTTGATGAGATGAAAGAATGTTTTTCCGCAGGGGTTAAAAACATACTTTCTACATCGGGTGCTAATACACGGTTCATTTTAGCCAGTTGAAACTCGTATTCAAAATCTGACACGGCTCGTAAGCCCCGTAAAATAACATTTGCACCTTGCTGAGTTAGTAGTTCCGTAAGCAGCCCGGAAAAACCTACTACCGTTACATTACCTAATGGCGCCGTGATAATACGTGTTAATTCAACACGTTTGTCTAAATCTAACATGGGGCGTTTTGATGGGCTTTCGGCCACCGCCACCACTACTTCTTCAAATAGTTTAGATGCTCTTTCAATAAGGTCTACGTGTCCATGTGTTACTGGATCGAACGTGCCTGGATAGATTGCTTTGTTCATGCCAATAGCACCTTTTTTATACCCGCTGCCTGAAGCTGTTAGCTTTAAAACAGCGGAATACTAAATGAATTATATAGCCGATACAACTAAAATTAAATAGTTATAAGAAACTGTTTTGATATAACCTTATTGCATAAGCTGTTTATTTCTATTTTGCCACCACTTTGTAGCCAACTCAATGGCCTCTGGTTGCTCTTTTGCCTTATCTAAAAGTACCAAACAACTAGCCAAAGTGCTGATGACAGCTGCTTCTCCATACACATCGTCTTGTTTGCCTTGCCACAACAGGCGCAGTCGTTGTGGATCTAGTATTTGCTCTTGGGTATCTCGCTTAATGAGATGTCTTTGCCAAATTTGGGTATGACACGTTTGTTCATCCACCCACTGCAGTTCGCACTCGCTATCTGGACGCACTTCAGCTTCACCCCCGTCCCCACGAATGGTTAGGCTACGTGGGTGTTTTAGTAGTATTGCCGTTTGCTGATGCAACGGGCCATAAGCAGGATGAAAAACCCC
>JAIBDW010000042.1 GCA_024686035.1 Oceanospirillaceae bacterium
AGCCTCTGGCACAGCCACCATAATCACCACAGGTTGTTGCGCCCCTTCAATTCTTACGCTGCGGTTTCTCACCGCCTGCTGCGCCCAATAATAAGCCAGTTCTTTACTTTGTGTTAAAAACACAGGCTCAACAGATTCAGCATAATGATTACCAATCGTTGCCATGGTTTGCTTGGCTGCGTTCTTTAGTGCTTGATCACCAGAGCGTTTCAAACCGTGGGTTTTGATTGAATCGATAAGCGCTGATGAGGTGCCGTGATACCAAATGTTACTGGTAGTAAAGCCTTGTTTGGTTAATACGTCTTTAGCATCTTGAAGAAAATTCGGTGTAATCATGTTGAAACTCGTTTATCGGTTTGCAGTAAAAAGCTGCCCAAATGTTAACGTATAAAGCGCAGGGTATGTTACCCAAGCGATTAAAAATCCATAAAAAAAGCGGCACCTTAAACTTAGGAGCCGCTTTTATATGCCAAATGATTGCCTTGCTAGCGATGCCTAAACAAGCACTAGCAAACAGCCTTAGCCAAACTGGTTAGACGTATTTTTCGCACCGCCAGCTTTAAGAGCGTTTGCACCCGCAAAGTATTCTTTGTGGTCATCGCCCATGTCTGAGCCAGACATGTTTTGATGTTTTACACATGCAATACCTTGACGAATTTCTTCGCGCTGAACCTTTTTAACGTAACCAAGCATCGCTTGCTCACCAAAGTATTCTTTGGCTAGGTTGTCTACAGACAACGCAGTAGTGTGGTAAGTCGGTAGCGTGATCAAGTGGTGGAAGACGTTGGCTTCACGCGCAGTATCGGCCTGGAAAGTACGAATGCGTTCATCAGCTACAGCACAAAGTTCAGTGTCATCATAGTCAACACTCATTAAGTTAGCACGCTCGTATGCAGAAACGTCTTGACCCGCTTCAACCATTGCATCAAAAGCCTGTTGACGAAAGTTTAGTGTCCAGTTGAACGATGGAGAGTTGTTGTAAACCAATTTAGCATCTGGGTGTACTTTACGTACATCATCCATCATCCCTTTGATTTCGTGCACTGTTGGCACAGCGGTCTCGATCCAAAGCAGGTCAGCGCCTGCATTAATCGCCCCAATACAATCAAATACACAGCGTTCATGGCCAGTACCTTGGCGGAACTGATATAAGCCAGAAGGTAGACGCTTGGGACGCACTAGCTTGCCACCACGGTTAAAGACAACATCACCTTCACCCATATCAGCGACATCAATTTCTTCAACGTCTAGGTAAGAGTTGTAGATATCTCCAGCATCACCAGGCTCATTTACTACAGCGATCTCTTTAGTCAGGCCAGCACCTTCAGAGTCGGTACGTGCAACGATCAGACCGTTGTCAACGCCTAGCTCAAGGAAAGCATAACGCAGCGCCCGTATCTTAGCGTGGAAGTCAGCATGAGGCACTGTGACCTTACCATCTTGATGACCACACTGCTTTTCATCAGCAACTTGGTTTTCAATCTGCAGTGCACAGGCACCGGCTTCGATCATCTGCTTAGCCATTAGGTAGGTCGCTTCAGCGTTACCAAAACCAGCATCGATATCAGCAACAATAGGCACAACGTGAGTCACGTGGTTGTCGATCTGATCTTGGATATTAGCCTCTTCAGCAGAATTACCTGCTTCACGGGCTGCATCTAGGCTACGAAATAAACCACCTAATTCGCGAGCGTCGGCCTGGCGAAGAAAAGTGTAAAGCTCTTCAACCAAGCTAGCTACAGAAGTTTTTTCATGCATAGACTGGTCAGGAAGTGGGCCAAAATCAGAACGCAAAGCAGCAACCATCCAACCAGAAAGGTACAAATAACGACGATCCGTTTTACCATCGAAATGCTTCTTGATAGAAATCATTTTCTGCTGACCTACAAAACCGTGCCAACAGCCTAAAGACTGGGTGTACTTAGTTTTGTCATTGTCAAACACCGCCATGTCCGCGCGCATGATGTCAGCGGTATATTTGGCTATGTCTAAGCCAGTTTTAAATTTGTTCTGAGCGCGCATACGTGCAACAGATTCTGGGCTGATAGCGTCCCAAGCACTGCCTTGGGCAGACTTAAGGCTAGCAACAACTTGAATATCGTCTTGGTATTGAGACATGACATTTCCTTGGTTATGGTGATTAAGTTTTAAATTGTGTTGCCCTTTGGGCTAACAACTTATCGATGACAACAGTGTAGAGAGGTCTTACAACTTAGAACAGATGTTAAATGTTATGCCTACTATTCATCAAAGTGATACAAAAACAAAATGCATATATCTAAAACTAAAGGAGTCTCGACAGTAGGCACCCCATCATGGCATAATTTACAGAATCTATTAAAAAGCATTTTTACATTACACAAATGAATAATGCTTGAGCACCATTACTCGTGAACTAAACCTTTTTGGAGTTGAATATGAGCATTGATCGCGTAGACCTTAACTTATTGGTTTATTTAGATGCCCTTTTAAAAGAGCGCAACGTTACTAAAGCGGCAAGTCAGCTAGGCCTTAGCCAGCCAGCCATGAGTAATGGCTTGAGGCGTTTAAGAGAAGTATTTGAAGACCCCTTGCTGATCCGTACCAGTGACGGCATGACCCCCACAGAAAGAGCCCTAGCTTTGCAGCCTACTATTCGAGAGGTGTTAGCGACGATAGACAAGGCCGTGCAGCCACAAGCTGCATTTGATGCAATGACCTCGTCGCGAGTGTTTCGCATTATGGCTAGCGATTATTCAGAGCCCACCCTCATACCCCCTTTGATAGAAAGGTTGCGCAAAGAAGCACCGGGGGTAAGCTTAGACATCATGACGCCCTCTGATGTAGATTTTTACGATGTAGAGCAAGGAAAAGTAGACCTTGTCATCAACCGCTTTGACTCTATGCCGCAATCATTTCATCAAAAGATTTTGTGGCGCGATCAGTTTATTTGCCTAATGAATCGCAACAACCCAACGGCACAAGACTTCACCTTAGAAAGCTATTTACAAGCACACCACATATGGGTAAATAAAACAGGCATGGGGGCTGGCGTGGGTATGAATCCAAAAGATGTGCAGCGTCGTGGCTGGGTAGATAATGCCCTCTCTGAGCTTGGTAAAACGCGCAACATTCGTGTGTTTACCCGGCACTATCAATCAGCGGTGCAATTGGCAAATCAAAAGGACCTTATCGTTACATTGCCACGTAAAGCGGCCTTAGACACCAAAAACAATGACGATTTGGTGTTGTTAGACCCACCCTTTTCAATCCCAGAAATGACCCTAACTATGGCTTGGAGCCCGCTATTACAGCACAATCCAGCCCATCGTTGGATTCGCGGATTGATTACAGAAATAGCCAGAGAAATTGACGAGTCATAACCTCTTTGCGCCCTCTCATACACCCCAGATAACGACCGCTGGTTCAGCTAGCGGTCGTTATTTCTTTGCTCAATAATCAACATAGCTTAGTAATGCCCTTTTAAGGGATTTTCTACGACTAAATACTCAGTTTCCAGCTTGCCGTTATCTATACATTCCATGTGTTTGCTATACAATAAACCCACGTACTTTAACAAACATTTAGCATTAATCTGCACAAGGAGCTTTGGAATGAACGGGCACATAAACGCCAGAACTGTTAACGCCGACCTGTCTATTGATACTGCGCTATACCAGCTGGTGGAGGAAGAAATTTTACCAGGGTTAAACCTAAGCAGCGATAAGGTTTGGGGATCATTGTCCGCCTTGTTGAATGAGTTCCAAGGCCGCAACCAAGCATTATTATCTATACGTGACGAGTTTCAAACCACACTAGATCAGTGGCACCGAAACAACCCATCAGCAGATGCTGCTAAATATAAGGCCATGCTGCAAGAGATTGGCTACCTTTTACCTGTGCCTCAAAAAGTTTGCGTGACCACTAGCAATGTAGACATTGAAATTAGCACCGTGGCTGGGCCACAGCTAGTGGTACCCATAAACAATGCACGTTATGCCATCAATGCCGCTAATGCACGCTGGGGCAGCCTTTATGATGCACTTTATGGCACCGATGCACTGACTAGTGACAAAGCCAAAAAAGGTTACGACGCCCAACGTGGCGCTTTAGTCATTGCTTTTGCTAAAGAGTTATTAGACACCCATTGCCCGTTAACAAACGCAAGCCACAGCCAAGTGACTTTGTATGCCATAAATGGTGAGCAGTTAGTTTGCAGCTTACAAAACGGTGGCACTGCCACGCTAGCTAACCCAGCACAATGGATCGGTTACCAAGGCGATACTAACGCACCTACTGGTGTGTTATTAAAGCACAACAACCTACATCTTGAGCTCAACATTGATCGACAAAACACCATAGGCGCTAACGATTTAGCGGGTGTAAAAGACATTATAATGGAAGCAGCTCTTTCTACTATTATGGATTGTGAAGATTCAGTAGCGGCGGTAGATGCAGAAGATAAAGTCATTGTGTATCGTAACTGGTTGGGCCTCATGAAGGGCGACTTGTCTGTTGATTTGCAAAAAAATGGCACCACAGTCACTCGCACATTAAACAGCGACCGCCATTACCAAGACCCACAAGGCAAAAAATTTAGTCTGCATGGGCGCAGCCTATTATTTGTGCGTAATGTTGGCCACCTCATGACCAACGATGCTATTTTGAACAGCCAAGGCCAAGAAATTCCAGAAGGCATTATGGATGGCTTCATCACCAGTTTATGTGCACTGCATGACATACGCGGTGCAACTAAAGGTGGTAATAGCCGCACGGGCAGTATTTACATCGTAAAGCCCAAGATGCACGGCCCAGAAGAAGTGACTTTTACTTGTGATTTATTTAGTCGTATAGAAGAATTATTAGACTTGCCCAAAAACACCCTTAAAGTGGGCATCATGGACGAAGAGCGTCGCACTAGCATTAACTTAAAAGCCTGTATAGAAGCGGCAAGCGAACGTGTGGCATTTATTAACACTGGGTTTTTAGACCGCACAGGCGATGAAATGCACACGTCGATGCAAGCTGGCGTGATGTTACCCAAAGGCATGATGAAGCAACAAGCTTGGATCACAGCTTATGAAGGCAGTAATGTAGAAACGGGTTTGGCATGCGGCTTAAAAGGTCGTGCTCAAATAGGCAAAGGCATGTGGGCAAAACCTGATTGTATGGCCGAAATGATGGCTACTAAATTAGAGCACCCTATGTCTGGCGCTAATACAGCTTGGGTACCCTCACCTACCGCTGCAGTGCTACATACCTTGCATTATCACCAAGTATTGGTGCAAGATCGCCAAGATGAGTTGATCAATGACACACAGACAGGGCCAGTAAACCAAGATGACTTGTTAAAAATACCCTTGTTAGGCCAATACAGGTTAACGCAAGACGAGATTGCACGTGAATTAGACAACAACTGCCAAGGTTTATTGGGCTATATGATCCACTGGGTAGAAAGTGGTATTGGCTGCTCTAAAGTAGCCGACATCAACCAGGTTGGCTTAATGGAAGACCGCGCTACCTTGCGTATCTCTTCGCAGTCATTAACTAACTGGTTAGCCCATGGTGTGGTGACCAAAGAGACGGTCATGGACAGCCTTAAACGTATGGCTAAATTTGTAGATGAACAAAATGCGGGTAACCCTAGTTATCGGAATATGGCACCAAATTTTGACTCAAGTGTAGGCTTTCAAGCAGCGTGTGAACTAGTGTTTGAAGGCACTGCGCAGCCTAGTGGCTATACGGAGCCGGTATTACACAGGCGCCGCAAAGAAGCCAAGCAAGCTTATTCTTAGCCTCTAGTTAGCTAATCTGTTCCAGCCTCATCTTCTTGCAAGATGGCTGTTTCTTCTAACCCTGCGGCGATCCACGCCATCACCGCAGGGTTTTCTAGTACTTTGTCTATATAGCTTTGAGTTGTGGCATCAACAGCCACTTTATAGCCACGCAAACGCACCACCACTGGTGCAAAAAAAGCATCCGCGATAGAAAACCCTCCTAGCAAATAACCCTCACTGCGCCCTGCTTCATCAGCCGCATTAAGGCACTGTGCCCACAAGGCTTGAATTTTATCAATATCGCTTCTACACGCTGGCGTAATGGTTAAGTTTCGTTGATTGGCACGGCAGTTCATGGGCATTTCACCGCGTAAAGCAAAAAAACCACTGTGCATTTGTGATACTGCGTTACGACCTATTAATTTAAGTGCGGCATCATTGGGCCACATTTGTGGGTAGCCATCAGCTAAGGTTTCTAAAATAGATAAACTGTCTGTCGCGGTGCCTATATCAGTCACTAATACAGGCACTGTTTTAGCACTCGAATAACGGCTAATTTGGGCTTCAAAAGCGGGGGAGAAAAGCTCAAGCTTGGTAGTTTTAAAGGGTATGCCAAAATGTGTCATGGCTACCCAAGGCCGCATAGACCAAGAAGAGTAGTTTTGATTACCTATAATAAGATGCATTAACGCGCCATAAACTAATGAAAGATGCGCTAAGTGTAGCCTATTTTGGGTATTTATCTTTTATCGATAAAAAAGCCGCTTCAAAAGCGGCCTTTATCAAGAAATCACCTACGATTTCTCATCTTTTGAGCTCTGGGCGAAGTGTGCTTGGTTAAGCCTTGCTTACCCCTAGCCGCTCTAGGTGCAGACCTTCCTGATTCGCCAAAGCTTTCAGCAGGCACTAAGCACTGAGGGCCTTTGCCTATGAGCTTTTTCATACCCATATCAGTGAGCGCTTGGCGTATTTGAGCCCAGTTTTTAGGGTCATGGTAGCGCAATATCGCCTTGTGTAATCTACGCTGGCGAATACCGCGAGGGATGCTCACACGCTCACTCTCACGCGTCACCTTTTTAAGCGGGTTCACCTCGGTGTAATACATAGTAGTGGCATTACACATTGGCGATGGATAAAAGTTTTGCACCTGATCCAAACGGAATTTATTGGTTTTTAACCACATGGCCATGTTAACCATGTCGATGTCACGCGTACCTGGGTGGGCACTAATAAAGTAGGGAATAAGGTACTGCTCTTTGCCAGCTTCTTTGGAATACTTTTCAAACATGCGCTGAAACTTATTGTAGCTGCTCATGTTGGGTTTAAGCATGTGTCTTAAAGGCTCACTTTCTGTGTGTTCGGGGGCAATTTTTAAGTAGCCGCCTACGTGATGGGTCACTAGCTCCTTCACATATTCAGGGTCTCTAATCGCCAAGTCATAACGCAAACCCGAGGCAATCAATACCTTTTTAACACCAGGCAGCGCACGGGCACGGCGATACAACGAAATAAGGTGCTTATGGTCTGTACCCATGTAATCACATATTGTGGGATGCACACACGAAGGCAAACGACACGTGGCCTCTACCTTGGGATCTTTACAGTGTAAACGGTACATGTTGGCCGTTGGGCCACCTAAATCAGACACCACACCCGTAAAGCCTGGCACCTTGTCACGCATGTCTTCCACTTCGGCAATAATAGAGTCTTCAGAGCGGTTTTGAATAATACGCCCTTCGTGCTCAGTAATAGAGCAGAAACTACAGCCACCAAAACAGCCCCGCATGATGTTCACCGAAAAACGGATCATGTCATAGGCAGGGATTTTTTCATCGCCATACATAGGGTGAGGTACGCGTGCAAAAGGGGCCGCAAACACATAATCCATTTCTTCTGTATCTAAAGGCATCGCCGGCGGGTTAACCCACAAGGCCTTATTGCCATGTTCTTGATACAAAGCCCTTGCACTACCAGGGTTGGTTTCATGATGCATCACACGGCTAGCATGGGCATACATTATCGGATCAGACTTTACGACATCATAGCTTGGCAACTTGGCATAGGTTTTAAACCAAGGCTGCCCTTTAACAGGCTCATAAGCTGACATAGGTTTGATCGATAGAGTTTGTACAGCATCTTTAGCCGCCACAGGCTCTGGGCTGGTGCCGTTACTTGCCTCACAGTTGCTCATTTTAGTGGTATCAACATAAGGATTGATAATGGCATCAATCATGCCTGGAGCATCTAGGGTAGTGGAATCTTTGCCACGCCAGCCTGCCAAGGGCTGCTTGACCATAATGGCCGTGCCACGGATATCTTGCATCTGCTCAAGGGTTTCGCCATTGGCGATACGATGTGTGACTTCTACTAAAGGCCGCTCGGCGTTGCCATAAATAAGCATGTCAGCTTTTGAGTCGATCAGCATAGAACGACGCACTTTTTCTGACCAGTAATCATAATGTGCGATACGGCGTAAACTGGCTTCAATGCCACCAATAATAACCGGCACACCTTTAAAGGCTTCTTTACAGCGCTGAGTATAGTGCAAGGTAGCGCGATCTGGACGTTTGCCGCCGACGTTACCAGGCGTATAGGCATCGTCATGACGCAAGCGCCTGTCTGCTGTGTAGCGATTAATCATGGAATCCATGTTACCTGCCGCTACACCAAAATATAGGTTGGGTTTGCCTAACACTTTAAAGGCTTCAGCGCTGCTCCAATCTGGTTGTGCAATAATACCCACACGAAACCCTTGTGACTCTAGCAACCGACCAATGATCGCCATACCGAAGCTAGGATGATCTACATAAGCATCACCAGTGACTACAATGACATCGCATGAATCCCAGCCTAGCAAGTCCATTTCTTCACGGGTAGTGGGCAAAAAAGGCGCTGGCCCAAAACACTCCGCCCAATATTTAGGGTATTCAAATATACGTTTTTCTGGGGCCAAAAATGAAGACATATCAGAAGCAGTATTGGAGTTGGACATTGGCGAACCTTTTAGTCAATTATAGCACCCGCTCAAAGCGGTGCGATATTATAGCATGGTGTTAACTCCCCGTCTGCGAGTATAAGCCTTGTATCCACCAAGGCTGCCTTCACTGCTCGTAATGCAAGGTAAGAGGTGTTAAAATGCCGCCTCACTCAAGGAGTATCCGTGACTACACTCACCCCAACAACATCCGCGCCAGCAACCGCTGAAAAAGCTTTGCCCATTACCTTTGCAGAGCAAAACTACAACCCTCGTTTACTTATCAATATTGCGCAGCAGGGGTTTAAAAAGGCCACACATGCCCAGTGTCACGCTCTACCTGTGGCCCTAGGGGGTAAAGATTTACTCATGAGTGCAGATACAGGCAGTGGCAAAACTTTGGCCTATGTGATCCCTGCCCTTAATAAAATACTTAACACTAAAGCTGTAGGCTTTAGTACCCGCTGCTTAATATTAGTGCCCACACGTGAGCTAGCTCATCAAGTGCTTAGCTTGACCAACAAACTGATCAAAGGCACCAAGGTAAAAGCGGCCCTAATCTTAGGTGGTGAAGACTATCACTACCAGCAAGCTCTACTGCGTAAAAATCCTGATTTGGTGATTGCTACCCCTGGGCGTTTTATGGAACACCAGCGTAAGAACCAAACCGACACGAAAAACCTAGAGCTTTTGGTGATTGATGAAGCAGATCGTATGCTGGAGCTTGGCTTTTGCGAAGATGTAGAAACCATTGCGCAAGCTTGCAACCCTAATCGCCAAACCCTGTTTTATTCTGCCACTTTGCACAGCCCTAAAGTGCAAGAAATGGCGCAAGTACTACTTAAAAAGCCAGTAGATATCCGCCTTAATGATGCCAGCCAAGTGCAAGAAAACATCACTCAAATGGTGGTGGTGTGTGATGAAATAGAACACAAAAAACGCGTACTGGCTTGGTTACTGGCCCATGAGCCTGCCAAAAAACACCTCATATTTTGTAACAGCAGAAAGCTTAGCGAAGAGCTTGCCAATTTTTTACAAAGCCACAGTGTCAATGCTGTAGCCTTGCACGGTGAATTGCCACAAGATTTGCGTAACGACATTACCCGCCAATACCGCCAACATAGCTTTAACACTTTGGTGGCCACAGAAGTGGCTGCAAGAGGGCTAGATATAGACGGTGTGGAACTGGTGATAAATTTTGATATGGCACGCAACCTAGACGACTATTTACACCGCACAGGCCGAACAGGCCGCGCAGGTGCAAAGGGCAAAGCCATTAACCTAGTGAATATCTCTGAACGTGGGTTATTGCTTAGTGTAGAAAAGGCTCAAGGCAAAGCTTTAGAGCGCATGGTGATCAAAGGCCATGAGGCTAAAGAGCACCGCGACGCCATAAGCGCCGCTAAGCATGAAAGACCAAAGGCTAAAACGCCTGTGATTAAAAGCAAAAAAGAAGCCGCCCTAGAGCGCAAAGCACAAACCAATGCTGCAAGCCTATGGGGTGATGGCACCAAGCCTTTTGGTAAAAATAAGTTTTAACCACTTACTCCCGCCACTTTTAGGTTTACTCCCACCTTGGCTACCCACCTTTAGTACTTCATAGAAGCGCTCGCCAATGGCCTGCGCTTTAACCTCTGCCTGCCTACTTATACCCAAGCACCGGCTTAAAAGCCTTTCTGGTTGCTCAGTTTACTCATTGAGTACCAGTAGAGCACTGTAAATTGCTGATAATGTATTTCTTGCAGGCAAAAAAAAGACTCCCGAAGGAGCCTTTATAACTATACAGTTAGATTCTAATTAAAATTAGAATGCCACCGCGTAAGTTACAGTTGTGTCTTCGTCGCCACCGTTACGGGCAAGAGTCAAGTCTGCGTTGCCAAAGTCTAGAGCAACAGAAGCATCAGTTGTGCCGTCTGAAGTCTTAGATACAGAAGCAGTCAAATCGCCAGAAGTGTAAGAAGCCACTAAAGTAGTTTGCTCACCAGCAGTGCTGTCGATTTCAGAGCTTAAAGTAAGCGCGTCAGACATAGCGTATGACAAATCAATCTGGTAATCGCCAGATGGAGTGTTATCCATTTGAGCAACAACAGTTAAAGCGTCAACAACCATAGTGTAAGTTGCAGAAACGATAGCGTCATCAGCAACAGAGCTCTTACCAGCAGAAACAACTAAGTCACCGAAAGTGTAAGCTGCGCCAAATGCAGTTTGTGCTTCAGTAACACCTTCAACAAGAGGGTCAGCGTTTGCAGTGTCAGATGCATAAGCATAACCAACAGTTAGACCGTTGAAGTCATAAGTAGCACCAAACTGAGTACTACGAGTCTCAGCAGTAGTAGCATCAGCACCAGTTGCGCCGTTTACCTGTGCAGCCAAAGATAGGCCAGCTTGAGTAGTAGCGAAGTGAATACCAGAAACAGTAGTGTCGCCGTCATCAGAATCATCAGAAGCGCCAACCACATCAGCAACATCGCCAGACTGGAACGCTGCATCGTTAGTGATTTCGCCAGCAGTCAAAGTGCCGAAGTCGCCAGTCAAAGTAGCAGAACCTTGGTTCTCGCCACCTAGAACGTCAAAAGTAGCAGTAGCGGTCATGCCGTTAGCCAATACTTCAGAAGCAGACAAAGACAAAGCAGCGTCAGTGTCTACAACACCAGTGTTTTTGTATGAAGTTGTAACAGAACCAGATAAGGTCACGTCAGCTTGTGCAGCTACTGGAAGCGCAGCGGCGATCGCAAGAGCGATTAGAGTTTTGTTCATTGAAATTCCCCTTCAATAAGATTAATAAGATTTAACTAGCTAGTTAAACAATTACTTTGTGTCGTCAATCAAAACAAACCTTAATGATAAGTTTTGCTACGACAACACATGGTAATACTTTTTTAACTGCCTGTAAAACATACAGGGCAGTAGAATATTTAATTAAGCGCAGCAATGTTAACATTAACAAATACCCAATAACAAGCCCCCGCCTAAGTTTTATTTACTGACTAAACAGGTACTTAGCTTTAGCATCAACGCTTTATCATCCAAGCTTTATGAGCCTAGTTAAAACAGCCTACCCTGTTAATGACCAATAGCCTCCCATTGTTTTTGTAGGCGTTTGGCAGAAATGGGTTTTAGAGTGCCTAGCTGCTGAGCAAACAAAGACACTCTGTATTCCTCTATAGACCAAGCAAAGCCTTGCAGTGCCCTATAGTCTGGGGTGTGGGGTAAACACTGTGCTTGGGCTTTAGAGAGCTTACTCTGCCAATCGCGTAGCTCTTGTACCGCGGCATTTTCTTTGGGTAATTGGCTTTTAAAGCGCTCAAGCCTTGCCTCTATGGCCTTTAGGTAGCGCGGCATCTGCTTTAATTGCTGCCACTGGCTTTGGCCTATAAAGTGCTTATTCATTAAACGATCTAGCTGTCCGCCTATGTCTTGATACACATTAGCCCAAGCCAAGTTTAACTGCCCTTTTAGGGCTTTTCTTATGGCAAGGTGGCGTTTAAGCAGCTCTATGCTAAGAGTTAACACGCTCTCTACTGCTTCTGCATAGTGGCCGCGCTGCTCTAATGAGGCTTTAAACGCGGCTTTATTAGTGGGCCTAGCGCCTATCGCCAATTCATCGGGTAAAAATACCAAGGCTGTGGCTTGGTCAAACACTTGCTCATTAAATTCTTGTGGAGTGCCTAATGCGCCATATAATAGCTGCGCTTGCTTAAACCCTGCAAGTGACCTTGCAAGGTGTTTTGTCTGTTCATTCACTGCAAGGCGATATAAACGCACTAGACCATGGTGAGTGATGGCGTGTGCTTCTTCGGCTGAATCTGCAAACACCACATCTACCGTTTTGCCTTGGTCTTTAATGGCGGGCCATACAGGTAGCTTCATGGCGCCCTGTTTTATGGTCATAGCCGTTGGCAGCTCATCAAATTCCCACTGCGTAAGCCCTTGCTTTAGCATAGGGTGCGAAGCACTGGGTGTTTGGCTAGACGCACTACCCGTGGCGTAGTCTGCCAATAATTGCAGTGGGTCTCTACCTTGCGCTATAAGGTGGCCATCTTCATCCATCACCTGCACATTCATTAATAGATGAGCCTCTAGACCCACTTGTGCTAATAGTTGCACATCAAATGGCCTGCCACTGATGCGCTGCAAGTGCTTGGCTATGGCCTCTGACAAGTCAATATCATCAGGTGACAAGGCTTCAAACAGTGCTTGGGCATATTGGGGCACAGGCACAAAGGCTTTGCGCTGGGCTTTGGGCAAGCCTTTTAATAGTGCCGCCAGTTTGTCTTTTAATAACCCAGGCACCAGCCATTGTAAACGCTTAACAGGCAAGCGCTTTAGCTGGCTTGCAGGCACTTGAATAGTCACGCCATCTTGGGCGTGGCTTGGCTCAAAATGATACTGTAAAGGCCAACTCATGGCCTGCCATAGCAAACGGTCTGGAAAACTATGGGTATTGATCCCTTGCGCACCGTGTTGCATTAAGTCATCTTGAGCTAGATACAAATACTCAGGCTGACTCTTTTCTTCATGTTTGCGCCACGATTCAAAGCTAGCTGCACTGACTATAGGGGCTTTAGCGGTAGCCATTTTTGTATGATAGAAATCAAACAATACTTGATCATCTACTAAGATGTCTTTGCGTCTAGATTTGGCTTCTAGGGCTTCAATGTCTTCTATTAAAGCTTGGTTACGCGCTAAAAATTTACCTTTGGTGAACAGGTTATGCTGCACCAGCCCCTCCATGATCAAAAGCTGCTGACACACTTGCGGGTCTATCTTTCCATAAGCCACTTTACGCTTACTGGCCAGCACCAAGCCGTATAAGCTCACCTGTTCAAACGCCATCACTTGGCCTTGGCGCTTATGCCATGATGGCTCGCTATAGTTATATTTAAGTAAGGCACCGGCACTTTGCTCTACCCATTGGGGCTCTATTTTGGCAACACAGCGGGCAAATAAACGCGAGGTTTCTACCAACTGTGCTGCCATAATCCACGCAGGTGGTTTTTTGGCAAGGGCTGAGCCTGGAAACAATAAAAACTTACGTTGGCGTGGGCCTGCAAATTGACCCTCTTCATCTTTATGACCAATGTGCCCCAATAAGCCTGTCAGCAATGCTCGGTGCACTGCCTCATAGCTAGCTAGCTGGGTATTAATCTTAAAGCCCATTTGCTGGCACATTAACAACAGCTGACGGTGCACTTCACGCCACTCTCGCATGCGCAAATAAGACACAAAGTGTTTACTACACCATTGGCGCAGTTGGTTTTGGGTGAGCTGTTGGCGTTGGTGTTCGTAGTCTTGCCACAGGTTCACTAAACTTAAGAAGTCTGAGTTTTCTTCTTTCCATAATAAGTGCTGCTGATCTGCTGCTTGCTGCTTTTCTTGTGGCCTTTCTCTTGGGTCTTGAATAGTCAGCGCACTGGCAATGAGTAACACTTCATCAAGGGCTTGCCAGTCATTGGCTGCTACGATCATACGCCCGATACGCGGATCTACCGGCAAACGCGCAAGCTGTTTGCCTAGTGGGGTAAGCCTGCGTTTTTCATCTAGTCCACCTAACTCTTGTAATAATTTAACACCATCATTGATAAAGCGGCTATCTGGGGCATCAATAAAAGGAAACGCCTCAACAGGGCCTAGCTTTAAATCATGCATTTGCAAAATAACAGAGGCTAAATTGGTGCGTAAAATTTCTGCATCGGTAAATTCTGGTCGGCTTATAAAATCTGCTTCGTCATATAAACGAATACAAACGCCCGCAGACAAACGGCCACAACGGCCTTTACGCTGATTAGCACTGGCTTGGGAAATAGCCTCTATAGGCAACCGCTGCACTTTAGAGCGATAACTATAACGACTCATGCGAGCAGTGCCTGGATCTATCACATAACGAATGCCTGGCACTGTGACAGAGGTTTCTGCCACATTGGTGGCCAATACAATGCGCCTGCCTGTGGTTTTGCCAGAAGGTTGGAACACTTTTTGTTGTTCACTGAAACTAAGGCGCCCATAAAGAGGCAATACATTCCAATGCTTTTGCTCTTGTTTGCGCAAAAATAATGCAATGTCACGGATGTCTCTTTCGCCTGGCAAAAAGATCAGCACATCACCGTTGTATTGCTTACTTTTACGCTCATGCTGGTCTATTTCTTCCAGGGCATGCTGTATGCCAGACTGAACATCTTGGTCCTCGTCTGATTTAGACGAAAATAAAGGCCGATACCAAACATCTACCGGGAATGTGCGCCCGCTCACCTCTACCACAGGTGCATTACTAAAGTGGCTGCTAAAGCGTTCAAGGTCGATAGTAGCAGAGGTGATGATCAGCTTTAGATCATCACGACGGGCTAACAATTGTATTAAATAGCCCAACAAAAAATCTATATTTAAACTACGCTCATGGGCTTCATCCACAATGATGGTGTCATAACGCAAAAGGTCTGGATCGTTGCGGGTTTCGGCGAGCAAAATACCATCGGTCATTAGCTTAATGTGGCTAATATCACTCACTTGCTCTGTGAAACGCACTTGAAAGCCAACCTGCTCACCTAAGGGCACATTGAGCTCATCAGCAATACGCTGGCCGACCGTCCTTGCCGCCAAACGTCGTGGCTGCGTATGGCCTATCATGCCGCCCACTCCGCGCCCTGCCTCTAGGCATAGCTTGGGTAACTGTGTGGTTTTACCAGAGCCTGTTTCACCTGCCAACACCACCACTTGATTCTCACGGATAAGCGCAACCAGTTTGTCGCGCTGGCCGCTTACGGGTAACTGTGGTGGGTACTCTATAGCAGTCAAAGCTTGTTTGCGCTTTTGATAGAGGGCTTGGCTAGTTTTGGTTTTGCTTTCTAGCTGCTGCATTAATTTTTCGCACGCTTG
>JAIBDW010000086.1 GCA_024686035.1 Oceanospirillaceae bacterium
AAGCTACAGCACTTCCCCAGCCTATCACATGGCGATAGAAGGTACAGACCAATATCAAGCCGCTGCATTTGAAGAGGGTCATTATCTTCAAGTGGAGGTAGCTGCTAAATTAAAGTCATCCAGCAATGAATTGCTAGCTGATGATTTTCTTAATTTTATGGTCAGCGAAGATTTTCAAAAACACTTACCATTAAGCAACGTGATGTATCCGGTAAACACACCAAAAGATATGCCAGAGGCTTATAGCAAATTAATTATGCCTTCAAAGGTGTTGCAGTTAGACACGGCTAAAATCAATCAAAATCGCAAGCAGTGGGTGCGAGATTGGCTTAATGCGATGACTCAATAAGATTTTCTAAAAATGCTGATAGCATCAAAAAAGCCCACCCGAGGTGGGCTTTTAGAGCATTACTGATGGATTCTACCTATTAAATAAAGCGTAAATCACAGCAATTGAGGCTAAGCCAACTAACCCTTCACTACCTAATGCACCAACAATGCTGAGTACGTTATCAACAACTCCGACGCCTACGAATGCTACATTAGCACCAAAAATCACTTCTAAAACAATGGCTAAAGCAATAAGTGCCATGCCAGCTTCAGTGAGTTTTTTTATACTGCTTACGATGTTATCAATCATTTTTGCCTCTCAAGAGTTCATTATTATTATTTTAGCCAAGCTAGAATTAGCAAATTGACTTTAAACATCATAACAGCATATTTGCTATTAGCAAATTTTGTGTTAACAATACCCAATTAGTCTATTTTAATACAAATTAGTCATTAAATTGCTTTGTTGATAATCAGCTTTTTTAAATCACTTGCACCGCCTACTAATGTGCCTTTAATAAAGATTTGTGGGTAAGTTGGCCAGCCGCTCCACATTTTAATAGCCAAACGCTCGCGCCACATACTGCCATATCCGCCAAACTCTAAATAGGTGACCTTTAAGCCCTGCTTTTCAAGTAACTTACGTGCCCTTTTAACGCTAGGGTTTAAAGCCATACCAATGACTACGGCTTCATTTTCTTCTACAGCATTAATAACTTGGTTAACAATGTCACTATGATACTGCTCTACACTAGGGCTAATGGTTGGGTGTATTTTATTCTGGTCTAAGGTTTTACGTGGTGTCATGTTTATAAGTCTTGGGCGGCTAAAAGTGGACATTATCTGCTTGCAATAATGATTGCACAACAAATAAAAAATCTATTATATTAGATAACAATGATGCCTTTAACTTAATTGGCATCATCTTAGGCACATCACTTGACGCTAATACATATGAGTAAACCTTTCTCCCAAGCTTGTGCCAACAACCAAGATATTATTTGTGATCAGTTACAGCCCATTTTGGAGCATAAGAAATATGTGCTGGAAGTAGGAAGTGGCACAGGGCAGCACGGGGTTTGGTTTGCTCGAAAAATGCCACACTTAAGCTGGCAGTTAAGCGACAGAATCCAAAACCATGCAGGTATAAACATGTGGGTTGATGAGTTTCCATCGCCTAATCTACTTCCACCTATTGCGCTGGACGTGCTTCAAGACTTGTGGCCTGCCACTGTTTATGATGCGGTATATTCCGCTAATACGGCCCATATCATGCCATGGGAGGCACTAGAGGCTATGTTTTCTGGTATTGGCCGCTCACTTTTATCAGGTGGTGTGTTTTGTCTGTATGGGCCGATGAAGTATATGGGTGTTCTTGAAGCCCAAAGTAATGTTGCGTTTGATACTATGTTGCGCCAGCAAAATCCCTTTCAGGGTATAAGAGAGTTTGGGGATATTAATCATGTAGCCGCACGTGCGGGGTTGGTACTTATGCAAGATAATGCGATGCCTGCTAATAATAGACTCATTGTTTGGCAAAAAAAATGATCACTTTTTAGGTAGATACGGGTTATGAATAAGCAATTTAGAATCGCTCAAAAAACCGGTTTAATGTTTCGAGATGATGAAATGTTGCCAGAAGATATGAACGCATGGATTCAATCTCAACTGCAAGTGGCTTCGCCTGCTTTAGGTCTGGCTTCAAGCTATGCAGACGTTGCACAGTGGCCTGATGACTTGCAGCCCGATTTATCTCGCCGCGCTTCGATGTGGCGCCGCTATCGTGATTTGGAAAACCAGTCGCGTGAAGGAAAAAATGGCCAAGAGACCCAGGCTGCACGCCAAGCTAACCGCCACGAGAACCTCACTGGAAAGATGGACGAACACAAGTTTGTGCAACGCAATGTGTATGGAGCGGATCAGGTAAAGCTTCGTATTACTGCTTTTTGGGCCAATCATTTCACGATTGGTAACACGTTTGATACAAGTCAAATGATAGGCCATGCGATCGATGAAGGTATTCTAGCTAAACTCAACGGCAGCTTTGCTGATCTGCTTTATGGCATGACCACCCACCCAGGCATGCTCACCTATTTGGATAATGTGTGGAGTGCTGGTGAGCGTTCAGAACAAGCCAAAGGTTGCGCCCGAAGGCCTGATTGTCAGGCAGGTCTAAATGATAATTTAGGGAGAGAATTGCTAGAATTGCACACTGTTTCTGTGGCGGCAGGTTATACCGAAGAGGATATTAAAGCGGCGGCTAACGTATTAGCAGGATGGGGCATCGATTTTAGCGAAGAGTTGTCTCAGATGCGCAAAAAAGCCGGTGGTACAGACCATTGGAATGCCTACAAAAAACGCTGGGCAGAGCCTGGCAGCAAAAAGGTAATGGGACAAAGTATCTATGCTGGTCGAAATGGCTTGAGGCAATTAACAGATTTTCTGGCAAGTCATGACGCCACTATCCACCACATATCGACCAAGCTATGCCAGCACTTTGTCAGTGATAGCCCCAACACCGAAGAAATAGAGGCGGTGAAAATAGTCTGGCGCGAAAGTGAAGGCGATCTACAGCTAATTCACACTAAGGTGCTTGAATTAGCGGTGAATAACCCCGACGCTAAATTTATATGGCCCATGACATGGCTGTTCCAAGTAGTAAGGCTTTCTGGAGCAACCTATTTTAAAGGCTGGGAAAAAATTCATGATTATGACAATAAATTGATGCATACCCATAAGGTGTTTGAAGAGCTGGGTCAGTCATTTTGGAGCTCACGCCAACCCAATGGTTACTCTGATGATAAAGATGAATGGATGTCTGCAGAAATGTTTGAGCGGCGTGTGCGATTTGCTGATGCCATTTATAGAAATGGCAACCCGCGTCAATCTGCCAAAGAAATTATGGACCGGATAGGGGCTTCAAATCAAACTCGCGCTTTAGTGGCAAGTGTAGGGCCCTCATGGAGAGATCGATTTATTGCACTAATGTGTAGTCCAGAATTAATGGGGTTGGATTATGTCTAAATTAACTGTAGGTCGCCGTAGTATCCTTAAAGCAGGTGCCGCATCGCTGTTTCTTGCAGGTATGCCGGTTGCAGGGTTTGCAAATGCAAAGCCGCCAGGCAGTATCTCTGTGATTATTTTAGAAGGCGGTATGGATGGGCTTGCAGCCATGCCACCGATTGGTGATCCAGACTTAATGCGGATGCGTCAGACCATCACCCCAGATAACTACCTGGCGTTAAATGACTTCTTTGGATTACACCCCTCACTTAAGTTTTATGCACAATTGATGGCTAGTGGCCATGCTAGCGCTGTGCATGCAACCGCTTTTCCCTACACCAAGCGCTCTCATTTTGAAGGCCAAAACCTCATTGAAGGCGGAGGTTTATCCCCCTTTAGTGAAAAAACAGGTTGGTTAGGGCGTGCGTTAGACTTGTCAGGTGTGGCGGGTCGGTCTTTGTCTTTGGACATGCCATTAATTTTGCGGGGCCACCATGAAAACGATAATTTTTACCCTGCAAGCATTAGAGGCTCAAAGAAACCCAAAGCTGATTTGTTAAACATGATTGCTATGGGGCATCAAATGGATGCCGCACAATTGTTTACTAAGGTGGCTCGTAAAAGTGAAGACAATGTGCAAGTGCCCAGAGACCCAGCCAGTTTGGCGAAATACGCAGGCCGTGCCATGGCGCAAACGGACGGCCCAGTCGCTTCTGTCATTCGAGTCAGCGAGTTTGACTCTCACTCAAACCAAACTGAAAACGGCAATACTAATGAAGGGCGCTTGGCTAGACAATTAAGCGTGGTTGACGATGTCATCGCCGGTTATCGCCGTGGTTTAGGTGAAGCTTGGGATGACGCAATTATTTTAACCCTCACTGAATTTGGCCGCACTGTCGCCGTTAATGGAACCAGAGGCACAGACCATGGTTATGGCAGTGTAGGTTTGTTAGCAGGGGGGTCATTATCTAATAGTGGTGTCATCACAGATTGGCCTGGGTTAGGTAAAAAAGATCAATTTGAAAAAAGAGACTTGATGGCCACCATTGATTATCGATCAGTGTGCGCTGCTTGTATAGAAAAGTCTTTAGGCCTTGATCATGACTTGATTGCAGCAAAGGTATTCCAACAACCTGAGCTACCCCGTATTTTTGACCACTTGTTTACTTAGTGCAGCTTTAAGGAGTTGATTTTGTACCCATTATTTTTTACTGGTCATTATTACAAAGGCCTAGTGGCATTGTTTTTTGGGGTCTTGTTTGCCAGCTTGTTGTCTGTTCCTGCTTGGTCTGCTGATATGTCTGGGTGGAGTGACAAAACCCTATGCCGGCTGATGGCCTCTGCCAGTGGCAATGCTGATTATTTGGCCGAAGCCCAAAGGCGCAAACTGGATTGTAACTCGGGCACTAGCGCTACAAAAAAGCCGAGTAAAGCCAAATCTAACAAAGGGGCTTTGCCTAAAAATAAGGGGATTGTATTTTATCCATTGCAACTAGACCCTAAGCTTAAGCAACAGCTTTTAGCTAACCCGATAGACAAAACAGCATTTGATTTTAGCCTCTATCAGCTGGCCTTATTACCACAGTCGATTAAGTGTCAATTCAACTTGCACAGAGTGCAGTACACAGATGATGTTAAGGGTAGGGTTGAGAACTGGAAAATGGCCTATGGCAGCATAGATTTCACTGACCAAGGGGTCAAAGTAAATGGTCATTGGCGCATGAAAGGCCTATCCACAGACCCGAGTTATCTAAAGCATGAAGTTAACCTAAAGCTCACTGAGGCAGGTCACCTAGTAGGGAAAATGGCATATTTTCATCTAATGGTGAATGATGGGGAAGCCTTAGAAAATCCGGTGTATGTGAAATTGACACCTCATCAACGCAGTAAAGCGTTAGATATCAATAGCCCCAAAGCAGCCGAAATATGGATTGACGTAGAGGACTGGGCAGGAGGGGTGTTATATCTACAGCGGTGTAAAAAAAGCACTGACAACAGTTAATTATATCGTGGCTGCGAGCCCTTTATTTAACAGCTATATATTTGCGAAAGTACAAAAAAGGCTGTAATATAATTACTTATCAAGATTTTTATATGGAACGGCTATGTTACGAATTTTATGCTTAATTACGCTGCTTGCTGGCAGCACTGTTGCTCACGCGCAAAGTGATAATGATTCTGTTGTTCATCGCGCCTTTTGGTTCTCTGGTAACGGCACTCCTGTTCTAGATGGTTTTGGCAATTGCGTGCGCACGGGTTCCTGGGAAGCACTGGGGATGCCTAAATGTCACCTTGAATCTTCTGAAGAGACTGTGGTCTTATCTGGTGAAGTAGAAGTGGCTCCAGAAGTGGCAGTAGCCACTGCACCGGCAGTTGCTGAAACAGCACCGGTGCCAGAGCCTGAATTAGTGGTAGAACCACAAGCTGAATTAGTGTTAGAACCACAAGCTGAATTAGTGGTAGAGCCAGCCCCGCAATCAGTGATGAGCGTTGAGCCTGAGCTTGCAGTGGTGACTTATAGTTACCCATTGGAGCTGATTACCGCTAATGTTTATTTTGATTTTGACAAAAATAATTTACGGGTAGACCAGCAAGTGAAGATCGAGCGGGCCATAATAGATGCTGCTAAAGCGTACAAAATCTTTAAAGTTAGCTTAGGTGGCCATACCGATAGCGTGGGCACGGATGAGTATAACTATGACTTGTCGCAAAGGCGTATTAATACCGTCGTCAATTATTTAAACTTGCGAGGCGTACAAGCCAATTCCACCATGGCGTGGGGCGAGGAGAAGCTAGTACTTAACGCTGACGGCAGTGAGAATGACGCACTCAGCCGCCGTGTTGAAATGGTATTCAAAGTACAACAAAAAGTCGCTAATTAGTCGTTGTTAATAGTTATTAAGTGGAGCATCTGCAATGGCTTCCATGGTGATATAAGAGGCCTGCGCTTTTAACGCTAGCCTTCAAAGAAGTGTGGTTTTGCGAGTTTGAGAACTTATTTCAACACTTGTCTAAATTTAGCGGCGCAGTGCTTTCACGAACAACTAAAGACACTGGCAGGATTACGGTGTGCTCGTGACTATCCTCATCTGGTGATTCAATTCGCTGCATCAACATGGACGCTGCAGTCTCGCCAAGAAAAAATCTGTCTTGGCGTATAGATGTGAGCGATGGGATGTATTGTTCTGCAAAATCAATGTCATCAAAGCCCATCACAGAGACGTGGTCAGGCACCGTGTAAGCATGGCGAGACAATTCGGCAATGAACCCTAGGGCAAGTTGATCTGATGCGCAAAACACTGCGGTGGGGCGATCCTCTAATGCGATCCAAGCCTGTGCTGCGATACAACCTGCGGCCAGTGAAAAATCGCCACTAATGATCCATTGAGACTTTAATGCAAGCTTAAGCGTTTTTAATTCACAAATAAAAGCCTCTTTTCGAGCCTGAGCAAGGACATTATGTTTAGGGCCAGTCACATGACCGATTTTACGATGGCCCAAACTGTATAAGTGCTTAATAGCTTTACGTGTGCCTTCCTCGTTTTCACTGCGTACCGACGGGAAATTTGCGTCCTCGATCCACTCACAAGCGAATAAAATGAATTTGGCCTTTGATGCTTTTTCCAATGACTTGACCACCTCAATATCCAACCCTCCATCAAGTTCTTCAGTCATACGCGTTACAGCGTAACGAGCAACATTGCCAAACTTGCGAGTGTTTTGTGGAAGATTGTTTTTTTCACGTTCGCCAGCACCGTAGTACAACTTGAATGCGATGTCTTCTGCTTCTGCTTGGTCGTCAGTGCCAGTGCTTTGCCGATACCATTCGCCATTATCTAACTTGTAGCGACACTGCCAAAGTGGACTTCTAGGTCGCTTATAAAGGGTAAGTTTGTTGGGGCGTAAGTTAATGGTAGGCACTAGTTAGATCCAATGTGTTGGAGTCAATTTAGTGTATTGGGAATGCCGGTGGGGGTCAACGCGGTTGTTGAGTGTGCTACAGTATTTTGTAATATCGTAGCCACTCATTTTTGTGTTGCTAGTTAACAGGTGGTTATGTCGTCACTTGTCGTTTTTTGTAAGCGACAATCATACGAAGCATAAAGACGAGAAGTAGACCCATCATACCTCCACCAATGACAGATAAAGCGAGCACCAAAGAGG
>JAIBDW010000071.1 GCA_024686035.1 Oceanospirillaceae bacterium
AGGCTGCTCAACCATGGGCACTTTATCAGGTGGCGGCAAAATCGTTAACTCCGTTGGTGAAGACAGCTTGATTGGCGCTAATGCAGGTATGGGCATTCCTATTGGTGATCGCTGCATCATTGAAGCAGGTTTGTATATCACTGGGGGCTCAAAGGTCGCCTTATTAGATAGAAATAATGAACTCGTAGACACCGTTAAGGCGTCCACTCTCGCGGGGAAACCCGATTTATTATTCCGTCGTAACTCTTTAAACGGACGCATAGAAGTGAAGCCAAACGGCACGCTTGTGGAACTCAACGCTGATTTACACAGCAACAATTAAGATGACTCAAATCATGCCTTTATCACCCACTATTGCTTTGGCCCAAGACCTTATGGGACGCGCCTCCGTCACTCCCATAGACAAAGGCTGCCAAGAATTGATGATTGCTCGTCTTGAAGCCATCGGCTTTACTATAGAGCGCATGCGCTTTGGTGAAGTAGACAATTTTTGGGCTCGTCGCGGCACCGAAAAGCCAGTACTTGCCTTTGCAGGCCATACTGATGTTGTACCCAGCGGGCCTGTTGATCAGTGGCATACTCCACCATTTGAACCGACCATTAAAGACGGCTTTCTCTATGGTCGTGGCGCTGCAGACATGAAAGGTAGTTTGGCATCATGGGTGGTGGCCCTTGAGGAATTCATCGCCTTACACCCAAACCATAAAGGCAGTCTGGCGCTTCTAATCACCAGTGATGAAGAAGGGCCTTTTGTTGATGGCACCACTCGCGTGATCGATACCTTAGAAGCACGTGGAGAAAAAATGGATTGGTGTATTGTGGGAGAACCTTCCTCTACTCATACCCTAGGCGATGTCATCAAAAATGGACGTCGTGGTTCTTTAACTGCCTTAATTACCGCCAAGGGCATACAAGGCCATGTGGCGTACCCACACTTAGTCATCAACCCTATTCACAAGGTGGCGCCGGCATTATCTCAGCTTGTGTCCACTGTATGGGATGAGGGTAATGAGTTTTTCCCACCTACAAGCTTTCAAATCGCTAATATTAATGGTGGTACTGGGGCATCTAACGTTGTGCCTGGTCATGTTGAGGTGATGTGTAATTTTCGCTATTCTACACAAGTGTCCGCTTCTGAGCTGACGATAAAAGTAGAAGGGATTCTTGATGAGCACAATGTCGATTATGATATCCAGTGGACTTATAACGGCCTACCATTCTTAACAAGTTCTGGCGCTTTGGTTGATGCCTGTCGCAATGCCATCAAGGCAGTTACTGGCACAGACACCCAGTTATCTACAGCCGGGGGCACCTCCGATGGTCGTTTTATCGCACCTACTGGCGCTCAGGTCGTTGAGCTTGGGCCTTGCAATGCCACTATCCATCAACTTAACGAATGCGTAAAAGTGAGTGATTTAGAGCAATTGACACAGGTTTATCTAGGCATTCTCACTGGTTTAATGACTCAGGAGCTTTAGCTATGATCCAAAGTGATATCGAAATTTATGTCAAGTCTGTAAGCCCAGATGCCGTTAAGGCGTGGTTGGAAACTGTGACCGTAAGCTTAGATGTACAGAGCTCTAACCCAAAGCGTCAAGCTTATTGGGCTACTTTTGCTGATGCTGTCCAAGATCAGCAAAAAGAATTCGAAATCATCGTGCTTAATAAAGTTCAAAGCAACTTTAGCAGTATTTGGTTTAATACCAAAAACACGCCATGGGCCACTGATAAAGCATGTGCTCAAGCAGCCTTTGCACACTTCAACTCAGCCATACGTTGTGTGGTTTCTGGCTGGCAAGAAGGTGATTCACCAGATCAATGGCTACACATTGATAGCGAGGGTGAAGAGGTTATTGATTGGATATAGGGGATTGATGATGCTCAGCTTAAAGCAAGTAGAAGACTACGATCAGCAAGGCTTTCTTATTATCAAGGACTTTATTTCTGGCTCCCAGCGCCAAGCATTGATGCAACACGCAGCACAGTTGATAGACGCTTTTGAGCCTCAAGCCAAGCGATCCATTTTTACAACTGACGAGCAAGAACGCTCCAGTGATGATTATTTTCTAAAATCAGCCAGTAATATTAGCTTTTTCTTTGAAGCGAAAGCGATTGATAACGAAGGTAATTTTACGGTACCTAAGCATCAATCCATTAATAAAATAGGCCATGCTCAACACTTGTTAGATCCTGTGTATAAAAATATTGTCAAAGAATTGGACTTTGCGAATATCGGACGGGCCCTTGGCATTGTTCAACCGCGAGCTGTGCAGTCGATGCATATATTCAAACAACCTAGCATTGGCGGTGAAGTAGGACTTCACCAAGATTCTACTTTTTTGTACACTCAACCCAAAAGTTGTATTGGATTTTGGCTGGCATTAGAAGACGCTACAGTTGAAAACGGGTGTTTACAGGCCCTGCCACAAGGCCATAAGATTCCCCTTAAGCAACGCTTTAAACTGTCCAAAAATGGCGGTACAGAGTTTGAATGTTTAGACAATACACCATGGCCAAAAGCACCATTAGCTCTGCTTGAAGTACCCGCTGGTACGTTGATTATTCTTCATGGCCAACTGCCTCATTACAGTGCTGCCAATACTTCAAGTAAGTCACGCCAAGCCTTTACCTTACACTTAGTAGACGACACCTGCGATTACCCTGAAGATAACTGGCTACAACCATTAAAAACGCTATAGTGTAAGCACCCTTAGGGCCAAACCTAACAGCACGACACCACTTATTTTATCGATAAGAGCCGAGCGCTTTTGAAGTTTTTCTAATACCTTAGAATGAGACAGTGCAACGGCTACAAGAATGTACCAAAGGGCATCTATAATTGATGCTGTACCTGTCATAATGAGCTTGTCAACTAATCGTAGTTCAACAGATACAAATTGTGAAAACAGTGCAGTAAAAAAGAACGCGAGCTTAGGGTTAAGCAATGACACCATTAAGCCATCCCAAGCAGCTTGCCTAATGGGCGCTACCATAGGCACCACATTCAATGGTACGGCGCCATTAGAGCGTAATGCTTTAATACCCATCCACATTAAATAAGCTGCACCAGCATACGTTAGAAACTGATACATCAAGGGCCACTCTACCACCAGTAACGCCAAGCCCCAGACTGTTAATAAAGCCCATAAAGCCACCCCTATGGCATGAGTGATGGCTGTAACAACGCCATGTATGCGCCCATTACTCACTGTGTGACGCAACACCACGGCCAAACTTGGGCCAGGAGACATTGCACCCAAACAACAAATAGCCACTAATGAAAACCAAGTCGTAAGAGTCATGTCTATTCCTTAATCGTTTTCACCAAGGGCGCTTGCAAGCACTGTTGCAACCACACCAATAAATCGCTAATCACTTTGTGTTTATTGGGTTCATTGAGCATTTCATGTCGTCCATTTGCATATAAACAGCACTGAACCTGTTTCGAACCTGCCCGCCTGAGCGCCTTTTGCAAAGCAATGACCCCACGGCCGCTTTTGCCGACGGGGTCTTGATCACCTGAAAATAAGTAAATAGGTAATTCATTACGTATTTGCGCCATAGATTCCGGTTCTGACAAATCGGCTAAACCATCAAGAAAATCGACCCAGAACTGATTACTAATACCATGACCTGCTAGAGGGTCTGCGATGTAGGCATCGACCACTTTTGGGTCTGAGCTTATCCAGTCTTTAGGCGTGCGCACTGGTTTAAAGTGGTTATTGAAATTACCGAAAGATAGCTGATGGAGTAGCTTACTTTGAGCCAGCGTGCCGTGACGCCACCTTTCAAACAGAGCCGCTACACAGGCGATACGATAAAACCACGGGGCGCTGTAGTTGGAAGCCGACAACACTAACCCTTGCAGCTGGTTTGCGAACTTATTAGCATAGTGTTGCACCACTTTGGTAGCCAAAAAAGACCCCATGCTATGGCCTAAGATAATAAGCGGTTGTGGCCATTTATTTTGAATGTGGCTAATAATATCAGCTTGGTCAGATACCATTTTTTTCCAACCATTATGGTGAGCTAAATGGCCCAAACTGTCGGTTTCTTGACCCGTAAGGCCATGGCCTCGATGATCATCGGCACTGACATTAAAACCGGCATCGTTAAGCGCTTTGGCTAAGTGCTCATAGCGCCCACCATGTTCGCTCATCCCATGCATAATATGCACCCAGCCTATGGCGTCTTCGACCGGCCAAAGACGCACATGCAAAGCAATCTGATCAGCCTCAGACTGAATTTTAATAATTTGAGGCGAAGGTGTTAACATCCGTGAACCCTATAGTCATTGAGCAATAGGGGTCATTAAAAAGCAAACAGCACAAGTGTGCAAATTAAATACTTATCATTAACATTTAATCCACATTAACATTAAAATTAAATGCAAAAAGTTGACGGCTCCAACACCCTGCTCGGGTTAAATCTAGTGCCAAAAGTTCGTCAGCATAACCCAACCTGGACAACATCTTAGAGCTTAACTCGCCAGAAAAAACTTCGCCTGATAATGTGATGCGCTGCTTGAATTCTTCACTTTTATAGATGAATTCCTGTGCTTCTTGGTCGTAAACGCAGGCTAAATGCGCACAAGGTTGTAATGCCTGAAGCTCATCTTCTTGAGGCTCACCGCAAGCAGGGCAGCACAATGCTGATACAGATGCAGCTTTATAAACGCTGGCATAAGACACACGGTTTAGAAAACCACTGGCTAAGTTCATAGTAAAAAATCATCAGTCAATTCAACAATGAAGCTATAATACAGACTTTAAAATTTTGCTGGGTGAAGGTTTCGAAGTCAGCATGAGTCAAACTAATACAGGCAAAACGAATATAAAAACGAGTCAATGTATAATAATAAAGACTCGCTTTTGAAGCTTAACCTAGATATTACAGTAGGGTATTGTTAAAAAATGCCACCACCCTGCGCCTAAACTCATCAGGCTTTTGGGTGTCAAACTTAGCATGGCCAAGCTGCTCTTCAAACCACAACTCTTTCTCACCGCAGGCTGCGTCAAAAATCCACTGCCCGCTTGCCACCGACACGACAACATCTTTTCCACCTTGCATAATAAGCAGTGGCGTATCGCACAGCCTAGCTGCCGCCTTAGTGGCGTCAACTTGCTCAACATCCATACCCAGTATCATTTGTGCCCAGTATGAAATCATCGGTGCAAAGGGAAACGCAGGTAAGCCGGTAAAGTATTCTACCGATACGTTGATTGTATCTTGTAAAGATGAAAAAGCACTCACCGCAACAACCCCTGCAATGTCCTGATTATGCGCTGCGTATTCAAGGGCAATGGCTGCACCCATAGAATTACCCAACACACCTAATCTACCCTTTTTAAGACCCTGTTCATTAATTAAATAAGCGTGCCACGCCGCTAAGTCCTGCACTTCCTTTACCCCAAAGGTAATTTCATCACCATCATTGATGTCATGGGCTCTGATGCTAGTCACCAGCACTCCAAAGCCGGCATCTTGTAGCACTTTAGCCTCTTCTAACATATGCCCACGGTTAGCTTTAAATCCGTGTTGCAGCATGACATACGCTCCATTAGCAGTAGGCGAAAAATAGCCATGCAACTTTTGTCCTTCGGCGTTATACACCGTCACTTGTGCAACGCTTAAATCAAAGTCTTCAGGTTGGTATTTAGCAGGGGTACGCGTCTCCAAGGAAGAATGCACTAAGTGATTTGCTTGCTGATAGGTGACCAATAAAAACCCTATAACGATGAGGCATAATAAAATACCCAATACCCAACCAGTAAAACGCTTCATACTCACCTCAACAGCACTTAGAATAACAAAAACAACTCTTTATATGGTCGTTCACCATACCGATGGATTGCATATAGGCATACATTCCAATAGGGCCAACAAACTTGAAACCACGCCGTTTTAAGTCTTTCGCAATTGTTATAGAAAGAGGCGTTTGGGCTGGCACATCAGCATTGGTTTCAAACGCGTTAACCATTGTCTGCCCGCCTACAAAACCCCATATATAGGTATCAAAGCTGCCAAATTCCTGCTGCACAGCAATGAACTTTTTCGCATTATTCACCACACTATGGACCTTTAAACGATTACGAATAATACCTTTATCTCGCAAAGCAAAGGCAATGTCTTGATCCGTAAATGCAGCAATTTTTTCTAGATTGTATTCGCAAAAAACACGCTTATAGTGGTGCCTGCGCTTAAGGATCGTAATCCACGACAATCCTGCTTGAGCGCCTTCTAATACTAATTGCTCAAACAATCTTTTGTCATCATGCACAGGCCTACCCCACTCTTGATCATGGTAGGCCAAATATTGCTCATCTTGGGTAGGCCAACTGCAGCGATTAAGGTGCATTTCAGGCATATGTCTTCCGTATTTTTAAATCAATAAAGGCGCGTAGAGCACAAGAGGTAATCATATTCACTTTCCCTTTAAGAGGATACCCACCCTTAGCAAGGTCTTATTTAACCACGCTAGTCATCTGGATACAGAATCAATTTGTGATATCATATTAGCTCATCACCCACAGCGATTTAACTCATGAGCAACAGACGTTTTAAAAGTCATAATCACCCTAACGCCACTCTAATTAAGCGCCTGCTTGCCATAGTGTACGATAGTCTATCGGTAATGGCAGTATGGATGCTATTAGGCTATATTTTTATTGCGTTTAACGATGGCGAAGCCGTCTCTGGCCCACTCTTTAACAGCACAGTATTTCTCATTACTTTTTTGTTTTTCGCGTTATTTTGGACACGCTCCGGACAAACTTTAGGCATGTTGGCTTGGCGTTTGCGCATAGAATCTGACCAAGGCCAACCAGTTGACACAAAACAGGCGCTATTGCGGTTTATGTGCGCTATTCTTTCTGCCCTAGTGTTCGGCATGGGTTATTGGTGGATGTTGGTAGATGGCGATAAGCTAACCTGGCATGATCGCTGGTCTAACAGCCGTGTGGTTCAGTTGCCTAAAGACTAAGTCTTTTGTGTGGGCTAAGCAATATAGGCCTACCCTGCTTTTCTCAACATCCAAGCCCCGCCCGCAATACACACTAATATAGGCAATAAGTAAGCAAATAAAGGGGTAAAACCAAAAACACTGCTGGCAGGCGCTAGCACTTCTTGGGCGTAATTAAATGCTAAGCCTACCAACACCCCCACTAACACTCTTTGTCCCAGAGTGACGGAACGAGCAGAGCCAAAGATAAAAGAGATAGCCAAAAATACGAGAACCAATGTCGCTATAGGTTGAAGTGTTTTTTTCCAAAACGCCAGTTCATAAGGTGCGGCATCCAATCCACTTTGGTTAAGAAATTGACTATATTGCATCAAGTCTTTAACGGCCAAATGCTTTGGCTCCATACTTAATATTGACAACAAATTAGGTTTCAATGAAACGCTCCAAGGTATCATTTTTTGCTCTTGCTCGATGATGCTCTGGTCTTCTATGGAAACCTTTTGTACCTGTTGCAATGTCCATTGTTGATCTTGATATACCGCTTTATCAGCCGTCAGAGTTTGCTTCCAATCATGATCGCCAAAGCGATAACGAGTGACGCCTTGCAAAACGCCAGTAGACATCACGGAGCGGACAAAAATATAATCATTTCCTTCACGTAACCAGAAACCTTTAGTTGATAATGCGCCTTTATACTCAGCCCGCTCCGTTGCAGCCATTTGCTGGCTCATTGGAGCTACGAACTCGCCTAAAATAGCTGCAGTGAAAACAAATAAAGCCACTGCTTGCATTACAGACCAAACAATACGTCGCAAAGAAATGCCCGCTGCTCGCATGATCGTAAGTTCGCTATTATTGGCTAATATTCCCAAACCTACCAAACACCCAACTAATACGGCTAAGGGCATAAATTCATACACTTTCCAAGGAATGGTTAATACGATATATGTGGCTACTTGCTTAAAGCTTGCGCCACGTCCCAAAGCCTCTAGTTCTCCGCCCAGGGCCGTCATAAGGTCTAAGCCTACAATCACCACTAATACAATCGCCACTGCGGCCCATATGTGTCTCGCAATATATAGATCAAGTAGACGCACTTGCATTGCCTCCTTTGACAAGTGTTCTAAACCACTGCCGACCAAACAATAAAAACAAACCCAAAATAAAGAAAACAAAGTGCAATAACCATATTTTTAGGTCTGCATTAGCCACAGATCGGCTCATATCATCTCTTAAGCTGGTTAACACCGACACATACACCAAGTAGATTAAAATAGCAGGCAGCAACCGTGCAAATCGTCCTTTGCGTGGATTCACCTGACCTAGAGAAATGGCGATAAAACTAATGATGAGGGTCATTAAAGGAAGCGATATGCGCCAATAAAGTTGGGCGCGGTGATCAGGGTCGCCAGAGCTGATTAGCATCAGCGTAGGCAAGGTAAACCCGCGGGTTATATTAACCTCTAACTCTTCGCTAAACAGTCTCACTGCTAACTCTTCAAATCGAGTCACGGTGTAGTCCAGCTCACCGGGTTGCCCTTGCGTTCTGGAGCCTTCCTTTAGCAACAAATAACGGGCTTGATATTTTTCATCGAAAATTTGCCTGGCTGAGGTTGCTTTAATTAACACAGGAGGGGCATTGCTGACTGAGCGATTGAATACAAATACATCACCCAATTGCTGCCTATCATCACTCATAGTTTGGGCATAAATCACTTGCCGTTCAATTTTCCCCTGAAAACGTCCAGCCACGACACTGTCAAATTCAGAGGTGTGAGATTGAGTGTAGAGAATTTCTTCGACTTTACGTGAGGCCTCTGGAGCAAGCCAAAGACTCAATACAGCCACAACAACTGCCAATATTGATAGGGGCACCAACACCATCTGCACTAGTTGCTTCTGGCTAACACCGTTGGCAAAAAGCACAGTGAGTTCATTATCAACGCTAAGTTTACCCAAAGTAAGCAGCACAGCTAAAAACCCACCTAAGGGCAGCAAGGTACTTAAGTATGCAGGCATTAAGTTGACAATAATTTCCAACACAGCCTGGGCATCAAGTTCCCCGGTAACGGCTTTAGTAAGGTAATGGGCAAAGCGGCTGCTAGAGATAATCAGCAATAGCACCATACTCACGGCAAACGCGCTTATTAGCACTTCTTTGTTAATGTATCGGGTAATTAAAGACAAATGCTTGGCTTCTTAGGATAGTTATAGTGAGTTAAGACTAACAGTGGTGCTAAGTGTATCAGATTTTTAGCAAAACGAAGATTTAACACACATTATAGTGATCCATACCTAGAGACACTGAACAATTTGGCGTAAAATTTTGTCTTATTGCCTGCAACTTCGCAAGGTCAAAAATTGGTAAATTTGTCAGGAGACAACATGGAATTTTTTTTACAACAGGACGCCTTTGAACTTGCTGCTGTGTCTAGTGTGATTTTACCTTTGGCGGATGTGGACCAAAATGATGATGCCTTAGTTAGTGAGAGTCTTCACACGGCAGACACTCTGCTTAATGGCGCTATTTCCCATGC
>JAIBDW010000046.1 GCA_024686035.1 Oceanospirillaceae bacterium
CAAGCACCGTAGTTACGCCAGGGTTAGTCTGGGGTAAACTTAAATGGGAAGGACGTTCACTGATCGCCATTGATTGATCCAAAAGATTGATTAAAGCATGAGTGTAACAAATTTGGTGTGTCGCGCATTAGCTGTAACTCTACCCGTAAATAAAGTGTTTTAACCCAGGGAAAAATAGTGAATCCAATTAACCCCAAAAAGTTGCTCCATAGTAAATGGACTGCAGTGAAGCCAGAAAATAAAGAAAAACACTTTATGGTGAGTGCGGTAAAGTTTGATGAAGAAGGTTTGGTGACTTCATGCATTATAGAAGCAGTGATGACTAAACGTGAATCGCCGATACAATGGCAGCAATTAAAAGACATTAGCCAATGGCGCCAAGGTTGGTGCTAATAGATGCCTCCACTAGAGCTAAACTATGCGTAAAACAGATAAAAAAATAGATCAACAGCTTACCGGTGTGCTCACGCAGTTTTGTGAACAAACATGTAAAGGCATTCAAGGGTTTGTGTGGCTAACGCATTTGGTCAAGTATACAAATTTCCCCCATAGTTTAAAGGTGGTGTGTGTCTTTGACACCAATAAAAATCTTGAGCTTTTTATGCAAGACAAACGGCACATCACCCTTGCCACGCAGATTGAATCTACATTGAAGGGTGCAGATGTGCGCGTAAGCAATATGATGGATCACGTGTTATACGATACAGAAGAAAATTGTGCTACCCAGCACAGTGGCCAGTGGGACAAAAGGCTAGCTTACTCCGCTTAAACAGCAAGCTGCCTTGCACACCTTATTTAGCCTCTGGTTAAACTATAGGCTTCTAAGGCCTTTAGGCGTGATTCTTTAATCTGTACAACAGGGTGTGGGTAATTATCACCCAGGGTAACATTGGCCTTACGAAGCACCTCTGGTGGCGCTTCCCAAGGTCTATACAAGTATTTGTCGGGTAGGTCTTTAAGCTCAGGTAAAAAACGTCGGGTATATTCACCTTTGGGGTCAAACTTTTCACCTTGAGTGATAGGGTTAAACACTCGAAAGTAAGGTGAGGCATCGGTGCCGCAGCCTGCCACCCATTGCCAGCTTGCACTATTACTGGCTAAGTCTGCATCCACTAAGCAATCCCAAAACCAGCTAGCGCCTAAGCGCCAGTCTACCAATAAGTTTTTGATCAAAAACGATGCCGTCACCATGCGCACACGGTTATGCATATAGCCTGTGTGCCAAAGCTCGCGCATGCCAGCATCCACCAGCGGATAGCCTGTCAGGCCTTGTTGCCAACAGTTTAGATAATCAGGATTGTTTTCCCATGGAAATTTATCGAAATTTGGTTTTAGGTTTTGATCTGGTAAACCAGGAAAATGAAACAATAAATAATAAGAAAACTCACGCCAACGGATTTCTTTTTTAAAGTGTTCACTATTTTGGTCATCTTCTATGGTGAGTAAGGCATTAATAATTTGGTCAGGTGAAATATCACCAAAATGCAGGTGAGGGGACAAGCTAGAAAAAGACTTTAATGCAGGTCTGTCTCTGCCTTCTTTATAATTGTTGATACCGTCTGCCAAAAAGCGGTTAAGCGCCAAAAAAGCACCCTCTTCACCAGGGCTCCATTGCTCATGAAAATGCGTATCCCATTTTATCTTGGGCAATAAGTTAAGGCTTTCTAGAACTAATGCTTGTGGATCAATAACGACCTTTTCTAACATGTCAGGCGCTTCTAAAAGGGCAGTTGATTGGTCTACTTTGCATGCTTCACGATGATATGGCGTGAAAATTTTATATGGGCTGCCATCCTTTTTAAATACCGACCAAGGCTCGTTCAATAAAGAGCCGTTGATACTATTTGCCTTAATACCTAATGAGGCCAATTGTGTTTTTATATGCTTTGTCTGCTCTATGTTATGGGGTTCATAACAACGATTCCAATGCACCGCTTGCACAGTGAAACGCTGGCATAAGTCTTCAATAATTAGGGCAGCGTTGCCACTATATACATTAAGTGCATTGCCTAATGAGGTATCTAGTGAAGTTAATGAATGGTGTAGCCACCATCTGCTAGCTGCCCCCATGCGATGTTGGCCTGCCGTTTCATCATCCAGTATATAAATGGGCAACACATTATTGGCGATGCACGCCGCAGTAAGGGCGGGGTTGTTTTTTAAGCGTAAATCTTGGCGAAACCATATGATGGTAATAGGGGAGGCTAGGCTCACGTTATTTAACCTTTTCTATCACAAGTGTAATTTGGCCCACATTGAAGCCCCACTTTGTCATTTGTGTGACATTAATGAGTCGTGAATCGTCAAGTTGGTAGATCCAATCATTTAATTGAATATCCCACGTTGTATCATCCACATCGATGGCTAGGGTATAGCGCCAATTGAATGCAAAACCTTCGCTTTGACCTGACGCCTGGCCCACAGAATCAGATGCTACGCCACTGTACTGGTTGTCACCATGCTTGACCAAATTCCAAACACGCCGCTGAGTTTCACCATCATCGTAAAAAAAGTCTTCTTCTAAAAGGCCCTTGTTACCATCCCACGAGCCCTCCAAGTCAGCATGAAAGCGTCTAATCACCATGCCTTGCCTGTCTTGCACCATGCCATAAGCAATAAGCTTACCGTCAAAAAACGTTTTCATGTCAAATTCGGGCGTGGTGGACTTGTAATCAGTAATAGTAGTGCTGCAACCTGCCAAAAAAAGCCCTAACCACATGGCTGCAAATAAACGAGAAAAAGAACGCATGTAACTTGGAAAATGATTCATGGTGTAATGCCTATTAATTGGTTACGTTGTGCTGGTTTTATAGTGTTTTCAGATAGCCAGATGGCGCTAAAAGCTTGTGCAAATAGCGTATCACTGACTAGGCCGATAAATGTTGAGTTATAAAAAAAGTGGCTGGTACCTGCTTGATCTATATACAATGTAAGCTGGTCGTTTGTAGCAACGTCTGGCCAAATTTCATCTAGCCTGGTGATCCATTGATCACTATAAACGATGTTTTGACGTTCCCAATCTTTCACAGTGGCTTTGATCAATTGTTTTGAGGTGATGCCTCTTTGATAATCCAATTCAAGTAATATTGGCCATGTATTGGGCTGGTATGCGCCAGTTGGAGTCTTAAGTGTTGCTTGGTATATTTTGATCCAAAGCCATTTCATTTGAACGCTACCTACCTGCTTAAAGCTAGGTATCATTTCCAATGCAGCCGTGGCTTGGGTACCTATTAAAGGCGTGGCCAATTCGGTCTGTTCCTTGGCGAAGATGGTCGGTGCAAAGAGCCAATACACGGCCAAGAAATATGCAAACTGCTGGGGTAATTTATGCATGGATAGGTTTACGTATAAATTCATCGGCCTTCACACATAGTGGTAACACAATACTCCAATTGACCGCCACGATGGCCAATGTGGTCATGGCCCCATACGGCAGCTCTACTGCACCTAATTTCCAGCTAACCCAATAGGCATAGGTGCCTCCTAAGGCGCTAAAGCACACGAGGTAAACAAGCTTAAATCGTCTTAAAAAGCGCATGCTATGAGCCAAGTTAAGGATAAAAGCGACCCATAATACCAACAACCATAGGGGCCACGCCGTAAAGCTAAAGAAGCCAAACTGAGTAAGTAGTAAATCTATCGCAAACCCGACTAACGCTAATGGCAGCACCTTTACGTCTCCTAAACGGGTAGGGCTTAAAAGAAAATGTAGCGTTAAAATGGCGATGCTGATCGGCAGCCATGTGTTGCCCCCCCAGATGAGGCTTAGCCAAATGGCTTGAAAGCTAACGGGTTGAAACCATGTCCACATTTTCATTATTGTTACCTTAGTATTCGTTCTTGATCAGCTCTATATGAGCTAAACCAATGGCCGATTCACGAAACCCACCTTCACAGTAACAAAAATAATACTCCCATAAACGGATAAAATCATCGTTGAAACCTAGTTTTATGATGGCCTCTCGATTTTCTAAAAAACGGTCTCGCCAAGCATTTAAGGTGTTCGCATAATCAATGCGATAGTCTGACAACTGTTGCATATACATGTTGGTGTTGTTTTTAAGAAGCTCACAAATCACGCTAATGGATGGAAGGTGGCCACCTGGAAATATATGACGTTGTATAAAATCTACATTCTTAACATAACTATCATAGCGTTGGTCATTCATGGTGATCGCTTGAATCAGTGTTTTTCCGCCTGGTTTTAATAGGGTGTCTATCATGGAGAAATAGGTAGGCATAAACTTATGCCCCACCGCTTCAATCATTTCAATAGACACAATTTTTGAGTACTGCCCTGTTAAGTCACGGTAATCTTTTTTAAGTAATGTGACTTTGTGGCTAAGGTTCTCATCCTCTACACGTTGTTTGGCAAGTTCAAACTGAGCCTCTGAAATGGTGGTGGTTGTGACATGGCAGCCATAGTTTTTTGCGGCGTAGCAGGCGAGCCCTCCCCAACCAGTGCCAATTTCTAACAATTGGTCATCTGCAGTTAGATTGAGCGCTTCGCAAATGGTTTTCAGTTTATGTTGTTGGGCTTCTTCCAATGAGGCTTGTGCATGGGGATATATGGCTGATGAGTATTGCATGGCCTTGTCTAGAAAGAGTCGATACATGTCATTGCTCAAATCATAGTGAGCCGCGATATTGGTGCGGCTGCCTTTTTTACTATTACGATTAGCGCGATGCTTAAAGAGATTGGTGATGTTTAATAAGAAACCAAAACGCTGTTCATACTGCTCTAATGTGGCTAAGTTTCGAGAAAATAGTTGAATCACTGCCACTAGGTCGTCTGCACTCCATAAACCTTCTACATAAGCTTCCCCTGCGCCAATGCTGCCGCCCCATAAAATGCGAGAGTAGGCTTTTGGGTCATGGATAGTAATGGTGGCATTAATGACAGAATCTTGGTCACCAAACAGTACTTGCGTGCCATTTTCAATCAAACGAATGTGGCCGCCATTTAGTTTTTTGAGTAATGAAAACACAATGCGCTTGCTCACTGATGGTTTGTTCATTTTCTCAATTCTCTGGGTGTTGGTTACGGTCATGGTTTGCTCTTTATATTGAGTTGCCCAGCAACTGCTTTGGGTCGTTGTTGTTTGGTTTGGTAGGGTACGTAAGCAATACCTTTAATAAATAATTTTAACGCCTGCCAATAAATGGCCCTGACTATGCTCACGGTGACAATTGGCCAACGAAGAAATATCGCGGTTACTTTTTTAGTATTAATCTCATAACGTTTTGCATCAAATACTGCCATAAATAAACGCTGCTCGCGGAAGCTTTCGATGACAATCTTCGTCTTTGATGTTGGCTCTTTTACTTGCCACTGGTACACCATGTCCAAATCCATAAATGGGGACACATGAAAGGCCTTGTCAGTAGATTCCGGTGCAAGCAAATCGACTAGGTAGCTGTGGGTGTTATTCCATGGCGTGTTACTCACCTCGGCAATGAGGTATTTTGCTGTGTTGTTCTGGTATAGGAAGAAAAAGTTCACAGGGCTAAAATAAATGCCCAAACAGCGTAATTGCGCCAACATACACACCCGGTTAATGCCGTTTAAATCTGCACCTAAGATTTTTGCAGCGCCAAGGGCAGTGGCTTTTAACTGCTTGCCTGTAGTTGTATTGCTATTCACAGGCTTTGCATCCTTCAAATAATCTGCCGGTTTTAGCTGCAAAGGTGCCCATCGACTCGATGAAAACCACCAGAATTTCTTATCAAGCCTTTCAACTTCATCAAGGTCAATAAAGTTCATATATAAAGGATAGGTGAATTTATGCACCTTAGGAACAAAACGTTTATGAAACACATGGCCAATATAAAATGCACTATTAAATGCACCTTTTTTGGCACCTGTGTCATCCACAGTATCATTGCTGGCGGTCGGGCCAGTCGAATGATGGCTAAGCATTCGCGCTGCCAACAGGTGGATTAGTGTCAAGGCTATCCAGTGTTAGACCAAAGCGTTGGCATACATCCAGTGCACTTTTTACACCATCTTCATGAAATCCGTTGTACCAGTATGCGCCACAATAGTGGGTGAGGTTATCGCCACAAATAGTATGGCGCAGTTTTTGCGCGGCAATAGACTCAAGAGAAAAAACAGGGTGTGAGTAGGTGAATTGACGCAATATATGTGCTGGGTCGATGCTTTGTGTTTGGTTGAGCGTGACACAAAGTTCTTGCTTGGTTTCTAAACCTTGCAAAATGTTCATGTTGTAAGTGAGCGTAGGTAGCGTATCAACCTGTGGGTCAATACAATAGTTCCAACTAGCGTAGGCATTTTTTCGCTTGGGTAATAAGGTTTTGTCGGTGTGCAACACCACATCATTGGCACGGTACTTCATCGCCCCAAGCACTTTTGATTCCTGCGGGCTTGGGTCATTTAGCAGCGCGAGGGCTTGGTCTGAATGACAGGCAAAAATCACTTCATCAAATACTTCAGTGCCTGTGGCGCTGGTAATTTCAACATGGCTAGCGTGACGGGTAACCCGCTGCACTGGGGTGCCAAGGCGAATGTCTTTTATGGATCGGGTGAGCCCATCAATGTAGCTGCGAGATCCGCCTTCTATCACATACCATTGAGGCCGGTTGGCAATGTCCAGTAAACCGTGGTTAGTTAAGAAGCTTAAGAAAAACTGCAAGGGAAAATCTTTGCAGCTATTAATAGAGGCGGACCAAATGGCTGCAGTCATTGCTAACACATAATGGGTCGCAAAATAATCACTAAAGCCATGTTGGCTAAGAAACTCGCCCAAGGTACCTAGGTCGGTTTCACCTGAGGCATTAGCCTTTTTAGCCAGCTTATTAAAACGCAAAATCTCAAAAATGAACGAATAAAATCGTGGGCTCAATAAGTTGCGTCTTTGTGCGAAGAGTGTGTTTAAGCTATGGCCGTTGTACTCAAAGCCTGTGGCTTTATTATGTACGCTAAAACTCATTTCAGTGGGCTTACTAGTAATGCCAATTTGGTTCATCATCTTGATGAAGTTAGGATAAGTTCGATCGTTGAAGACGATAAACCCAGTATCTACAGGCAACGTTTTACCGTCTATGTCCAGATCAATGGTTGCAGTGTGTCCGCCTAACTGATCATTGGCCTCAAATAAGGTCACATGGTTGTGCTTGCTGAGCAAGTAGCCGCAAGTTTGGCCTGAAATACCACTGCCAATAATAGCAATACGCATTGCTTTAGTGTCTAACGAAATCATTAAGGTGTCCTAATCATTTTAATGGCAAGTTTGCGCCATAATGTTTTTGGTAAAAAAGATAATAAATTCATCGTAAAAAAGAATAGTTTGGGGAAGTTTATTTCTAGTTTTCTTTTTTCAAGACCGAGCATAATGTACTTGCAGGCTTGCTCTCCAGTAATAATTCCAGGCATTGAAAATGTGTTTTTTTGTGTTAAAGCGGTATCAACAAAGCCTGGGCGAATCAATGATACTGCAATATTGTTCGGGCTAAGGTCTATTGCCAAAGTGCGCGTTAAGTAATCTAATGCCGCTTTTGAGGCACCATAAGCTTCTGAACGTGTGAGCGGCAGCAAAGTGACACTGGAGCTTACAATCGCTAGCTGCCCACCTGGTTTGATGTTGCTGATGACCCCCTCTAAACAGTAGCCTGTGCCAATGACGTTAGTCTGGATAACCCGCTCAAATAGGCCGCTGTCAAATGACAATGGGTCATCCATGTATTCACATGTTCCAGCATTCAAAATGACACAATCAAGTGACTTAAATTGTTTCAGCGTTTGGATGGTTTGCTTTGGTTGGTTGATATCAAACGTGCACGGGGTTAAATGTGGATGCTTGTTAGAAATGGCATCTTCCAACTTATCTAAAGATCTACCACAGGCAATAACATGCCAGCCGGCTAATAAGTAACTATGGCAAAGGTGCATGCCAATGCCAGAGCTTGCGCCTGTAATTAATATACGTTTCACACGGTTAACCTATTTTTCAGCATTTTTATTACCCCTTTAACGATAGGCACATGTTCGTAAAACATAGATCCCACATCGAAATAATCACGGTGGTAGGTGATGCGTTCATCAAATTTAATATCACTTACACCATCCACTACAATTTCTTTATGATTGTTTAGTTTGGGGTGGGCAAACATCATCGTCCAGGTGATAAATGCTTGACCGTCATTACTCACCACATCAATAATTTCAAAGCGGCAATAACTTACGTTCTGCATCATTTGGCTAAAGTGCCGCTTTACATTATCCAGCCCTTCAAGCTTACTAAATGGGTCTTGTAGGGTGACATTTTGGTGGTACATTTCGTCAAGCCCAGGAATGCTTTCTTGGCTAAATTCTTTGTAGTAATTGCAAAATCTCTCAACAAGTATATTCATACATAACCTTTCATAATAGTGATGTCATTTAAAGGCGTTGACCATAGGGCTGATTTTTTCAGGGTATGGCTCCAAGTAACGCTGCTGTTTTATGTATTCGCAGCCATGTTGCATTAAATGATGTTTAAGTAACGTTAAAGGCGTCGTTAAGGGCGTGAGGCCGTTATGGTAATTATGGATGACAGTAACGATGTGCTCTGTCGCCATAGGTGCTATCTTATCCTTTAAATAACCCAAAATATGAAACAGCGCATTGGTATGGCTTTTTCTACTGGCTGGCTTAGAAATTGCTTCAATAAAACCGTTAAAGTAACCATCAATAAGCGCTTCTAAAGAGCCGTTTTTATGGGATCCTAAAAGGCGGCCAAGGACGCGACATTGATCTTGGTTATGGGCCATGAGTATGTATTTATAGCGACTATGAAACACCATAAGGTGATTTAGGCTTGGGTGTTCCAGTACGTCTTTTTTGAAATTGTTGTAGGCATAAACACGCAGTAAAAAATTATCAAATAATTTGCTGTCATGCAAGCGCCCCTCTTCTTCAATCGGCATAAGAGGGTATTGTTTTTTTAAAGCCTTCGCAAACACTCCAGCACTGCGTTGTGGATGTGGGTGCCCATTAGTTTGATAGACTTTGATCCTTTCAAGGCCACAGCTAGGTGAATTTTTCATCAAAATATAGCCGTCAAGATGACCCATTTTAGGAAGTTCTTTTTCAAAACCTTTAACCAGTTCGCGAGTTAAGTCGGTAGAGTCGTCATTACTAAATACCAATCTTGGTGAATCTGGATTGCCAGCGAGCTTCATAGTGGGCCTTGGAATATCAAACCCTGCTGCCACTTCTGGGCAAAAACTTGTGAATGTGAAACATTGGCTTAGCAAATCCAGGCATAGCCGCGACTGCGTGTGGCCGCCGTTATAACGCACTTGGTTGCCTGTCAAGCATGCACTAATGCCAATATTTATAGTCTGTTGGCTTAGGTTGTTGCCTGCTTTATCTGAAGCAATGGTATTTGGATTATTCACCATTTACCTCACTATAGTCTGTGCTGAACCAAGCATAGCCTGATGCAATTCAACAGCGCTAGTAAGCGCACCCACTGTGCCGCCACCGCCTAACCAGTCACCGCTAAAGCCAATCTCATGTTGTTCATTCCAAACAAACTGGCAAGGGGGGTGTGTGGTTGTTTTGTATTTAGCCATGCGCCAGTAATGAGATGTTAGCAGCATGGGTTTAGCTTCAATGCCAAAGTGCTTGCAAAATGCATCGGTTAATTTAGCTGCGGCAGCATTACTGTCGCTGTGGCGTTGCTCTTGTGCCCACTCATAAGTGCTGTGTAGCACCCAAATGTCTGCTAAATGCGAAGGGTATGTTCTGTCAGGTTTGCTTCTTTCACGGATTGATTTATGCAATGACAGGTGTCCACCTTGGTAGACATCTGCATCCATAGCCAGTGGTTGATCAAAGCCAATAGCGCAAACATATTGCGGTAGGCTTTCGTGTGGCAAGGTGTCGGGCAAACTAATGTTTGACAATGCATCCACCGTCTTCAGTAAGGCACGTGTTTGCTCTGGAGGGGCAGTGACGACTAATTTTTTGCTTATGGCCACAATGTCACCCTTATCATCAAATAGGTGCCAGTTACCATCAGCTCTTTCTAATTTGCACACTCTACTTTGGGTGAGTATATTAATATGGCTAGCGATGTTGCTATGTAGTGTGTTCATTGAAGGTGCACCACACAAGGTGGTGACGGCTTTACTATCTTCGTGCAAGTGATTAAAGCGGCTGACCTTTTTTTTCCACTGGCAAATATAACCAGAAGTATACCAATAATCTAATATATCTTTAAGAATTAAATTGGTTACTTTTTCTGGAGAAATATCAGCCCCACCTAGATCTATGGCATAACTTTTGGTCTTGTCTGTGCTAATGTGTCTGCGGCTGCAACGTCCGCCCATACCCCTGCTCTTTTCTATAAGGAGACAGTTAGTGCCCGCTTTGTCCAGTAAGTTAGCTAGTAGGCAGCCAGCGCTTCCAGCGCCGATGATGGCAACTTCAGTGATGGCAGCTTTTATATCTTGAACAATAGGGGTTGAAAGCATTAAGTATTACAATCAAGTAAGAGTATAAAAATAATACTGTACACTTAAATACTTGTACAGTATTATTTTTTGTATAATTATTTTTTGAATTAACGAGGCAAGGTTTAGGTTGAAAAGATAATGTCAGCTGATGAAAGTCAAGGCCCTGCAAGCCTGTTTCCCATTCGCGAACTCAGTGCGCGCACTCAGATCAACACGGTTACCTTAAGGGCATGGGAGCGTCGTTATGGTCTGTTAAAACCACAACGAACACCCAAAGGGCATAGGCTTTACTCAGACATAGACGTTGCCATTATAGAGCGCATCCTTACCTTAGTGGCCAGGGGCGTGCCCATTGGTAAGGTAAAGTCATTGCTGGAGCAAGATGTCGCCATAGACTCGCAAGTGATTGAAACAAGTGATTGGCTAGAGGCCACTGCGGAGCTGAAGGCGGCTGTTACAGGGTTTTCATCAAGTAAAGTTGAACATTTATTGCACAAATCATTCTCTAACTATCCTGCACCTATCTGTAGTGAACATTTATTGAAGCCTTTGTTTTCTGAGCTAAGTATAATTGATGATCATGGGGCTGCATTTGGTTTTGCTGAAAGTGAATTAGTGCGCTATGCACTGATGCGCTCAAATGCAAAGGTGGCTAAGAAGAGTCTTGTATCTTCGGTGTTGTTAATATCGGGCCATCATACACCGATGTGGCGTCTTGCATTAATGGCGTTGGAATTGACGGATGTTAAATTCTCTGTCCATCTTCTCACTCACTCTTTTGGCGTAGCTGCTGCAATTGAGTTGGCAAAAAGGTTCAAGCATACCTACACCGTGTTTTATCAAGACGGCCTCTGGAAAGACGCTGATAAAGACCTAGTAGCCAAGCTATCACTTCATGAAGACCGTCTTTTTTTATGTGGCACGGCGCCGGTGCTAGCTAATATATACATAGAAGGGCGAGTATTTAAAAATTCCAATGGCTGTATAACAGAGCTGATAAAGCGGCAGATCCACTAAAAGGTATTTAGGTAAACGATGGAAATATTAATCACAGGTGGTACAGGCTTGATAGGCCGCGCATTTATTGAGCAATTTAATGCTCATCACTTTACTGTGCTTTCAAGGGCAAAAATAGCTGCACCAAAACAACCCCCTGCGTCTGGCCAAGTAACTTTAATCCACTCGCTAGACCATTTACATAACTTAGACTTATTTGATGCAGTGATTAACCTTGCAGGCGAGCCGATTATTGACAAGCGCTGGAGTACTCAGCAAAAGCAGGTGATACGCGATAGTCGGTGGTTATTAACACAAAGGCTTGTCGACTTGTTTGAAAATAGTCAGCGCCCACCTAGCGTTTTTCTCAATGGGTCAGCCATTGGGGTTTATGGTGACCATGGTGCCCAAGACCTTACTGAAGAGTTTCCGGTGCAAGTTTATGATTTTCCTACAGAATTATGCTTGGGGTGGGAAGATGTTGCACTCAAAGCGAGCCCCTATACTCGCGTAGTGTTGCTAAGAACAGGAATTGTATTGTCTGCCAAGGGTGGTGCTTTAGCCAAAATGTTATTGCCGTTTAAGTGTTTTTTAGGGGGTCGTATTGGTGATGGCGAGCAATATATGTCCTGGATTCACTATCAGGATCATATACATGCCATGCACCATGTATTGCTTGAAAAGAGTATCGTTGGGCCGGTGAATTTGGTGGCTCCTGATGCACAAAAAAATAGGGCATTTACCGCCTCATTAGCAGCCTCTTTGAACAGGGTTGCTGTGTTGCCAGTGCCCAGAAAAGCGATGCAATTGCTGTTGGGAGAATCAGCTTGCTTGTTGCTTGATAGTCAAAAAGTAGTGCCTGAAAAATTATTAGATAGCGGGTTTAAATTTAAATTTAGTACCTTAAAGTTGGCTTTACAGGATTTGCTTGGTACTCGCTCAAGCTAATTTACATCAATAGAACACATTAAAATTCTGGAAATGATATACATGAAACAATTATTAATTGCGGCCCACGGCAGCCGCAGAGAATCATCTAACGATGAAGTAAGAGCGCTAGTAGCGCAAGTAGCCGACAACCTAGGAGTGGCTTTTGATGGGGTGGAAGTGGCATTTTTAGAGCTTGCCACGCCTTCAGTAGAGAGCGTGTTAAGTGAGCTTTTCAAAGGTCAAACGAAGGAGGTGGTGTTATTACCTTATTTTTTATCTGCCGGTATTCACGTGGTTAAAGACATACCAGAAGAAATCGACAAAGCGCTATCTCTTTGGCCTGATAAAAAAATAACAGTATTGCCACACATTGGAGCCTTTGACGTGATGGCCTCTGTTATTGCAAAAGCCTGCCAACACTAGGCGCCAATCGAAGCGCCTTAGATAGTTCAATAAGTTTTAGATATAGTTTGGTTGCTTAGCCCAAGCTGCTACTATGGCCATGTTAATTACAGAGCAGATACACATGAATCGTAGAAAAAAAGGCGTTCAAATTTTAAAAGCGCAAGCCAAAAAACATAACGCTAAATCCAGCACCAAAATTAAGCCTAAATACATTAGCAAAGCGCAGCGAGCTAAGCTAGAAATAGGCGCCACAGATGAAAATATTGTGGTGGCACTTAAGTAAAACTAGACGGAAAATGTAGCAATGAAAATGAACCCTATGGGGCGCACTGGCGTCATGGTTTCTGAATTATGCCTTGGCACCATGACCTTTGGTACTCAAACTTCTGAAGCTCAAGGGCATGCACAACTTGATTGCGCCCTAGCCAACGGCATCAATTTTGTTGACACAGCTGAAATGTATCCCGTTAACCCCATTACAAAAGAAACCGTTGGTAGAACAGAAGAGATATTAGGTGCTTGGAATGCTAAAAATAAGTCGCGCCGGTCCGACTATGTTTTAGCCACCAAACACTCTGGAGAAGGTTTTCACTATGTGCGTAATGGGGCAGCAATATCCTCAAACACCATTACAGAGACCATCGAAGGCAATTTGCGTAGGTTACAAACTGATTACATTGATCTCTATCAATTTCATTGGCCCAATCGTGGTTCCTATATGTTTCGAAAAAACTGGGACTTTAATCCCGTATCTCAGAACAAAGAAGAGACCCTCGCTCAAATAGAAGATTGTCTAGAAGCGCTTCAAAAGCAAGTTGATAAAGGCAATATAAGGCATTTTGGTTTATCTAACGAAAGCGCATGGGGCACAGCCCAGTGGTTGCGTTTGTCAGAAGAAAGAGGGTGGCCAAGGGTCGCGACCATACAAAACGAATATTCACTATTGTGTCGGCTTTATGACACAGACCTAAGCGAACTTAGCATCAATGAAGAAGTGGGGTTGATGGCGTTTTCACCTCTGGCAGTTGGACTGCTAACGGGTAAGTATCAAAATGACGCCATGCCCTTAGGCTCTCGTAAAACGCTTACAGCAGACCTGGGAGGGCGCACTACCAGTCGGGTTTGGCCTGCGGTTGACGCTTATATGCAGATTGCTGCTAAACATGGCGTGGATCTTGTGCACATGTCACTTGCCTGGTGCCTTACTCGGCCCTTTATGTGCTCGGCTATTTTTGGCGCTACCAATCAAATGCAGTTAGAGCATATTCTTAAAACCTGTGAGGTCAAGCTAAGTGCTGAATGCCTTGCTGACATTTCTAAGGCCCATAGGGCTCATCCCATGCCATTTTAGCTAGGGTAAAGCACCTACAACACCAAATTTACACAGGGTTAAATCTTTCGGTTAGGTCGGTGTAGTTATTTAAATTCAAAGGTAACCTTATGGCAACCCAACAAGAGATTTCAGCTTTTTTAGCGAAGGAATTCCCTCAGTCCAAGTGTGTGGTTGAAGCGATTGGAGATTGCACCTCGGTGGTCAGTCATGCTGTAGGTTTTGATGAGTTACGTCCAGGTGGCACCGTATCAGGGCCAGTGCTGATGGCCCTAGCTGACGTGGCTTTATATGCTGCTGTGCTTGGGAAGCTAGGTTTAGTTGCTTTGGCTGTGACTTCAAATTTATCCATCAACTTTTTAAGAAAGCCCGCGGCTGATAAAGCTATAGTGGCTCACTGTAAATTGGTTAAAGTGGGTCGTACATTAGTGATGGGAGAGGTGATGCTTTACTCTTCGGGTGACGAAAAACCAGTCGCTCATGTGATGGGCACCTATGCCCTACCTAATAAACGGTAATATTAATTACTAACGTGCAAGCAAGCATGAATCTAATGAGAGACTCTTGCATAAGCAGTCGCAAAAAGCCGTCTATTGGTGTTTTAGTAAAATTCTTTGTACTGGGTTGCGTGGGCTATTAAATCACCCTGTACGAGCTTATATTAGACCTGACGGATGCATTATTTACAGAGGCTAAAAAGCAGTGGCTGGCCGCAAGTGAGTGTATTTAACGAGTAGGGGGATGTAAAGTAAACAAGGACAAATGGCTGGGATAGCTGGATTCGAACCAGCGCATGACGAGATCAAAACCCGTTGCCTTACCGCTTGGCGATATCCCA
>JAIBDW010000003.1 GCA_024686035.1 Oceanospirillaceae bacterium
CCACGTCTTCATCATGGGCATGCAAGATGGCTTGATCAAAGAGCTGCAGCAGTGTTTGGTTAAGCTCAGCTATGTGCATTGCTGTGCGGTAATAGCGATGCATAAATTGCTCAACAGCCAAGGTGTCATCATTGTCTTCGTAACCAAAAAAAGCAGCTAACTTACGTTGATGATCAAACAGCAGCCTGTCTTCAGGTCGCTGAGCAATTAAGTGGAGTGCATAACGTATGGTCCAAAGGTAATTAGTGCTTACTTTAAGCGTATCCAGCTCTTCCTGGCTAAGGTAGTCGTGGCTGGAAAGCTGTGCCATATTACTCAAGCCAAAGTGACGCTTACCTATCCAGCCTATCGTTTGGATGTCACGTAACCCCCCTGATGAGGTCTTTATATTGGGCTCTAGGTTGTATTCCGTTTCGTTAGTACGTAAGTGCCGTTGTTGTTGAGTTTTAACGCGCGCCTTGTAAAAGGCTTCTTCACTCCAGGCTTGGTCTGAAATAACCCAATCAAATGCTTTTTTACGCAAGCCAGCTTTGCCGATGATGGTGTGAGATTCAAGCAGGCTTGTGGCAATAGTAATGTCACCTTGAGCTTGCGTGCAGCAATCTTTGAGGGTGCGCACACTTGAGCCAATTTTTAGGCCTAGATCCCAAATAAACGTAATAAACTGTTGAGTGCTATCATGCCAAAGCGATTCGGCAACATCATCGCCAATGAGAATCAATAGATCAATGTCTGACTGTGGATGCAACTCCTTGCGCCCATAGCCACCTACAGCAACTAGCGCTGTTTCATCAGGCCACGAATACTGCTGCCAAGCTAAGCGAAGTATCTGATCTACTAACCAAGCACGCGCATGGATTAGCTCATAAATACGCGTTTCTTTATGTTCGTTAAATAGATCATCTAGGCACGCCTGACCACTTTCTAAAGCCGTTTTTAATACTCTGGCATGGGGCATTGTGAAAAACTGCTTTTGCAGTTTTTCACAATCAATGAGCTGAGCTTTTAATGACGGGCTAACCAGTGTTGTCATTAATCCAACTCTTCTTGACGTATGGTGAGGTTTTCGTAGCCATTAGCGGTGACTAAAATAGTGTGTTCAAATTGCGCAGATAAACGCTTATCTGCTGTGGTGACAGTCCAGCCATCTTTTTTGTTAAGTTTAACGTGGCGTTTACCCGCATTAAGCATCGGTTCAATGGTGAAGATCATGCCTTCTTTAAGCTCAACCCCAGTGTTGGGTGTACCATAGTGAAGGACTTGAGGGTCTTCATGGAAGCCTGCACCAATACCGTGACCGCAATATTCTTGCACAATGGAATAATGATTGGCTTCAGCATGCACTTGAATCACATGGCCAATGTCGCCTAATCGAGCACCAGGTTTTACTAGCTCTATGCCTTTGTATAGGCATTCTTGAGTAATGGAGACAAGGCGCTGTGCGTGGGGCGCAATGTTCCCCACTGCAAACATTCGGCTTGTATCTCCATGATAGCCGTCCTTAATCACGGTAATATCAATGTTAATTAAGTCGCCTTGTTTGAGTGGTTTATCGTTTGGAATGCCGTGACACACGACCTGATTAACAGAGGTGCAAATAGACTTAGGGAAACCGTGGTAATTTAAAGGAGCAGGAATAGCTTGTTGCACATCCACAATATAGTCATGGCAAATTTGATTTAGCTCATTGGTGGTCACGCCTACTTGCACGTATTCGTGGATCATCTCCAACACCTGAGCGGCTAACCGTCCGGCAACGCGCATTTTTTGAATTTCCGTAGCGTCTTTAATCAATATATTCATGTGTTTCTCAAAGCTTAATGTGCCTAAAAGGGCGAGTCTTAACGGTTAACTAACTTTGGACCAATTATATCAGACATCTTCAGCCCCAGGGCCTCCAAGTCAACTATTTTCGGTTGAGGCTAGTGGGCGAACAGCTATGAATAGGGTAAAGGGGGTTGGGGGTTGTAAAATATGATAGAAAACCATCAATACTTGCGATTAGTTTTGATATTCATTATCGCTTATGGTATAAATTGCGCGCCTAAATTCGATCTGTTCTTTTTTTGATAAAAAATAGACGTATTTTGGGCTTAACTATAACGTCACACATAAACCGGCACATGGTTCTGGGTGTTGGGGGTCTGCTTTAAGGCTTCTGATCGAACTGTGGTTCTTGTTGCTCTTTTGTAATAAATGCACAAGACGAGGGTTTATGGAGGCCTAACCCATACAAAAGGAAATTTAAATGACTAAAGTAAGTATGCGTGACCTGCTTAAAGCCGGCGCCCACTTCGGCCACCAAACGCGTTACTGGAACCCAAAAATGGGCCAGTATATTTTTGGTGCTCGTAACAAAATCCATATCATCAACCTAGACCAAACCTTACCGGCGTTAAACGAAGCACTTGCTATCGTTGAAAACATGGCCGCCAACAAAAACAAAATATTGTTTGTTGGTACTAAGCGTGCAGCAGGAAAGTTGATTAAAGAACATGCTAGTCGTGTTGGTATGCCCTACGTCAACCACCGTTGGTTGGGTGGCATGTTAACTAACTACAAAACTATTCGTCAGTCCATTAGTCGTTTCCGTACCTTAGAAACACAGTTTAACGATGGCACTTCTGAGCAGTTAACTAAAAAAGAAGCGTTGATGCGTCAACGTGAAATGGAAAAGCTTGAACGCGCTATTGGCGGTATCAAGGATATGGGCGGTCTTCCTGACGCGTTGTTCGTTGTAGACGTTGAGCATGAGCGTATTGCAATTAATGAAGCTAACAAGTTGGGCATCCCAGTGATTGGTATCGTTGATACTAACAGCAACCCAGACGGCATTGATTATGTAATCCCTGCTAACGATGACGCTTTGCGCGCTATCGAAATCTACGTTTCTGCTATGGCCGATGCGTGTGCATCTGGCAAAGACGACGGCACTGCTGTTGCTGGCGAATTTGTAGAAGTTGCTGAAGAAGTGACTGAAGCCGCTGCCGAGTAAGCCTAAACCTTTGGTTTAGCTAGGTGGATATACAAAAGGGAGCTTGGCTCCCTTTTTTTAACAACGCCCAAGGCGGCGTTGAGAACCCAAATTGAGGATTTTCTTATGGCTGCAATTACTGCATCTATGGTTAAAGAATTGCGTGAGCGTACTAGCTTGGGCATGATGGATTGTAAAAAAGCGCTTGTTGCTTCTGACGGTAATATTGAACAAGCTATCGAAGATTTGCGTAAATCTAGTGGCCTTAAAGCTGCCAAGAAAGCTGGCCGTACTGCTGCTGAAGGCGTGGTGCTTGCAAAAGTTGCTGATGACAATTCATTTGGCGTATTGGTTGAAGTGAACTCAGAAACAGACTTTGCTGCTCGTGATGAAGGCTTTTTGGCGTTTGCTGCGAAAGTCACTGATGCGGCGTTTGCAGCGAAGCAAGATGATATGGCTACACTAATGCAAGGCGAACTATCGGATGCTCGTGAAGCGCTAGTGCAAAAGATTGGTGAAAACATTACGCCTCGTCGTATTGTGATGCTTGAAGGTGCTAATGTAGGTGCATACGTGCATAGCAACAAGAAAATTGCCACTTTGATTTCGCTAACTGATGGCGATAATGAGCTTGCTAAAGATATTTCAATGCATGTAACGGCGACTAACCCTCGGGTTATTAGTCGTGATGATATGACGACTGAAGAAGTCAATAAAGAAAAAGACATTATCAAAGCTCAGCCAGATATGGCTGGCAAGCCAGATGCTATTGTTGAAAAAATGATGATAGGTCGCATCAATAAATTTTTGGCTGAAAACAGTTTGACTGAACAGCAATTTGTTAAGAATCCAGATCAAAAAATTAGTGACTTGCTGGCCGTTACTGGCGCTTCTATTTCTACGTTCCATCGTTTAGAAGTAGGTGACGGTATTGAGGTTGAAGTCGTTGATTTTGCCGCTGAAGTGGCACAGCAGCTAAAGGCCTAAGCCCTATTAGTCTGCTTGCAGCGTCGCCATGGTGATTTAGTCACTGTGGTGGCGCTTTTTTTTGACTTAAGCACAGCCGCAACTTGCCCTTGAGCTGTTAATAAGTCACTATCTTATTGTTAAGTCAGCGTTATATATTAAAACTAATAGTAACCTTGTTGCAGATGACTATTTTGGAGAACATAAATGCCAATTTCGGATAAACGCCACCCTCGCTATAAGCGTATTTTACTCAAGCTTAGTGGCGAAGCATTAATGGGCAGCGAAAATTTTGGTATTGACCCTAAAGTTTTAGACCGTATGGCCTTAGAAATAGGCCAGTTAGTTGGCATTGGAGTGCAGGTGGGTTTGGTGATTGGCGGCGGGAACTTATTTCGTGGTGCCGCCTTGAGTGAGGCAGGGATGGATCGCGTCACTGGCGACCATATGGGGATGCTTGCTACAGTCATGAATGCTCTGGCTATGAGAGATGCTTTAGAACGATCTAATATTACTACCAGGGTGATGTCAGCCATTCCAATGAGTGGCGTTGTGGATCACTATGATCGTCGTAATGCGATGCTGTATTTGTCTCAAGGCAATGTGGTGATTTTTTCTGCTGGTACCGGCAATCCGTTTTTCACCACCGACTCAGCTGCCTCATTGCGAGGCATAGAAATTGAAGCTGATGTTGTGCTCAAAGCAACCAAAGTCGACGGTGTATACGATTCAGACCCGGTCAAAAACCCAAATGCAGTAAAATATGACTATATGACATTTGATGAAGCCATAGAAAAGCAGCTAGGCATTATGGATCTCACCGCGATGTGTTTATGTCGTGATCAAGAAATGCCGGTGCGAGTATTTAATATGAATAAGCCTGGGGCTTTAGTTAATCTAGTGGTCGGTGGCCATGAAGGCACCTTGGTGAATGTGACATTGCCGGAAGGCGGAGAATAAAATGATTAATGAAATCCAACAAGATGCTAACGAGCGTATGGATAAGAGTATCGCAGCACTTGGTGAAGCGTTTAAGCGTATTCGCACAGGCCGCGCTCATCCTAGTATTTTAGACAGTGTGATGGTGTCTTATTATGGCAGTGACACGCCACTTAACCAGTTGGCAAACATTTCCGTTGAAGACGGGCGTTGCTTAGCCGTCTCGCCTTGGGAGAAGCCTATGGTGCCAGAGATAGAAAAAGCCATCATGAAGGCTAATTTAGGTCTTAACCCATCTACATCTGGCGATTTGATTCGAGTACCGATGCCAGCACTTACCGAAGAAACCCGTAAAAGTTTCATTCGAGGCGCCCGTGAAGAGGCTGAGAAAGCTCGTGTGTCTGTGCGCAGTATTCGCCGTGATGCCAATAGTGATATAAAAGAACTGTTGAAAGATAAGGACATTTCTGAAGATGACGCACGCCGTGGCGAAGACATGGTTCAAAAAGTAACAGACGCTCATGTTGCAACTATTGAAACGGCGTTGTTGTCCAAAGAAAAGGATTTGATGGAGGTTTAACCTATATCATTATTTCTAGTAAGGCGCATGTTAAGGATTAATGTATGATCGACCCACGCGAAGCTATTCTTGCACATAAGCTAGAAACGCTGCCTGAACACGTTGCTATTATCATGGATGGTAATAATCGCTGGGCTAAAAGTCATAATCTTTCTGGCGTAGCCGGTCATAAGGCAGGTGTAGATGCAGTCAAGGCAGTGATCGAAACGGCAGTGCATTATGATATTCCAGCCTTAACATTATTTGCTTTTAGTAGTGAAAACTGGCGTAGGCCAGAGCTTGAAGTCAAGGCGCTAATGGATCTGTTTGTCTATGTATTGAAGCGAGAAGTGACTAAGCTACATGATAATAATATTCGCTTACGCATTGTTGGGGATACGGCTAGGTTGAGCCCTGAGTTACAAAAGTTGATTGGCTTAGCCGAGCAAAAAACGAGGGGAAACACTGGACTTCAGCTGAATATCGCTGCTAATTACGGTGGCCGATGGGATATTTTGGAAGCCGCTAAAAAAATGGCTGAAGACATTAAGGTCACAGGCATGGAAGCCAAAGTGATCAGTGAAAATGACTTTGAGAAATATCTGTGTTTAGGTGACTTGCCTGCAGTTGATTTATGTATACGAACCAGTGGCGAGCAGCGTATAAGTAATTTTTTATTGTGGCAAATGGCCTACGCTGAACTTGTATTCGTAGACACCCTTTGGCCCGAATTCAAACACCAAAAAATGGTAGAAACATTAGTTCAATTTGGCCAAAGAAAAAGGAGATTTGGGCAAACTGGTGAACAATTAATTCAACAAGAGTCCTCTGCTTAAGCACACAGTGGAGGGCACTTGATACAATGAAAAAAATAATAATATGTTGAAATCTAGAATCGCTACAGCTTTGGTAATCGCGCCACTGACTCTAGCTGCAGTATTTTTTTTACCAACGCAAGTCTTTTCGTTGTTCATCGCGCTTATTGTGCTCATGGCAGGATGGGAGTGGACGTCGATGATGCGCTTGGTAAGTCGCAGCCAGCGCACTGTTTATGTATTGTCTTTACTATTTGCAATTTTGGCTGTACAAAAAGCTTTGCCCAACTTTGAGAAAACCATATTTTCAGTGACCGCTACATGGTGGGTGTTAGCGACAGGCCTGGTCTTTTTGTATCCAAAAGCCAGTGCCCTCTGGTGTGGGAGGGTGATCAAAGGCATTGTTGGTTTTATGGTGCTTGTGCCCACCTGGGCTGCCATGGTTTATATTCGTGAGCTAGACCAGGGCCCATGGTTAATTGTTTACATGTTTCTAGTCGTATGGGGAGCTGATACTGGGGCTTACTTTGCTGGAAAGCGCTTTGGAAAGAGAAAGTTGATGCCGCGTGTTAGCCCCGCAAAATCTTGGGCCGGTGTGGGTGGGGCTGCGGTTACGGTAATATTAGTCTCTATGTTCACACAACAAAGTCTTCACTTTTTGCAAAGTTTATCCGCCGGCACCTATGTTTTAGTATTGGTGCTGTTGTTTTCATCCATTATCGGTGACTTAACTGAAAGTATGTTTAAACGCCAGTGCGGTATTAAGGACAGTGGCTCAATATTGCCAGGCCATGGAGGCATAATGGATCGGATTGATAGTTTAACAGCGGCCGCTCCTGTTTTCGCTTTGTGTCTTGTCCTGTTTAGTTCCTAAGGACTCCCCCATGATCATCACTATATTAACCACTATATTTGCTCTGGCAGTGCTTGTGACCGTTCACGAGGCGGGGCACTATTTTGTGGCCCGTTGGTGTGGTGTAAAAGTGTTGCGCTTTTCGGTAGGCTTTGGGCGCCCAGTATTTCGCAAACTAGGCCGCAATGGCACCGAGTATGTATTTGCTTGGTTGCCTTTAGGAGGTTATGTGCGCATGCTGGACTCGCGCAATGATCTAGTGGGTGATGCAGACCTCAACAACGCTTTTGATTTGAAATCTCCTTGGAAGCGGATTGCCATTGTTGTGGCTGGCCCGCTGGTGAATTTAATATTTGCTGCGTTGTTATACGCCATAGTGCAAATTTCAGGTACCCCTCAGCTTATTCCTGTCGCAGTGTCGGCAGATAAGACGCTAGCAGGGTTCGAGTTTCCGCAACAGATTCTAGCCATTGATGGTCAAACTACGCCCACATGGGAGAGTGTAAATATAGCCTTGGCAAAACGTATGGGTGAAACAGGCAGCATAGAGTTTTTGTTGCAAAGGCTTGATGGGGAGTTATTGCAAGCACAGGCCATCACTCCTAGCCAGCTAGACGCTATACCTGTTTTAGACGTCCCTGTAAGGGTAAGCTTGGGGGTGACTCGATGGCTGTCGGCATCGGCCCAGGATAGCCCTTTGACGCAACTAGGTTTGCAGCCTTGGCGCCCAAATGTACCAGTCACACTTAATCAAATCGTCCCACTAAGTGCTGCAGAAAAGGCGGGTTTAGCCGTTGGTGATAAGATTCTATCTATTGATCAACAAAAAATGGTGGGTTATAACGAGTTTGTCGCCTTCGTTCAAGAGCGCCCAAATCAAGATATTATGGTGGGGTTAGAGCGTGATTTTCAGCGCCTTGAGCTGCCTTTGAAGCTAGACTCTTATGTTGCTGAATCAGGTGAGCTTTTTGGGCGCATCGGTGTTGGTGTGGCGTCTATCTCTTGGCCTAATTCTATTCAATTTCAGCAACAGCTTGGTGTTTTCGATGGTTTGATTGCGGGTAGCAAAAAGACCTTTGATATGGCCGCTCTTACATTGAGTTTTTTGGGGCAAATGGTGCAAGGCCTTGTATCTATCGAGCACTTGAGCGGGCCCATTAGCATCGCCAAAATAGCGGGAGCATCAGCGCAGTCTGGGCTGATCACCTACCTTAGCTTTATGGCCTATCTAAGTGTAAGTCTTGGTGTATTAAATCTACTACCTGTACCTATGCTGGATGGCGGTCATTTGTTATATTACCTTGTAGAAGTAGTAACAGGGCGTAAAGTGCCCGACGCAATTCAGGCTATAGGCTTGCGAATTGGCATGGCATTGGTATTCAGTGTAATGATGATCGCTGTTGCTAATGATTTGATGCGTCTTTAATCTCATTTTAGGTTTGTGAATATGAAACACATCGTTTTAAGTATGTTATTAAGTTGTTCATTGGCTTTGTCCCAAATGGCTATCGCAGTGAGCTTCACTATTGAAGATATCCACATTGAAGGCTTACAGCGTCTTAATTCAACACAGGCTTTTGCAGAGTTACCACTCAAAATAGGAGACTCCGCAGACGAGCGTAGTTTAGCTTTCGCCACCCGCAGCATGTTTAAAAGTGGTTACTTTGAAGACATTCGCTTAGAGCAAGACGGCAATTTATTGTTGGTTGTAGTTCAAGAGCGCCCATCCATAGGCTTTATTGGTTTGGAAGGGAATAAAATCCTTAAAACAGAACAGCTTCGCTCGGCGTTAGGGGCTGCTGGGCTGATGGAAGGTGAGATTTTTAAACGAGCAACCTTAGCGCAAATAGAATTAGAGCTTGAACGGCAATATAACCGCCAAGGCAGATATGCAGTGTTGGTTGAATCAGTAGTCAGTGAATTAGGTGAAAACCGCGTTGCCATCAATGTAAAAATTAATGAAGGTGTGACTTCTTCAATTAGTGATATCAATATTATTGGCAATGACAGTTATACAGATACCGATCTGTTGGACTTAATGAGTTTGAACACGCCAGGATTTTGGACCCTATTTACTAAAGACGATCAGTACTCTAGGGAAAAGCTTACAGCGGATCTAGAAAAAATCCGTTCATTTTATTTAAACAAAGGCTATGTATTATTTAATATTGAGTCCTCTCAGGTGGCTATTTCCGCTGACAAAACAAAAGTCTTTATTACCATAAATCTAGCTGAAGGTGATCAATTTGACATTGGTAAGGTGTCCATTGCAGGTCAGTATGAGGTGGATGAAGCGCAAATATCGAAGCTTATAAATACCTCCTCAGGGCAGGTTTTTTCTCGGGAAAAGCTTCTTGCTACTGCGGCAGATGTGCGTCAACTTTTTGGTGACAATGGTTTTGCTTTTGCAGATGTACAGCCGGTTCCTTTGGTCAACGAGGCTGAAAAAACAGTGGATGTGCAGTATCAAATTAGATCCGGTAAACGCACTTACGTGCGGCGTATAGACTTTAGAGGTAATACTCGCACCAGTGACGATGTATTGAGGCGTGAGATCCGCCAAGTCGAAGGTGGAGTGGCTTCAATGGCCGATATTAAAACATCAAGGCTGCGTCTTCAGCGCTTAGGTTTCTTTAATAGTGTAGTTGCCAAAACAAACCAGGTTGCAGGCACTGATGACCAGTTGGATGTGGAATTTACTGTAGAGGAAGGTCTCACCGCAGATTGGTCTATTATGGCCGGCTATTCTGATGGAGAGGGCCCGTTTTGGGGTGGCGCAGTCAATCAAAATAACTTCTTAGGTACGGGTAATAAAATAGAGGCCTCTTTCTCAAACAGTAGTAGTACTCAAAAATATAACTTCAGTTACCTTAATCCTTACTACACGGTTGATGGTGTGAGTCGTGGTATTGATTTATATTATACAAAAAGAGACTTTAGTAAGGTTGATGTGAGTGACTTTGCCACTGACACCATTGGCGTGGATATGCGTTTTGGGTACCCCATTGATGACTATACTCGACTAGACTTCAAATTAGGCTATGAGCGTATTGACTTAAAACTAGGGTCTTCTCCTTCTGCTGAGGCGACTGCTTTTACAGCGTTGGAAGGCCTAAACTATAGACAGTTTAAAACCACTCTAAACTGGAATACTAATACCCTTAATGACTTTTGGTACCCTACTAGAGGCAGCTCTCATGGTGTTAACTTAGACCTTGCTCTACCTAATAGTGATTTGAATTTTTACCAATTAAGTTATAACTATCGAACCTTTACACCGATCAACAACAGCGAATCGTTAGTTTTTTCTTTAGGTGGAAAACTGGGTGTGGTCGGCGCCTATGGATCGACGAGTCAAACGCCATTTTTTGCTAACTATTACGCAGGTGGTTTTGGCAGTGTCCGTGGGTTTGCAAGCAATTCCTTGGGACCTGAAAACTCTCTTGATGAGCCCTTAGGTGGTCAGATTCTTAGTACCGCCACTGCCGAGTTGATCTTCCCGTTGTTCAACGACATGCCTTCAGTCCGCACTGCACTATTTGTTGATGCAGGTAATGTTCACGCATCCGGTTCATTCAAGGCTTCGGATCTAAGGGCTTCAGGTGGCCTTAACCTTGCCTGGCTAACGCCTGTAGGTCCTTTAACTTTAGTGGTTGCGCAACCACTAAAGAAAAAAGCAGGGGACTTAACCCAATCAACACACATTACCCTAGGCCGTTCGTTCTAGAGGGTATGCTAAAGGGATTATTATGAAGAAATTTAAAAAATTATTGGTTGCCTCAGTTTTTTTTACGTCCTTGGTTGGGCCCCAGTTGGTGATAGCTGAAGGCGTCTTTGTGCTTAAAGCAGAACAGGCCATTTTTGCGACTCAAAAAGCCCTAGCTTTGGGTCAGCAGGTGTCGGCACAGCTTAAGCCCCAAGTAGTGCGATTTGATGCGATGGGTGGCCAGTTGCAGGCCTTGCAGCAGCGCCTTGAAGCTGACAAAGAGCTTATGAGTGATGATGAAGTGTTGCAGATGAAGACACAAATTCAAAACCTCAATATGGAGTATCAGCAACTTCAGCAATATTTATCAAACGCCAAACTACAAGCTGAGCAAAACTTTTTAACTTCAATGCGTCCAGCGCTTGATAAAGTGTTGGGTCAATTTATTAAAGACAATGCCCCTGCTTTAATTATTAACGGCAACTCAGTTATTTATAGCGTGCAAAGTGTCGATATAACCCCAACAGTCGTTGAGTTGTTGAACCTGGAGCCATAATTGCCGCACTTAACCTTAGGCACTATTGCCAATATTATCGGTGCAAAGCTAGAAGGTGATGCGGGCCATGTTATGACTGGCTTGGCCACCTTAGCGACAGCACAGCCTGATCAAGTCAGTTTTTTGGCTAATATGAAATACGCCAGTCAGCTTGATATGACTCAAGCAGGCGCGGTGATTTTAAATGTGGATCAAGCGAAGCTTTTTGCTGGGCATTGTTTAATATTAGATAACCCTTACTTGGGCTATGCAAAGCTGTCACAAGAGTTTTCGCCAGTTTCAAGCTTTAGCGGCATTGATGAAAGTGCCAAAGTACATGGGACTGCAATCCTTGGCGATGAAGTTAATTTAGCTGCGGGTGTCGTTATTGGTGCCCATGTTAATCTTGGGAATGCTGTTTCCATAGGCCCTAATAGCGTAATAGGTGCCCATTGCATCATTGGTGAAGGCACAACCATTGCTGCTAATGTGTCTTTGTATCATGACATTATAGTCGGTGCGTTTTGTACTATTCATAGTGGTGCTGTCATCGGTGCAGATGGTTTTGGATTTGCAAAAGATGGCTCTGATTGGGTGAAAATAGCTCAATTAGGTGGTGTTACCATAGGTGACCATGTGGAAATTGGTGCTGGCACCAGTATAGATCGTGGGGCTTTAGATAACACAATTATAGGCGACGGTGTTAAGCTGGATAATCAGGTGCAAATTGCTCATAATGTAGAGCTGGGCGACTATACTGCTATTGCCGGATGCACCGCCATTGCTGGCAGTACTAAGTTAGGTAAACATTGCACAATCGCTGGAGCATGCGGAATCACTGGTCATTTAACCTTAGCAGATGGGGTGCATGTGACCGCTATGTCTTTAGTAACGCATTCTATTGCTGAGCCAGGAGCATATTCCTCTGGTACAGGCCTAGACAAGAATCAACAGTGGCGCCGCAACGCGACACGTTTTAAACAACTTGATCAGATGGCGAAGCGAATTAAGCAGCTAGAATTAGAAGTAGCCCAGTTTCAAAAGGTCATCAACCCTAAAAGTACCACATAAGGAAAGTATTAATATGGTTATGGATGTTAAAGAAATTAGAGAATATTTGCCCCATCGATATCCATTTTTATTGGTCGACCGAGTCACACAGATTAACTTGGGCGAGTCTATTGTGGCCTATAAAAATGTTACCGTAAACGAGCCATACTTTAATGGACACTTTCCAGATCATCCTGTAATGCCTGGTGTGTTGGTCATTGAAGCCATGGCTCAAGCAGCGGGCATATTAGGGTTTAAAACCATGAATAAGACACCGCAAGACGGATCTATCTATTATTTTGTGGGCTCTGATAAGTTGCGTTTTAAACGCCCTGTCGTGCCTGGCGACAGGCTTCAATTAGAGGCATCCATTGTGTCTGAAAAACGGGGCATCTGGAAGTTTGAATGTCGTGCAACTGTAGACGATCAGCTAGTCGCTTCAGCAACCATTTTATGTGCAGATAGGAAGGTTTAGTGCCTAAACCATTGATCCATACGACCGCAATTATTGACTCCAGTGCCAGCATCGCTTTGGGTGTGCAGGTGGGTCCTTACAGTGTCATCGGGCCTAACGTCGAGTTAGGTGAAGGCACTAAGGTTGAGTCTCATGTGGTGATTAAAGGGCCGACTCGTATTGGTCGTAATAATCATATTTTTCAATTCAGCTCTGTAGGGGAAGCCTGCCAAGATTTGAAATATAACGGTGAGCCTACATGGTTGGATATTGGCGACAATAATGTTATCCGAGAAGGGTGCACTTTGCACCGTGGCACAGTCCAAGATGCTGGTGTAACTAAAATTGGTAATGATAATTTGCTAATGGCCAATGTTCACGTGGCACATGATTGCGTGTTGGGAGATCATGTCATTATTGCAAACAATGTCGCTCTAGCGGGGCATGTACATGTGGGCGATTATGCAATATTAGGTGGATTCACGGCAGTGCACCAATTCTGTCATATTGGTCCTCATTGTATGACAGGAGCAGGCAGTGTGGTATTAAAAGATATTCCTGCCTATGTGATGGCCAATGGTAATTCCGTGTCCCCCCATGGTATGAACACTGAGGGTTTGAAGCGTCGAGGCTTTAGTGAGAGTGTCATAAGAAATTTACGCCAAGCATATAAAATCATCTACCGCCAAGGTTTAACACTAGACGCAGCCATTGCGCGTTTAAATGAAATGTCTGTCGATAGCGATGAGTTGTCAGTATTAATTGACTCCTTGAAGCAGTCAAGCCGCGGTATCATTCGCTAGCAGGTTCGCCATGTCCAATAATATTATTGTTATCGTTGCTGGTGAAGCATCTGGAGACATATTAGGGGCTGGTTTAATGCAAGCCTTGTTAAAACAGGACCCAGACCTTAAATTTGAAGGTGTTGGTGGTCCAAAAATGATAGCCCAAGGCTTTAATTCTTTAGTGCCTATTGAGCGTCTATCGGTTATGGGGTTAGTAGAAGTTTTAGGGCGTTTGCCAGAGCTATTGCTACTAAGAAGGAATTTGATTAAGCGCTACATACACGCGCCCCCATTGGCAATGGTCGGTATAGACGCACCTGATTTTAACCTTGTATTAGAAACTCAACTTAAAGCTAATGGCGTACCTACGCTTCACTATGTGAGTCCATCTGTTTGGGCTTGGCGTGAAGAAAGGGTATTTACGGTAGCCAAAGCGTGCCACAAAGTGCTTGCACTTTTACCTTTTGAATTGCCTTATTATGAGCGCCATCATATCCCAGCTGCTTTTGTAGGCCACCCCTTAGCCGACACTATTCCTGGAGATCTAACCCAATCCCATGCTCGAAAATGCTTAAAGCTAAAAAATCAGATGGTGTTAGCCTTATTGCCAGGCAGTAGAGCCATGGAAATCAAACAATTGGGGGCGGACTTTTTGGCTGCTGCGGCTTTATTGCAAGCTAAAAATCCACAGTTGCAGCTGGTGCTGGCTGCAGCGAACGAGTCAAGACAAAAACAGTTACACACCCTGCTACAGGCATACCCGGCGCTAGATGTATCTATCGTGCTGGGTGATTCTCATATGGTATTGGCGGCTGCAGATGCGGTTTTAGTCGCATCAGGTACGGCGGCTTTAGAGGCGCTGTTATTTGAGAAGCCGATGCTGGTATGTTATCGCCTAAGCCCCTTAAGCTACCGTATATTTAAGCGTAAGCTCAAAGTCCCTTTTGTTAGTTTGCCTAACTTATTGGCTGGCCATAAAGTCGTTGAAGAGTTATTGCAAGACCAAGTGCAGCCGCAGCTTATAGCGCATCATTTAACTGCATTATTATTTGACTCAAATGTTGCAAAGCAACAAAGCAAAGCGTTTTCTGCGATCCACCAACAATTGGCTTGTAGAGCCAATACGTCCGCAGCAACTGCTGTGCTTGAAGTCATTAAAGAATATGGCATGAGCTCTGCAACTGGGGATGAACAATGACGCCTAAGCCATTAGAAATTGCACGCAGTTCAGTGAGTCTCATTTGTGGCGTTGATGAAGCAGGCCGTGGACCATTATTTGGTGATGTTGTTGCAGCAGCAGTCATCTTAGACCCTAATAATCCAATCGAAGGCTTAGGGGACTCCAAAAAGCTCACTGAAAAAGTAAGAGAAAAGTTATACAAAAAAATTTTCCTGCAAGCAATGAGTGTCGGTGTGGGCAGAGCAAGTGTTGAAGAAATAGATCACTTGAACATATTGCATGCCAGTATGTTGGCTATGCAGCGGGCTGTAGAAAACTTGAGTATAACTCCAGACTTGGCATTAATTGATGGCAATCGCTGCCCTAAGCTTAGTTGCTTGAGTGAGGCTATTATCAAAGGAGACGCTAAAGAGGCCTGCATTGGAGCCGCTTCTATTATTGCTAAAGTGACCCGTGATAGAGAAATGTTAGAGTGGCATAGTAAATTCCCTCACTACGGCCTAAACAAACATAAAGGCTATCCCACTCAGGCACATATTCAAGCCCTAGAAGAGCATGGTGTTAGCCCACATCATCGGCAAAGTTTTGCCCCCGTAAGACGTCTAATTGGAACTTAAAATGACTCAAGCTGTATCCTTTGTGCATTTACGAATGCACTCCGAGTTTTCACTGATCGATAGCATGATACGTATCAAGCCATTGATGAAGACCTTGCTTGCAGAGCAGATGCCCGCGATCGCTTTGACCGATCAGTCCAACATGTGTGCCATGATCAAATTTTATAAAGCGGCCCAAGCTTCTGGTATTAAGCCTATTTGTGGTTGTGATGTTTTTGTTAGTGATGACGCTTTAGCTGACTCGACAGTGACGCGTATCACTTTGTTGGCGATGAACAAGAAAGGTTATCTCAATCTTACAGAGCTTGTTTCGCGTTCGTTTCAAGAGGGTCAGGTCGATGATCAAGCGATCATACAAAAACAATGGCTGGCGCAAAAAAATGAAGGACTGATTGTATTGTCAGGTGCGGCCCAAGGTGAAGTGGGCCAAACATTAATCAATCGTGGTTTGGCTGATGCGCAACATGTTTTGAATCGCTGGACTGACATTTTTGGTGATCGGTTTTATTTAGAAGTTCAGCGCACAGGGCGACAATATGATGAGGATTGTTTGCACTTATCTGTTGAACTAGGCAAGGCTAGCCAAGTGCCAATCGTGGCAACTAATGACGTCATGTTTATTTCTTCTGAAGATTTTGAAGCCCATGAGACGCGAGTATGTATTAACCAAAGCATGACCTTGGATGACCCGCGAAGAGCTAAAGAATATTCCAATCAGCAATACCTGCGTAGTACAGAAGAAATGCTCGAGCTGTTTGCCGATTTACCTTCGGCTTTGACCAATAGTGTGCAAATTGCTACACGGTGCAATTTGGATATTGAGCTGGGGCAGTGCTTTCTACCCAACTTCCCAGTGCCTGATGGCATGACGATGGATGAGTTTTTTGGGCAAGTGTCTCGTGAGGGCTTAAACAAGCGATTAAAGGTTATTTTAGACCCATCTGACCCTGACTATGAGGAAAAGCGGAAAGTATTCGATGATAGATTAGCCTTTGAGTTACAAATCATCTGTCAAATGGGTTTCCCTGGCTATTTTCTTATCGTTATGGATTTTATTCGTTGGGCTAAGGACAACGAAATTCCTGTAGGCCCAGGTCGAGGTTCAGGTGCAGGTTCTTTAGTGGCTTATGTGCTGGAAATTACTGACTTAGACCCTTTAAAATATGACTTATTATTCGAGAGGTTCTTGAACCCTGAACGTGTATCAATGCCTGATTTTGATATCGATTTCTGCATGGATAACAGAGATCGTGTCATTGAATACGTGTCTCAAACCTATGGTAAAGATGCCGTATCTCAAATCATTACCTTTGGTACCATGGCCGCAAAAGCGGTCGTGCGCGACGTCGCTCGTGTGCAGGGTAAACCTTTTGGATTGGCTGATAAACTATCTAAGCTCATCCCCTTTGAAGTGGGTATCACCTTAACAAAGGCTGTTGAACAAGAAGACGCACTTGCAGACTTCATTGACAATAATGAGGAAGTGCAAGAAATAATGGCAATGGCATATCAGTTAGAGGGCCTGACACGAAACGTGGGCAAGCACGCTGGAGGGGTGGTCATAGCGCCCACTAAGCTAACTGATTTTTCACCATTATATTGTGACGTAGATGGGTCTGGCTTAGTCACTCAGTATGATAAGAATGATGTGGAAGATGCAGGCTTAGTTAAGTTCGATTTCTTAGGGCTTAAAACCCTTACAGTAGTGGATTGGGCTATCCGCATGATCAATGACCGTCGCCAGGCCCGTGGTGAAGAAGCGATCAATATTGAAACGATTCCTCTTGCAGATGAGCCCGTTTACAAACTACTCCAAGGTGCCGAAACAACAGGAGTATTTCAGCTAGAATCACGAGGTATGAAAGACCTCATTAAGCGTCAATTACCCAGTAGTTTTGAAGATATTATTGCCCTTGTGGCGTTGTTTCGCCCAGGCCCATTGCAGTCAGGAATGGTGGATGACTTTATCAACCGTAAGCATGGCCGCGCTAAGCTAGCATGGCCCCACGAAGATTATCAGCTAGATTCCCTAAAGCCTATACTGGAGCCGACTTACGGCATTATTTTGTATCAAGAACAAGTCATGCAGATTGCTCAGGTCATGGCAGGCTATAGCCTTGGTGAGGCGGATATGCTGCGCCGTGCAATGGGCAAGAAGAAACCAGAAGAAATGGAAAAGCAGCGAGCGGGCTTTTTAGCAGGCAGTGTCGCTAATGGCATTGACGAAGGCTTGGCGGGTAACATCTTTGACCTGGTAGAAAAATTTGCTGGTTATGGGTTTAACAAATCACACTCTGCAGCCTATGCATTGGTTGCTTACCAAACCGCGTGGCTTAAGCATCACTATCCTGCCGAATTTATGGCGGCTGTATTGTCAGCGGATATGCAAAATATTGATAAAATTGTTATTTTTGTTGAAGAATGTCGGCGTATGGAGCTGCCCATCAACCTGCCGGATGTGAATGCCAGCCATTATAAATTCACCGTCAATGCCGACAATGAAGTGGTTTATGGTTTGGGTGCAGTGAAAGGGGTGGGTGAAGGTCCTGTCGAGGCGATCATAGCGGCGCGCGAAAGCGGTGGTGATTTTATAGATTTATTTGATTTTTGTAAGCGCGTTGGTAGTAAGAAAATCAATAAACGCGTACTAGAGGCTTTAGTGGCTAGTGGCGCGTTGGACAATATAGTGCCTAATAAGGAGAGATCTGTGTTGTATAGTGCCATTGCCGACGCTGTTCAATCTGCGGATCAAAGCGAGCGCAATGCTGATGCTGGCATGACCGACTTGTTTGGAGACCTATCGGCTCCAGTAGATGACACGGGCATGGCGTATGTTTATGATCGTCATCTAGAGGCTCGGCCCCTGACGCTAAAGCAACGCTTAAAAGGTGAGAAAGATACCTTAGGGCTTTATGTCACCGGACACCCGATTGATAGCTACGATCATGAGCTTGGGCGTTTTTTACGATGTCGTTTAGACCAACTTTTTGCGAAAAAAGAAAAGCAGTGGATTGCGGGTTTAGTGGTTGCTAGTCGGACCATGAAAACTAAGCGTGGAAAAACAATTGCATTTCTCACGCTTGATGACCGAAGAGCTAGGGTGGATGTGGCCTTGTTTGGTGATAGTTATGAAAAGTATCGTGACATGCTACAAAATGATCGCCTGTTGATTATTGAAGGGGAAGTGTCTGAAGATGACTATTCAGGTGGCCTTAAAGTCAGTGCTCAGCAGATCCTTACAATGCCTCAAGCCCGAAGTGTATTCTCCAAAGGATTACGGCTATCAGTGGCGCCTGACTTTACACAAGGCAAGGGGTTGCAGCAGCTATTAGGTATTCTTACGCCTCATCAGGTGCCAGGGGATGCGCCTGCTGCAAAACTTGAGCTACAGTATGAGAACAGTGTGGGTAGGGGCGTTATACGTTGTGCCAGTCCATGGCGTTTAGAAATAGAAGACGACATGCTGCAAGAGCTTTCATACCTGTTAGGTGAAAATGCAGTCAAAATGCGCTATCGCAAATTATAATATGTGCAAAATATAGGTTATAATCAATTTAACATTTGTTAGTTACACTTTTAAAGTTAGGCCTTATGAATCCAAATTATCTCGATTTTGAACAACCTATCGCTGATCTAGAAGCAAAGATTGAAGCCTTGCGTCTAGTGGGCAACGATAACGACCTGAACATCAATGAAGAAATCGCTAAGCTTTCTGACAAAAGTGTGAGCTTAACAGAATCCATTTTTTCTAATTTAAACGCAGCTCAAGTGTCTAAAGTGTCTCGCCACCCTCAACGGCCGCACACGATAGATTATATCACCAGCCTATTTGACGATTTTGATGAGTTACATGGTGATCGCCATTTCGGTGATGATCAAGCTATGGTGTGTGGTATTGCTTGGCTAAATGGAAAAGCTGTCATGGTCATGGGGCAAGAAAAAGGCCGCACTACAAAAGAAAAAGTGGCGCGCAATTTTGGCATGCCTCGTCCTGAAGGGTATCGTAAAGCCCTGCGTATGATGCAAATGGCTGAGCGTTTTAAAATGCCCATACTTACTTTTATCGATACACCAGGTGCTTACCCAGGCATTGATGCTGAAGAGCGCGGGCAAAGTGAGGCGATAGCCTTTAACCTTGCCCAGATGTCTGGCCTTAAAACACCTATTATAGCCACGGTGATTGGCGAAGGTGGTTCTGGTGGTGCTTTGGCTATTGGCGTGTGCGATCAACTTAATATGTTGCAGTACTCTACTTACTCAGTGATCTCTCCAGAAGGCTGTGCCTCTATCCTTTGGAAAAGTGCAGACTATGCCGCTGATGCTGCTAATGCTATGGGTATTACATCGAGCCGTTTGTATGATCTAGGTTTAGTCGATCATGTTATTCAAGAGCCTTTAGGGGGAGCGCATCGGGATGCTGGGTTAATTTCAGCAAACCTTAAGTCGACCCTTATTAAGCAACTGGAAGAACTTGAATTGTTTGATGCTGAAGCGCTACTTGACCGAAGGTATAAGCGTTTAATGTCATACGGCCTAAGCTCTTAGGCCCTTGATCAGGGATTAACCTCCTGCTTCCTCATGTCATTTTCTCACCACCAGTTACTCACTCACCCAAATGGCTTGAAAACACATCTTCAAGCCCAAGGCTGGGTTGTTGCTGTAAGTGGGGGTTTGGACTCCATGTGTTTGCTGCATTGCGTTGTGCAGCTTGCGCAGAACTGCCAATGCCCCTGGGTGCGCGTACTTCATGTTCATCATGGTTTACATTTGCAAGCTGATCAGTGGCAGCAGGAAGTAGAAGCCCAGTGCCAGCGCTATGGAATAACATGTATTAGTCAAAAGGTTCAAATTAACCCTTCCGTTGAACGCGAGAAGGGCTTAGAAGCTGCTGCTCGTGATGCTCGATACCATGTTTTTGAACAGCAACTCCAAGCCGGTGAAGTGTTACTTTTAGCTCAGCACGCTGACGACCAAACTGAAACCTTATTTTTACGTTTGTTACGCGGTGCTGGAGTGGCAGGCTTAAGGGCTATGCCTTGGCAGCGACCCTTAGGTTTGGGTGCGTTAGTGAGGCCATTACTAAATGTTAGCCAAAGTGATCTTCATGACTATGCCTGTCAGCATCAATTGACTTGGTGTGAAGACCCTAGTAACGAAAACGCCCATTTTGACCGGAATTACTTACGACATAAAGTGATGCCATCTGTTCGTGACCGCTGGCCGTCATTGAATCAGCGAGTGGCAACTACAGTGGCCGTGATGGGCGAGACTCAGCTTCTATTGGATGAGGTCGCATCGAATGATCTTGCCTCTATAGTCAATGAGATGCAGGTTGGTAAGTGCTTACCACTAGATCAGCTCAAAGCGCTTGGTCAGGCTAGACGGCATAATTTATTACGCTATTGGTTGAGTCAAAATGATGTTCAAGCGTTAGACTATGCTGCAATGCAAAGGCTTGATAAAGATTTTCTTTACAGTGAAATAGATGCGCAACCATACTTGCAGCTTGGTGATTGGTGTTTGCGCAGACATCAAGGTCATTTACATTTAGTGTGTGCTTTTAAGAAGCAAGATAGTGTGCTTTCGCCATGGGTTTGCGTGATACAAAAGCACATGCTATCCGGTGGGGCAATTGCTTTGCCAGATGGGCTCTTGCGTTGCAAAAAAAGCCAACCTATAGGTATAGCTTTAGCTCAAGGCGACATTTTAAAACGATGTTATAGAGCCGGCGGTGAGCGTTTTAAGCCTTCTGGCCGAGCACATAGTCAAAGCCTGAAAAAGCTTCTCCAAGAGGCTAAAGTCCCTGCTTGGGAGCGCGATACCCTGCCGTTGTTTTATGTCAATGGGGAGCTTGCGATGGTGGCAGACTTATGGGTCGTCTCAGGCTTTGAAACTGCGATGGGATCCCCAGCCTGGGGCTGGCAAAAAGCAACTTAATGTAAAGCTTTCCATTGTCCCGATTGAGCTCTTCTGGTATCCTACACTCCCATCTTAAGTCGAAAAATAAAACCTAAAAACGGGTCTTATTTTTCGAGTCAAAATATTTATAAATGTTAGACATTCCAGCCACTGATTAATTAGTGGGCATATATTAGCCATAGTTTTGGTCTTTTTTTGTGTTTGTTTATCGTGTTTTGGTTCACCTTGGCATTTTTTCGTCATATAAACATAGGGCATTTCATGACTCGTTTCATCTTCGTTACTGGCGGTGTTGTATCTTCTTTGGGGAAAGGGATTGCCTCGGCATCTTTGGCTGCCATTCTAGAGGCCCGTGGCCTTAAAGTAACTATGTTGAAATTAGATCCATATATCAATGTAGACCCTGGTACGATGAGTCCGTTTCAGCACGGAGAAGTGTTTGTCACAGAAGATGGTGCCGAAACAGATTTAGACTTAGGTCATTATGAACGTTTCATTGATACTAAAATGTCTAAAAGTAACAATTTCACAGCAGGCCGTGTCTACGAACACGTATTGCGCAAAGAGCGTCGAGGCGATTACCTAGGTGGCACGGTGCAAATCATCCCTCATATTACAGATGAGATTAAGCGCCGTGTATACAAAGGTTCCGAAGGTTCCGAGATAGCCTTGGTTGAAATTGGTGGAACAGTGGGTGATATTGAGTCCCAACCTTTTCTAGAAGCTATTCGCCAGATGAAATTTGAGTTAGGGTCTAATAGGGCGCTTTTTATGCACCTAACTTTGGTGCCTTATATCGCTACTGCTGGCGAAACTAAAACTAAGCCCACACAGCATTCAGTAAAAGAGCTGCGCTCTATTGGTATTCAGCCAGATATTTTAGTCTGTCGATCTGAAGTGGCTATTGAAGCACCAGAGAGAAGTAAGATTGCTCTTTTTACCAACGTTGAACAGCGCGCAGTTATTTCACTACCTGATGCAGACAGCATTTATACCATTCCAAGCTTATTGCAATCTCAAGGCTTAGATTCAATTGTTACTGAGCGTTTTGGGTTGACCTGCAATGAAGCTTGCCTGACCGAGTGGGATGCGGTGGCGCAAGCAAAGCTAAACCCCAAACGCGAAGTCACCATTGCTATGGTTGGCAAATACATGGAGTTGCTCGATGCCTACAAATCACTAATAGAAGCCATCAGCCATGCAGGCATTAAATCGCATACCAAAGTAAACACGCGTTACATCGATGCTGAAGATATTGAAACTCAGGGCATTTCACTGTTAGATGGTGTTGATGCCATACTCGTACCGGGTGGATTTGGGGAGCGAGGCACAGAAGGTAAAATCAAAACCGTTCAGTATGCTCGCGAAAATAAAGTGCCTTACTTGGGTATTTGCCTTGGTATGCAGGTAGCGGTGATTGAATTTGCCCGCAATGTGGCAGGCTTCAGTGATGCCAACAGTAGTGAGTTTGACCCATCCTCTAAGCACTGTGTAGTGGGTTTGATCACTGAATGGAAAGATGAATCTGGACAAGTTGAGCAGCGTACGCAAGATTCTGATTTGGGTGGCACAATGCGCTTAGGCGCCCAGCAATGCCAACTAACCCCTGACTCTTTAGCCCATAAATCATATCAACAAGAGGTTATTACAGAGCGACATCGTCACCGCTATGAAGTGAATAATACCTTCATAGGGCAGTTGGAAAATGCTGGGCTAAAAGTTTCTGGACGTTCTATGGACGGCAGCTTAGTTGAGATGGTTGAAATAGAAGATCATCCATGGTTTGTAGCGTGTCAATTTCACCCAGAATTCACCTCAACACCACGCGGTGGTCACGGCCTGTTTGAAGGCTTTATTGGTGCAGCCATTGTGCAGGCTAAAAAGTAACATTGTTTCACTAACGACATTATCAATTAATTACCATAACAGGAGTATATTTTGGACCAACTGATTGCGGACATCCAAGCAAGAGAAGTATTGGATTCTCGGGGCAACCCCACTATCGAAGCTGACGTGTTATTGGCAGGTGGAGCTTTTGGTACAGCATGTGCTCCATCTGGAGCGTCTACAGGCTCAAGAGAAGCTTTAGAGCTTCGAGATGGCGACAAGTCTCGTTATTTAGGTAAAGGGGTATTGAATGCCATTGCAGGTATTCATGGGCCTATAGCGCAGCGTTTAAAAGGGATGGACGCAACGGATCAAAAGGGCTTAGATGAAGCCATGATTGAATTAGATGGCACGCAAAATAAAGAAGTGTTAGGAGCCAATGCGATTCTTGCCGTGTCTTTGGCTGCAGCTAAAGCCGCAGCAGTGTATAAAGGCATCCCTTTATATGCTCATATTGCGCAGCTTAATGGCACCCAAGGCCAGTACAGCATGCCTGTGCCGATGATGAACATCATTAACGGTGGCGAGCACGCGGATAACAACGTGGATATCCAAGAGTTTATGGTTCAGCCAGTCAACGCGACTAGCTTTGCTGAAGCTTTGCGCTGTGGAGCAGAAATTTTCCACGCTCTTAAGAGCGTATTAAGTCAGCGTGGTTTAAGCACGGCCGTGGGCGATGAAGGCGGCTTTGCTCCTAATTTACCTTCAAATGAAGCGGCACTGGATGTTATTGCTGAGGCAGTGGCTCATGCTGGTTATGAACTTGGAACTGATGTTACCTTGGCATTAGATTGTGCAGCTTCCGAATTCTATGAGAATGGGACATACAATTTAAGTGGTGAAGGTCAATCTTTTGACGCGGCAGGGTTTGCCGATTACCTAACGCAGCTAACCCATAAGCATCCTATTATATCTATTGAAGATGGGATGGATGAAAGTGATTGGGATGGCTGGCTAGACCTTACCCAAAAGTGCGGTGATCGCGTGCAGCTTGTGGGTGATGACTTATTTGTGACCAATACGAACATATTGAGCCGTGGCATTGAGCAAGGTATTGGTAACTCGATATTGATTAAGTTTAATCAAATTGGCACTCTTACCGAGACATTAGCTGCCATTCAAATGGCTCAAAAAGCTGGTTTTAGTGTCGTTATTTCTCATCGATCTGGAGAAACAGAAGATACTACTATTGCAGACTTGGCTGTAGCCACCGCGGCAGGCCAAATTAAAACAGGTTCGCTTTGTCGCTCAGATCGCGTAGCTAAATACAATCGTTTGCTACGCATAGAGCAGGAACTAGGTGCCGACGCCCCTTATCGTGGACGTCAGGAAATAAAAGGCCAATAAGTATTGTTGACCTCATCTTGGGAGCTTGCGTTGGCCAAAATAGTCAAAGTCAGCTCCCTTTTTTGTTGGTATAAATATGAAATGGTTAGTTGGATTAATTTTAGCTGCTTTGATTGCGATGCAATATAGTCTTTGGCTTGGGCAGTCTGGGTTGTTGGAAGTTGCAAACTTGCAAAATAAAATCACTGCACAAGAAGCAGTAAATGCAACTTTATTGCAGCGTAACCAGCAGCTTCATGCAGAGGTCTTAGACCTGAAACAGGGTATTGCTGCGATTGAGGAACGAGCCCGTCACGATCTTGGAATGGTTAAACCCAATGAAACCTTTTACCAATTGGTAGAAGATTGATGAATGCTACACTATTGCAACCTCTAAAGTGGCCAGTTGAATGGGCCTACGCATCCGATATACCCAACTCAAAGGCACATCTAAAAATCCATTGTAGCGACTTTTTAGTCACAGAAGATTTGGGCTATGAGCCTTGTGGTGAAGGTGAACATGTGTATCTGGACATCACTAAAACGGATACCAATACTGACTTTTTAGCCCGTAATATTGCAAAGTTTGCTGGTGTGCCTGTGCGGCAGGTGAATTACGCTGGACTCAAAGATCGCAGGGGCGTGACTAGGCAATGGTTTGGAGTGCATTTGCCTGGTAAATCAGAAGTCGTAGATCCTGATTGGCAATCACTTCAAAGCTCCCAGCTGCATTTACATCAAGTGATTAGGCATCAGCGAAAATTAAAGACGGGGGTTCACCAAGGTAACTTCTTTGCGATTCGCTTGCGTGATATAACCCAAAGCGAAGCGTTGGAAAAAAAGCTTGAGTTTATTTCACAACAAGGCGCGCCAAACTATTTTGGTGATCAGCGCTTTGGTCGCCAAGGTGGTAATCTCGCCCTTGCTTTGTCGATGATACAAGGCAAACGTATTAAGGACCGTTTCAAACGCGGTATGGCCTTGTCATCCATACGCTCTTACTTATTTAATCAGCTTTTGAGCGAACGAGTAAGTGATGGATCATGGCTCAAGGCTTCGGTGGGCGAGCGTTGCATGTTTAGTGATGGCTTTAGTCAATTTGATGCTGTTTCATTAAGTGACTTGGCAAGCGTTCAACAACGCATCGATCGTGGTGATTTGGCGCCCACTGGCCCTATGGTTGGGCGTGTTGGTTGCCCTGCGCTCACTCCAGCCAGCCTTTATGAGGCAAAAATTTTGGCACCTTGGCAGCCTTGGATAGACGCTTTGATTGAGCAAGATATGACTGCTCAAAGGCGCAGTTTGCGGTTATGGCCAAAAGACTTCACCTGGCGTTGGTGTGAAAAGAATGTACTAGAACTCAACTTCCATTTAATGCGCGGCAGCTATGCGACGGCATTGATACGAGAATTAGCCCAGGCGCAAACGCCTTAGTGATAAATGAATATTACCAAAAACAACAAGGAATGATGCAATGCAACTACTAATATCTAATGATGATGGAGTTCATGCTTTAGGCTTGTCGCAGTTGGTCAAAGAGCTTGAAAAAGAACACCAAGTCACCGTGGTTGCCCCTGATCGCGACCTCAGTGGTGCTAGTAATTCGTTAACCTTGTCTCGTCCAATAAGAGTGACTGCTCATGACAATGGTTTTTTTAGTGTTGATGGCACGCCTGCAGATTGCGTGCATCTTGGCATCAATGGAGCACTTGATATTGCGCCACAGATGGTCGTTTCTGGTATAAATCATGGCGCTAATCTTGGTGATGATGTGCTCTACTCAGGCACTGTTGCGGCGGCGATGGAAGGTCGTTATCTTGCCCACCATTGCATTGCTGTTTCCTTGGTAGGTAAAACTCACTTCCTAAGCGCTGCGAAAGTGGTTAGACAGTTAGTGAAAATGACTCACCAACTGGACTTACCACCAGGTTGCATTATCAATGTTAACGTACCAGACCTTCCTTTTGATCAAATCAAAGGGGTTAAAGTAACGCGTTTAGGCCGTCGGCAACAAGGGGGCGGGGTGATTGATGCACAAGACCCACGAGGCCATAAATGTTATTGGATAGGCCCAGCCGGCAAGGTTAAGGATGCAAGTGAAGGAACAGACTTTCATGCCATAGAGCAAGGGTACGTATCAGTGACGCCTTTATCCCCAGACATGGCCTGCCATAAGTCTTTTGGCACTGTCATGGATTGGTTACAGGGTCTGTCTTAATGCGCTACAGTGTGACTGACCCCATGCGCACAGCTGCCAATAGACAAGGGATTGGCATGACCTCTTTGCGCACAAGAGAGCGTTTAGTGGATATATTGAAGGGCCTTGGAGTCACTGATGCTCGCGTATTGGAAGTGATGCGCTCAACACCTCGACATTTATTCTTAGATGAAGCTTTGGCTCACCGAGCTTACGAAGATAAATCCCTCCCGATAGGTCATAATCAGACACTATCAAGACCTTACACAGTGGCAAGAATGAGTGAGCTTTTACTTGAGTCATGCAATGCTAAAAAAGTATTGGAAATAGGTACAGGGTCAGGTTTTCAAACCTGCATACTAGCGCAATTAGTACCCAAGTTATTTACCATGGAGCGTATTGAACCATTGCTGAATCGAGCGAAACAACGCTTGGCACAAATGGATATTCATAATGTAATCTATCAGCACGGAGATGGTTATGAAGGATGGCCTGCTCGTGAACCTTTTGACGGCATTATAGTGACAGCGGCGCCATCTCAGGTGCCTAAAGCACTTCAATGGCAGCTTGCCGAAGGGGGGTGTATGATCATTCCAGTGGGTGGCAATGAGCAGCATTTGTTGAAAATTACACGTTCAGGTAACCACTTTAGCAAACAGAAGGTCGAAGCGGCTAATTTTGTACCCTTAATTAATGGATTAATATAGTGATGGTAAAAAATAACTTTGTACAATGGAGAACATTTGCTACTGGCCTTCTCATGGGGATAGCAGATTTAGTGCCTGGTATATCTGGTGGCACTGTGGCTTTGCTAGGTGGTGTCTATGGCCGCCTTTTAGCCGCAATTAGCCACGTTGATATGCATTTGTTAAAACTTGTGTTGGCACGAAAAATAAACAAAGCGTGGGATTATGTTGACGGCCTTTTTTTAACACATTTAGCCATTGGGATAATTTCTTCTATCTTGCTGATGTCCCAAGTGATCTCCAGGTTGCTAGATGCGCAGCCTTTGTTGATGTGGAGTTTGTTTTTGGGCCTCATTATTGTTGCTAGTGTATTGATGCTGAAGGAATTGTACATACAAAGCCAGTTGCACAAAAGCTGGCTGATCATCGGGCTTTTGGTTAGCCTAGCCTTAGCTAATCTGCCGGTACTACAAGGTGTTGAAGGCTTTTCTGGGCTGGGTTATTTATGGTTGATGGCGGCAGGAGCAGTGGCGATTAGTGCCATGATACTACCAGGAATTTCTGGTAGTTTTATCTTATTAATTTTGGGTATTTATCCTTTTTTGATGGCCCGTCTCGCGGCTTTAGATGTCCAGGTGATCGCTGTATTTGCTTTGGGTTGTGGTTTTGGTCTGTTGTTTTTTAGTCGGTTAATTAGCTACTTGTTAAAACGTCACACATCGGCTGTAATGAGTTTGTTAGCTGGATTGATGATGGGCTCAGCGGTGAAGTTATGGCCATGGAAATATACCCTCTCATATCGGCTTAATAGTGCGGGAGTAGAAGTGCCGCTAGCGCAAGAAAATTTAATGCCTTGGACCTATAGCCAAATAACAGGCGCTGATAACCAGCTGGTTTGGTGCCTTTTAATTGCTCTTCTGGCAGGCCTGTTGGTCGTTAAGTTCGGCCGTATTCAATTACAAGACTTGGCGTCCTAGATATGGGGTTAAATAAAGCTGTCTTATCCTTCGCAAAATTTTTTCCTATGGGTGTGTTGGCTTGGCTGCTGGTGGGTTGTAGTGCTAGTCAATATGCACCCGTACAGGAACTAAGTTACAGTACTGGCTTAATCGCGTCAGATAACCGTGTTCAAAGCGCTCCTACGTCCTATCAAGTCAAGTCTGGTGATACTATGTTTGCTATTGGGTGGCGCTTTGGTTGGGATTATAAAGCGCTAGCTAAAGTGAATAATATACCTTCTCCCTACACAATTTATGTAGGTCAAACGATTTACTTTAATAAAGCTAATGCTAAGTCCATAGTGAGCATTTCAGATTCAAAGCCTTCGCTAAAAAAACCATTAGCAAATGCTACTTCGGTGGTTAAAACTCCGGTGGTCTCAGACACTGTGCCCCATTCTAAATCACCAATGGAAAAATCGTATAAAGGACCCTTGTCGGTAAAGTGGAATTGGCCATTACAAGGTAAGGTGATAAAGTCTTTTACAAATAAAGGTAGTGCTTTTTACGGTGTAGATCTGGCTTCTTCATTGGGTAATTCAGTAAAAGCAGCATCTAGTGGAATAATAGTATATGCTGGTAGTGGGATACAAGGATATGGGAAACTGGTTGTGGTAAAACACAATAGTGCCTTTCTAAGTGCCTATGCATACAACAACAGCATTTTAGTCAAGGAAGGCGATATTGTGGATGCAGGCCAAGTGATAGCGAAAGTAGGCAAGGGACCACAGCTGGATCCAAGACTACATTTTGAAATCCGTAAAAATGGTAAACCTGTGAATCCACTAAACTACTTGCCCAAGCTGTAAGTTGTCCTTCATAGAATATCAATGCCTTCTTTAGGAAAGTCGTTGGTTACACCGGGCGGTTTAAATGACACGAAAGTTATCGGTAGAGGAAGCTCATAAGCAACGTAGCAAAATTCAATATGAAGCATATAGATCTACAGGCACTTATAATAATAGAGTAAGTGAAGTTAAAGATGCCACTAGACTGTATTTAAATGAAATTGGTTTTTGTGCGCTGTTAACAGCGGATGAGGAGAAGTATTTTTCCCGCTTGGCGATAAAAGGTGATGAGCAAGCTCGTCATCGTCTGATCGAGAGTAACTTAAGGTTGGTCGTGAAAATTGCTCGTCGTTATGTCCATCGTGGCTTAACACTTCTAGACCTAATTGAAGAAGGTAACCTTGGCCTAATTAAGGCCGTATCAAAATTTGATCCTGAAAGAGGTTATCGCTTTACAACCTATGGCGTTTGGTGGATTCGTCAAACCATTGAACGAGCCATTATGAATCAATCACGCACTATTCGTTTGCCAATACATGTCGCGAAAGAACTGAATGCTCAATTGAAAGCGGCCAAAGACCTAACACAAAAATTAGATCATGAGCCAAGCTTAGAGGAAATTGCTGACTATCTGGGCAAGCCTGTTGAACGCGTTAGTAAAATGGTTAAATTAAACCAAAAAGTGGGTTCGGTAGACCACTTACTAAACACCGATAGCGATACCACGCTGTTAGAAATGATTCCTGATAATAGTAACCAAGGGCCAGAAAAAACCGTCTTAGATGCCAATCTGATGAGAAACATGGAGCAGTGGCTAGACCGATTATCGGACATTCAAAAGCAGGTTATCTGCGCCCGCTTTGGGTTGCGTGGACATATCGCTGGCACTCTTGAGAATGTGGGTAAAGAAGTGGGTTTAAGCCGAGAAAATGTAAGGCAGGTGCAGGTCAGTGCATTAAAAAACCTGCGCACAGCCATAGAAACTGAAGGGCTTAATAGTTCAGATGTTTTGGATGCGCAGCTATGATTTGGGCTGTGCCATCTAACAATCGAGTAGTGTTTGCATTTTATAAACCAGCTCTAGTGCTTGGCGAGGCGTGAGCTCATCTGCTGTATTCGCCTGAAGAAGGGATTCAATGGGATGAGGTAGTTCGCTAAATAAGTCTGTTTGTGGTGATTGAAGAACTTTTTGTGGTGTGCTTTGCTGCTCACTTTGCTCTAGGGATTGAAGTTTTTTCGCCGCTTCACTAATCACTTCCCGCGGCACCCCAGCTAATTTTGCGACTTGTAGGCCATAACTTTTATTTGCAGGCCCTGGTAAAACTTTGTGCATAAAAATGATATTGTCGTCATGTTCTGTGGCGTCTAAATGGACATTTGTTACCTGGGGTAATTGCTTTGATAGCTGCGTCATTTCAAAATAGTGTGTGGCAAAAAGGGTCAAGGCGCCTATGTCTCTAGCTAAATTTAGGGCGCAGGACCAAGCCAAAGAAAGTCCGTCAAACGTGCTTGTTCCACGACCCACTTCGTCCATTAACACAAGGCTTTGAGCACTTGCGTTATTAAGTATGTTAGCTGTCTCGGTCATCTCTACCATAAAGGTTGAGCGCCCTCCTGCAAGGTCATCACTACTACCCATACGTGTAAACACTCGATCTACAATACCAACGGTAGCAGAAGCTGCAGGCACGTAAGAGCCTATTTGGGCCATGATCACAATGAGTGCAATCTGCCTCATGTAGGTAGACTTACCACCCATATTGGGGCCTGTAATCATCATCATGCTAGCGTCATTTGTGAGAATGGTGTCATTGGCGACAAAAGGAATTGTAATCAGTTGTTCAACAACCAGGTGGCGGCCTTGATTAATATTGATACCAGGACTAGAAGTCAATTTAGGTTTGCTAAGATCCAAAGTGAGCGCTCGCTCGCTCAGACAGCACAGTACGTCAAATTCACTAATGCCATCTGCTGCGCATTGTAGTTTACTCAGGTGCGTAGCAAGCTTTTCAATGAGGGCCTCATATAGCTCTTTCTCTCTTGCCAAACTGCGGCTCTTACTGCTTAAAGCTTTGTCCTCGAAAGCCTTAAGTTCTGGCGTAATGAACCTCTCGGCATTTTTTAATGTCTGACGACGAAGGTATTCCGCAGGGGCTTGGTCAGACTGTAGTCTGCTTATCTCAATATAATAACCATGTACCCGGTTGTAGCCGACCTTTAAGGTGGATAGTCCAGTTCTTTTTCGTTCTTGAATTTCTAAATCAAGTAAAAATTGGCCTGCGTTTTGACTCAGCCCACGTAACTCATCTAACTGGGCGTCGTAACCGTCTGCAATCACGCCACCGTCTCTGATAATAACAGGCGGATTTTCGGTAATGGCAGCAGCTAACAAGCTAACAATATCTGGAAACTCATTGATGTCGGCTGCAAGCGATAGCGCTTTTGGAGTGTCCAGCGTGCCTAGCAACGTTTGGATGCTAGGCAAAGTACTTAGGCTGACACCAAGGCGTGACAAATCTCGTGGGCGCGCTGATCTTAGGGCAACACGAGCAAGAATTCGTTCCATGTCGCCTATGGGTTTGAGGCATTGTTGAAAGTCTTCAGGGTGGTTAGAAGCAATCACTTGGCTGATAAACGATTGTCTTTGCAAAAGCACTGAGATGTCTCGTAAGGGGTTGTTGAGCCAACGACGTAAAAGCCGGCCTCCCATCGGGGTCGCTGTTGTATCCAAAGCAGCAGCCAAAGTAAATTGATCACCTCCTTGTATGTTATGATCGATTTCCAAATTTTTTCTACTGGGACCATCTAAAATAAGGGTATCTTGCGGTAGCTCTACTTGTAAATTACGTAGATGTGGCAAGTCACCTTTTTGCGATTCCTTGGCGTAATTTAATAAGCATCCCGCAGCGCAAATCGCAGCGCTCATTGAATCGCACCCAAAGCCACTTAAGTCACGGGTGTTGAACTGGCTACAAAGTAATCTTAAAGCGGTGTCGTAAGTAAAATGCCAACTGGGTTGTGATTTACGACAACCCCATTCTTGAATGTGGTCAATCACGTCGCTAGTCTCTTCAAAAAGAAGCTCTACTGGCCTTAATCGCTGAAGCTGTGTTTGAAGTTGCTCAGCCGTGCTAGCTTCGACCAAGGTAAAGCGGCCGCTACTCATGTCTAAACTTGCTACGCCGTAAGTGCCATGGAGTTGGCATACCGCACTAAGTAAGTGATCACAAGATGAGTCCATTAACGCTTCGTCTGTGAGGGTGCCAGGAGTCACCACACGTACCACTTGTCTATCTACTGGGCCTTTACTTGTGGCAGGGTCGCCAATTTGTTCGGCGACGGCAACGCAGCGCCCCGCTTTCACTATTTTGGCAATATAACCTTCAGCTGCATGGTAAGGGATGCCACACATTGGAATAGGCTGGCCGGCAGATTGCCCGCGCGAGGTTAAAGAAATATCAAGTAATTGTGAGGCTTCTTTAGCATCCTCATAGAACATTTCGTAAAAATCGCCCATACGATAAAATACTAAATCATTAGGATGGTCTTGCTTAATACCCAAAAACTGCTGCATCATAGGCGTGTGGTTGCTAAATTTGCTAGAGATTGCCATGAAAAATATCCTGCGGGTAAAAGGCTAGGTTAAGAAGCTATAGTACTAGAAGCTGGCTAACACGAGCAATTTAAACTTATGCATACTTGTGCTTAAGCATACCCAGGCCAGACTAATTTGAGACACAATCATCCTCGACAATGGTCAATACGTTAGTTGTCCAATGGTAATCTAATTATGCACAATAACTTAGTTCAAGTTAGCACCCAAAAAGCTGAAAAAGAGTTTAAGCAAGGCACTCACTTGGCATCTGAAGTTGCAAGGCTTTTAGTGGATAAAGGTCTAACCTTAGCTACGGCCGAATCATGCACTGGTGGAGCAATCGGGGCTCTTTTGACCGCGCAAGCAGGAAGCTCAAGTTGGTTTAATGGCGGCGTAATTAGTTATAGTAATAATGCCAAAATAAACTTGCTGGGTGTGCCAAAAGATATCATCCATAAACATGGCGCAGTGAGTCAGGAAGTGGTTGAACACATGGCTATTGGAGGCTGTGCGGCTTTAAAGTCATCCATGTGTGTTGCAGTGACTGGAGTTGCAGGGCCAAGTGGTGGAACCCCTGCTAAGCCTGTCGGCACTGTTTGGATAGCATGGTGCACTGATGGTGTTGTGGTAAAAAGTCAGGTATTCCAATTTCCTGGAAATCGACAAGCTGTTCAAACTGCGACGGTTCACATGGCTCTAAAAGAAGTGATTAACTGCTTATTAGAGGATTGATGGATTAGGCCTTGCACTTTTTTTCAGGTGTGGTTTAATACTGTACATACAGACAGTTACTGTATGTAACTACAGTGCTAAAAATGAAAGATGTTGGTTTTAAGCCACAACAGTTCAAAATATAAGGTGAACCCCATGGATGCAAATAAACAAAAAGCCCTCGATGCAGCACTAGGTCAAATCGAACGTCAATTTGGTAAGGGTGCAGTAATGCGCATGGGTGATCAGCCGCGTGAAGCTATACCGGCAGTATCAACCGGTTCTCTTGGTTTAGATATTGCTTTGGGCATAGGTGGCTTGCCGTTTGGACGTATTTGCGAAATCTATGGTCCTGAGTCTTCTGGTAAAACTACGCTTACATTGCAGGTCATTGCTGAAGCTCAAAAAATTGGTAAGACGTGTGCTTTTGTTGATGCAGAGCACGCATTAGATCCTGGCTATGCAGAAAAGCTAGGTGTTAATGTAGATGACTTATTAGTGAGTCAACCAGACACTGGCGAACAAGCGCTTGAAATCACAGATATGCTGGTACGCTCTAATGCAGTTGATGTGATCATTGTAGACTCAGTCGCTGCGCTGACCCCCAAGGCAGAAATTGAAGGCGAAATGGGCGATCACCATGTAGGGCTGCAAGCGCGTTTATTATCTCAAGCCATGCGTAAAATCACAGGTAACATTAAGAATGCTAACTGCTTGGTTATCTTTATTAACCAAATTCGCATGAAAATTGGTGTGATGTTTGGCAGTCCAGAAACCACTACTGGGGGTAATGCCTTGAAATTCTATTCTTCGGTACGTTTAGATATTCGACGCATAGGCGCAGTAAAGCATGGCGATGAAATCGTGGGTAATGAAACACGAGTGAAGGTCGTGAAAAATAAAGTGGCTTCGCCCTTTAAGCAGGCTGAGTTCCAAATTATATACGGTAAGGGTATTTTCCGTATGGGTGAAATCATTGACCTAGGCGTTAAGCAAGGTTTGGTTGATAAAGCGGGTGCTTGGTATGCTTATAAAGGCGATAAAATAGGGCAAGGTAAAGCCAATGCGTCACAGTACCTACTAGATCATCCAGAGATTGGCCAAGAAATTGAGCTGCAAATCAGAGAGGCTCTTTTGAGCATTCCCAAAGCTGAAAAAGCAGATGATGTGGTCACACCACTTACATTTTAAGTTCAAGTATTAGTTTGATTGGTTATGAAAAAGCCAGTTTTGGTTGAAGGGATTGAAAAACAAACTGCGGCTTTGCGTTATAAAGCCATTGGTTTGTTGGCTCGCCGCGAGCAGTCGCGACATGAGCTGCAACGAAAGTTGCACATCAAGGCCGTAGAAAATGACTGGCGAGTTGATTTAGAGACTTTACTTGATGATCTTTGCCGATTGGGTCTGCAATCAGACCAGCGCTTTGCCGAGGTGTTGGTGCGATCCAAAGCTAACTCAGGTTATGGCCCTTCCCGTCTTTACCAGTGGGGCCTTCAATATGGCTTAGACCGTTAGCTTGTTCACCAGCAATTGCTTGAACAAAGCTTTGATTGGTTTGAAAAAGCACTGCAGCAAAAGCGCAAACATTTCGGCCATGCTCTAGCAACTGATCTAAAAGATAGGGCAAAACAAGCCAAGTATTTATATCAACGTGGCTTTGCTCAAGAGCAAATTTACTATGCTTTAGACGCCCATCCAGACGAACATTTGTAAGACTGTTCAATTATATGCAAAAAATTCTAATAATAGCTTCATTTCAGGCGTAAATTGCCAGCAATGGTCGAAAGCTATTAGTGGTTCAGTATATACTTACACTTTTGTGTTTACAGTGAGACTGATCATGAAGATCGCGGCTATCCGTCAGGCATTTCTTAATTATTATCAAGACTTAGATCACCAAATTGTGCCTAGTAGTTCTTTGGTGCCCGGTAACGATGCCACCTTGTTATTTACCAATGCAGGAATGGTTCAGTTTAAAGATCTTTTTCTAGGGGACGAAGAGCGTTCATATAAGCGTGCAGTATCTTCTCAGCGATGTGTTCGTGCAGGTGGTAAACATAACGACTTAGAAAATGTAGGCTACACAGCTCGTCATCACACCTTCTTTGAAATGTTGGGAAATTTCAGCTTTGGCGACTATTTTAAGCAAGATGCGATAAAGTTTGCCTGGAATTTTTTAACCGTAGAACTGGGACTTCCTGAAGAAAGGCTATGGGTTACTGTGCACCATAGTGACACTGAAGCCGAAAAGATCTGGTTTGAAGAAATTGGCATCAACCAGCAACGTTTCTCCCGCCTTGATGAGGATAATTTTTGGTCTATGGGCGATACGGGTCCATGTGGTCCTTGTTCTGAAATATTTTATGATCATGGCGAAGATATCTGGGGTGGCCCTCCGGGCACTCCCGAAGAGGATGGTGACCGTTATATAGAAATTTGGAACATGGTGTTCATGCAGTTTAACCGTGATTCAAATGGCGATATGACGCCTTTGCCAAAGCAATCAATAGATACAGGTATGGGCCTAGAGCGCATTGCTGCGATTCTTCAAAATGTGCATTCAAACTATGAAATTGACCTATTCCAACACCTATTGAAGGCAACTGCACAGGTGATCGGTACAGATGACATGGAAAGCAAATCACTGCGCGTGATTGCGGACCATATTCGCTCTGTGTCTTTTTTGATTTTGGATGGTGTGATGCCCTCTAATGAAGGTAGAGGCTATGTATTACGTCGTATCATGCGACGTGCAATAAGACATGGCAACAAACTGGGTGCTCAAGGCAGTTTTTTCAATAAATTGGTGGCGCCGTTAGTGATAGAGATGGGCGAAGCCTATCCAGATCTTGCAGCTGCTAAGGCAACCATTGAAAAAGTCATTGCCAAAGAGGAGGTTCAATTCGTTAAAACCTTGGATCAGGGAATGCGAATTTTAGAGCAGGACTTAAATAAACTCAGTGGTACAACTATTCCTGGCGAAACTATTTTCAAACTCTACGACACTTATGGCTTTCCTGTAGATCTTACGGGAGATATCGCTCGAGAACGTAATTTAGAAATGGATATTAGTGGTTTTGAAAGCGCAATGGAACAGCAGCGTATTCGTGCGCGTTCGGCAAGCAGCTTTTCTGTTGACTATAGTCATAAACTTGATCTGGCGGGTCAAACGCGGTTTGAGGGTTACGATAAACTCAGTCATACAGCAAAAGTACTAGCCATGATCACCGACGGTGAGTTAAGGGAACACATAAGCACACCTGGTAACCTGCAGTTAGTGTTGGACAGTACGTCTTTTTATGCTGAGTCAGGTGGACAAACTGGAGACCATGGCACCATTGAATGGGACGGCGGTTGCTTTAAAGTGACCGATACACTTAAGCAAGGCAATCACTTTGTACATCATGGCGAACTTACCCTAGGTAGTCTCCAAGTAGGTGATGCAGTTACAACGATAGTGAGTGCCCACGCGCGTAGTGATTCTGCAAAAAACCACTCAGCAACACACTTACTTCACGAAGCGATGCGTCGTGTTTTAGGTGATCACGTCATACAAAAAGGCTCTTTAGTTGACCCACACAAACTCAGATTTGATTTTTGCCACACACAACCTGTGTCTGCTGATGAATTGGCAATGATTGAGTCGATGGTTAACCAAGAGATTCGTGATAATACCCCAGTGGGTGTCAAAAACATGCCCATAGACGAAGCTAAAGCCGCTGGTGCAATGGCGCTTTTTGGTGAGAAATATGGAGAGCAAGTCCGAGTAGTGACCATGGGCACTGTCGCTGTTCATGAACAAGAAAGTGTTAATCTAAAAACGGATATCTTCTCTTTGGAATTGTGCGGTGGAACACATGTTGAACGCACTGGGGATATAGGCGCATTTGTTATTATTTCCGAATCTGGCGTGGCTTCTGGCGTAAGGCGCGTCGAGGCACTCACAGGAGCTGCAGCGAGCCAATGGCTTGCGTCTACCTGCACGACACTTGCCGCTGTATCTGGATTAGTGAAATCTAGTCGCGAACAAGTGACGGAAAAGGTGCAAAGTATCATCGAAAAAAATCGCCTGCTAGAACGTGAGTTAGACCAGCTCAAAGCTAAGATGGCTGCTTCCCAAGGGTCAGATGTACTTTCTCAAGTACAAGAGGTGAGCGGTATAAAAGTATTGATCACCAAGTTGGAGGGTGTTGATCCTAAGTCGTTACGCGATGCCATGGATCAGCTGCGCAACCAAATCGGTTCAGGTGTGGTTATGCTTGCAGTCGCACAAGGCGATAAAGCTAGCATTGTAGCGGGTGTGACAAAGGATGTAACTGACAAAATTAAGGCAGGGGATTTGATTCGCCATACGGCCACTAGTATGTCTGGCAAAGGGGGGGGGAGGCCTGATATGGCCCAAGGTGGTGGTCAAGCTGAAGAATTAGCTATGGCGCTAGAAAGTGCTAAGGCGTGGGTACAAGAGCAGCTTGGCTAATATAACTTTGAGTCATTGTAAGATTAAGCCGTAAACTATTTAGATTGTTATTAGGGAATGAAGATGGCGTTGTATGTACAAAAATTTGGTGGTACTTCTGTGGGTTCGGTCGAGCGCATTCAGCAAGTGGCCCAAAAAGTAAAAGGCTTTAGAGACCAAGGCCATGACATTGTCGTGGTTGTATCAGCTATGAGCGGTGAAACTAATCGTCTCATAGGCATGGCAAATGAGATTCAGTCCAACCCGTTAGCCAGAGAAATGGATGTTCTTGTCTCCACTGGAGAGCAAGTAACGATTGCGTTGTTATGTATGGCCTTAACCGAGAACAATTGCCCAGCTCGCTCATACACTGGCGCTCAGGTTAAAATTCAAACTGATTCTTCACACACTAAAGCGCGCATTCAAAATATTGATGTGGACAACATCCGTAGCGATTTGGATCAAGGTCGTGTAGTGGTTGTAGCGGGTTTTCAGGGCGTTGATGATGCTGGGAATATTACTACTCTGGGTCGTGGTGGCTCTGACACGACAGGGGTGGCCCTTGCAGCAGCACTAAAAGCGGACGAGTGCCAAATATATACAGATGTGGATGGTGTCTATACTACTGACCCAAGAGTGGTCGATAGTGCCCAACGCCTTTCAGAAATTACCTTTGAAGAAATGTTGGAAATGGCCAGTCTAGGATCAAAGGTTTTACAGATACGTGCAGTAGAATTTGCGGGCAAATATAATGTACCACTTCGAGTGCTGCATAGTTTTAAAGAAGGCCCAGGAACATTGATTACAACTGAGAGTGAAAATACCATGGAACAACCTGTTATCTCTGGCATCGCCTTCAATCGCGATGAAGCTAAGCTTACTGTTACAGGTGTGCCTGATGTGCCTGGTGTGGCATCTAAAATATTAGGCCCCATTAGTGATGCTAATGTAGAAGTAGATATGATTTTACAAAATGTGAGTGCCGAAGGCCTGACAGACTTTACCTTTACTGTACATCGCAATGACTATGACCTAGCCTTGGCTACGCTGAAAGCTGTTGCCCAAAACCTTAATGCATCTGGGGCTGTTGGTAGCGAAAAAATCGCTAAAGTTTCTATTGTAGGAGTGGGAATGCGCTCTCACGCCGGAGTTGCAAGCCGGATGTTTGATAGTTTGGCTAATGAAAATATTAATATCCAGATGATTTCGACTTCAGAAATTAAAGTATCTGTGGTGATTGATGAAAAATATTTAGAGCTAGCTGTGCGCGCTTTACATTCTACTTTTGAAATGGATAAGCCACAAACTATTGAAGAATAGTAAATTTACATTTATGATCATTTAATAATGTGGTTTTTCTATATTAGTAAGCCATCATTATCTATGTCGCTAGAAAGCAAGTTGTGTAGGAATAATTAAGGTGTCGGAAACTGATGGTTGGTTTATCGACCCAATAAAATGGAGCTTTAATATGTTAATTTTGACTCGACGTGTCGGTGAAACGTTAATGGTGGGTGATGAAGTTACCGTGACGGTGTTAGGTGTAAAAGGTAATCAAGTTCGGATTGGGGTAAATGCTCCTCGTGACGTAGCCGTCCACCGTGAAGAGATTTACCAGCGGATTCAAGATGAAAAATCTACTGATGAAAATTTATCTGCGCAAGAACCGATTGAGCATGTATAGATTGCTCACCAATCAAGTCTGATATCTTGAGGTTGTGCTCTGGCAACACACCAAACTTGAATATCTAAAGGACCACCCCAAGCGTTAATCATTTGTGTGCTTAATGCTTGGGCAGTGGCTCCTGTTGTCATAACGTCATCAATAATGGCGATACGGCAAATGCTGTGATCTGCATCTTTAGCAGCGACCTTAAAAATGCCTTTCATTTGCGCCAACCTTTGCCTGCGGGTTTGCCCTTGTTGGGGTGGCTGGTATTTAGGCCGATGGCACAAATTTGCATTCATCCTCACGTTTAGTAATCGACTTAAATTTGCGCTAATGAATTGTGCTTGGTTGAATCCTCGTTGTCTTAACCTGCGCGTGTGTAAAGGCACGGGTATCAGTAATTGTGGCATCACCGCCTTATCTTCTTGCATTATTGTTGTAATAGTTTCACTTAGGCAAGATGTGAGTAAGCGCCCAGCGGCAAGGTTGCGTTGATGTTTGAATTGATTGATCAGCCCGTTGATAGGGGTAAAATAATCAAAAGCGCATATCGTTCTAGTATATGGCGGAGGCTCTTGAAGGCAGTCAAGGCAAATGTGGTGGCCATCTTGCGTGCTTGCCTCTAGAAATGTGGCGCACACGGAGCATGCGTGTTTATTCCATGGAATATCTAAACGGCACTGTGCGCATAAATTATCTTGATGGTGCGGGTGTTGCCCACAAAGCATGCAGGGCGGCTGAATAAAACGCTTGATTTGGTTAACTAATGACCAGATGTAAACCTCCACAAGTTAATTTGTTGACTAAAAATGCCTAGCTTTTAATATGCTTGCTGAACTCTTAAGCTGGCGATTCCATGACCTCAACAACCTCCACCACTGATATGAACATAGACACTAAGTCTAGCTCACCTTTGAATAATGACCAGCGCCACGATTGGGGTATTAATGAAATTACCCAATTGTTCTCTTTGCCCATGAATGATCTGCTCTTTAAGGCTCAATCCATTCATCGTGCGCACTTTGATCCCAATGAAGTTCAGGTTAGTACACTATTGTCGATAAAAACTGGGGCTTGTCCTGAAGATTGTAAGTATTGCCCACAAAGTGTTCATAACGATACCGGTCTAGAAGTTGAGCGCTTAATGAAAGTTAAAGAAGTGATCATAGAGGCTGAAGCAGCCAAAGCTACTGGCGCGACCCGGTTTTGTATGGGAGCGGCTTGGAAAAATCCCCGTGCTAAAGATATGCCTTATGTTCTGGAGATGGTTAAGGAAGTTAAAGCCATGGGCCTTGAGACATGCATGACATTAGGTATGTTAGCGCCAGAGCAGGCCCAAGAGCTATCTGAGGCTGGGCTAGACTATTACAATCACAACCTTGACACCTCACCAGAATTCTACGGGTCTATTATTACCACAAGAACTTATCAGGACCGGTTAAACACCTTAACCAATGTGCGTGATTCTGGCATGAAAGTTTGCGCTGGTGGAATCGTAGGGATGGGAGAAAACTTAAGGGATCGTGTGGGCTTGTTAGCGCAGTTAGCTAATATGCCACAGCATCCAGAAAGCGTGCCTATTAATATGTTAGTAAAAGTTGAAGGTACTCCCCTAGATCAAGTTGAAGATCTTGATTCATTCGATTTTATCCGCACTATAGCGGTAGCGCGTATATTAATGCCCCAATCCCATGTGCGTTTGTCTGCTGGAAGAGAGCAAATGAATGAGCAAATGCAAGCCATGTGTTTCTTTGCCGGTGCCAATTCAATTTTCTATGGTGAAAGATTACTCACGACTCAAAACCCAGCAGCACAAAAAGATCGGGCATTATTTGCTAAGTTAGGTATTCGTCCTGAAAAATCTCAAGATGTTTCTGATGAGGCTCACCAGGGTGCCATCGAACAAGCCATAAATAATACACGCTTGGAGCACATGTTTGTTGATGCTAGTCTCTAATGCACAGTTTAGACTATATTTTAAAACAGCAACTCAAGCAAAGCCAAGCCGATGACTTATATCGTAGCCGAACTTCACACTCTGGCGCACAAACCCCAGAGTTAAAGGTCAATGGACAAACGCTGCTGGCTTTTTGCAGTAATGATTACTTAGGGTTAGCTAACCATCCACAGCTTATCAGTGCTGCAAAAAAAGCCTGTGTTGAATATGGGCTAGGCAGTGGGGCATCTCATCTGGTTGTAGGCCACACAGACCTACATCATGAGCTAGAAGAAGCATTAGCAAAAGCCTCACAACGGCCCAGAGCATTGTTATTTTCTAGTGGTTACATGGCCAATATGGGTGTGATCAACAGCCTTCTAGAGCGCCAAGACGCCATCTTCCAAGACCGGTTGAATCACGCATCTTTACTTGATGGTGGGCTACTTAGCTCAGCTAAATTTAAGCGCTATCGGCACAATGATGTCTTTGATTTACAAAAGCAACTCGAAAACACCCATGCAAGACGGCGTTTGGTTGCCACAGATGCTGTATTTAGTATGGATGGTGACAGCGCTGAGCTTAAACACCTAAGCCAAGTTTGTGATGAACAAAATGCTTGGCTAATGGTTGATGATGCCCACGGTTTTGGTGTGCTTGGCCCTAACGGCGCAGGCAGCGCGATAGCACAAGGTCTGACCATTAAAGAATGCCCGATCTATATGGCGACGTTAGGTAAGGCTTTGGGTAGTTATGGTGCTTTTGTTGCAGGTAGTGACACCTTGATCGAAAGCCTTATACAATTTTCTCGTAACTATATTTATACCACTGCGATCCCCCCTTCTATAGCCGCGGCAAGCCTTGCTGCAGTTCAATTATTAACAGAAGAAATGTGGCGGCAGCAGCACCTTAATCACTTGATTAATATCTTTAAGGCGCGTTCTAAAGAGCTAGGGCTGCCTTTAATGTCAAGTGATACGGCTATTCAGCCCATCATGATCGGCTCATCAAATGGCGCGTTAAAAGCGAGCAGCGCACTTAAAGAAATGGGATTATTGGTGACAGCCATTCGCCCACCAACGGTACCAAAAAATACTGCGCGTTTGAGAATCACATTATCAGCAGCGCATACAGAAAGCCATTTGCACAAGTTGCTAGAGGCCTTAGCAGGGTTGCAAAAGCAAGGTTTGCTGCCATCGGTGGAAAAATAAATGGAGTCCTCAATAACTTCATCTACAACAGCTGACAAACCTAACCTGGTTTTACTTCATGGCTGGGGTTATGACCATCACTGTTGGCCTGATTTGATGTTGCAAAACTTGCAGGCTCAATATCAGCTGATATTAGTCGACCTACCAGGCCATGGAAAGGACACTTTTATTGCTAACGGGGATGATCATATTTCTCAACTTGATGAGTGGATTTTTGCCACTAAGCAATTTCTTCCAAACCAGTATCATATTTTAGGTTGGTCATTAGGTGGACAAATAGCCATTCGCATGGCCCATGAGGACAGACGCATTCAAAGCGTTACTTTGATGGCCGTAAACCCTAAATTTACAAGTGCTGCTTATTGGCCAAATGCCATGTTGCCAAAACTGTTAACGCAGTTTCAAAAAGGCTATGAGACCCTAGCAAACAAAACTTTACGGCGTTTTGCCAGCCTGCAAGCCAAAGGTTCGAAAACCCCCAAACCATTGGTGGCCCATATGCTCATGCTAATGGAAGTGCAGTGGGGCAAGGTGTTTGGTCTGCACCTATTAAAAGAGTTAGATGAACGACTGCACCTTTGCCAGCTAACCCAACCTTGTTATATAGAATTGGCAACAAAGGACGCACTGGTTCCATGGAGATGGGTGGGCCAGTTAAGCTTGCCAACTAACGTGCAAGTAAACTATGTGGAAGGCTGCCATGGATATTTACTGGAGTATCCCGGAATCACTAAAGAGATGACCAAATTTCTTCACCGTGAGGAGTGCTTGTGATCTCTCATGCAAATTTTTTACCCAATGTAGAAGATGTCGCCTACTCATTTAGCCAGGCAGCCAAAAACTATGACCAAGTTGCAGGTTTACAGCGCCTTGTGGCAGATGAATTAATCACTAAAGGTGCAGATCTTCACAATGGTTGTGTGTTGGATATTGGTAGTGGCACAGGTTATGTCAGCGCCAAGTTGGCTGATGTTGAAGCGGTGGATAAAGTAACAGGATTAGACATTGCTCAAGGCATGATTAACTACGCTCAATCGTGTCACCACAGCAGTAAACTAAACTGGCAGTTAGGTGACGCGCAACAACTTCCGTTGGTTTTGCCAGATCACGCCAACACCTATAACTTAGTCATTTCCTCCTTAGCGATCCAGTGGTGCAAAAACCTTAACGCTGTATTTGCTGGTGTAGCTCAGTGCCTTGCAGAAGATGGCACTTTTCACTGCGCTACCCTGGGGCCACAAACCTTGCACCAATTAAAGTGGGCGTGGGGCCAAGTGGATGATTACCAACACGTTAATGAGTTTGTGCCATTAAACGTCTTACGTAAGGCGCTTGAAAACCACTTTGTGCAAGTGGAGATTGAGTGCGAGCCTATTGAGCTTAAGTATAAGTCAGTGCAGCAGCTTACGAAGGATCTAAAGCAACTTGGGGCCAGTAATCACAATGCTCGTGCGGCTCAAGGTTTGATGGGAGTAGGACGCTTGCGAAAAATGGTACAAGCCTATGAATCTTTACGTGATGAGAAGGGCCTGCTACCAGTCACCTATGAAGTTTATTATATTAAAGCCAAAAACAAGGTTGAGTGATGAAGAGTATAAAAAAGCGTTATTTCATAGCCGGCACCGACACTGACGTAGGAAAAACCATGATCGCTTGTGCTTTGTTAGCAAAGGCACGCAGTCAAGGCTTGACGACAGCCGCAGTTAAGCCTGTAGCAGCAGGCTGCATCGATACTAAAGATGGCTTAAGAAATGACGATGCAGAACAACTTTTAGCACAATGCACGATGCCTTTATATTACGAACAGGTTAATCCAATAGCCTTTATAGATCCTATTGCTCCGCATATCGCCGCCCAAAAAGAAGGGAGGCGTATGCAAGTAGATCGTCTCATTGGTTACACTAGTGGTGTGTTAATGCAAGGGGCAAACTTTACCCTAGTGGAGGGTGCCGGTGGTTGGCGGGTGCCTGTAAATGAACGTGAAACTTTGGCAGATCTTGCCATAGGTTTATCTATACCTGTGGTCTTGGTAGTGGGCATGCGTTTGGGGTGTATTAATCATGCATTACTTACAATAGATGCCATTGCTAGGGATGGTTTAAAGCTTGCAGGTTGGGTTGCCAACTGTGTTGATCCTAAAATGGCTGAATTGGATGCTAATATTACTACCCTAAAAAACCGTATAAATGCTCCGATGTTAGGTTTAGTTCCTAACCTTGCCACTGAAGAGTCTTCTTTATCAAGGGTTGTAGCTTGCCAAGCTTATGTGAATTTGGACCTATTACTCAATGAGTCTAGTTAGTCTAGTCAATCAGTAAGTTTTGACTGAGTTCCAAACAGCTTAATGGCCTTATTTCATGACTATAAAGTCGCACAATTGACCTTGTGGTAGTAAACAAGGTATTTTTCAAACAGTCGTTTGAAAATCTTTATTGGTACAACAGCGGAGTCACCATGCCTAACTATCGAGCCCCACAGCGCGACATTCAATTTGTAATGCACGAAGTGTTAGCCATGGCTGATCATTACCAAACACTGCAAGGCATTGAAGATATTGATGTTCAAACGATTGACGCAATTCTTGAGGAAGCGTCAAAGTTTGCTGAAAATGTCTTAGCCCCTCTTAACGCATCCGGAGATGAGCAGGGGTGCAGTTGGGATGATGGCCATGTAAGCACTCCTGTTGGTTTTAAAGAAGCCTACGCGCGTTATGTGGAAGGCGGTTGGCCGTCTATTTCTCATAGTCCATCTATCGGAGGCCAAGGCTTGCCTGAGTCTTTAGGAACCATGATTAATGAATTAAGTGGCACGTCTAATTGGTCTTGGAGTATGTATCCTGGGCTAAGTCACGGGGCGATGAACACCATAGAAACTCACGGTACTGAAGCACAAAAGGCGCTATATTTATTGCCCCTTGTTGAAGGGCGTTGGACTGGCACTATGTGCTTAACTGAGTCCCATTGTGGAACAGATTTAGGCTTGTTACGCACCAAAGCCGAGCTTCAAGCTGATGGAAGTTATGCTATTACAGGCACCAAAATTTTCATATCCGCGGGCGAGCATGACATGGTGGACAATATTGTCCACATCGTACTGGCTCGTCTGCCTGGCGCGCCTGAGGGGACTAAAGGTATTTCGTTGTTTATCGTACCCAAGGTTAATGTTAATGAAGATGGCAGTCTTGGTGAACGTAATCAAGTCAAATGTGGTTCTTTAGAAAACAAAATGGGCATTCATGGTAATGCAACGTGTGTGATGAACTTTGATGGTGCCAAAGGTTACCTTATTGGCCAAGCAAACAAAGGCCTAAGCTGCATGTTCACTTTTATGAACATTGCGCGCATCGGTACAGCCGTGCAAGGTTTATGCTCCGCTGAAGGTGCTTTTCAAGGTGCTTTAGAATACAGTAAAGAGCGTTTACAGATGCGCTCTCTTACGGGTCCAATGGCGCCAGAAAAGCCTGCTGATCCAATTATTGTTCACCCTGATGTGCGCAGAATGTTGTTAACTGCTAAAGCCTTTGCTGAAGGTGGCCGCATGTTAGTTTATTACTTGTCGCAATTAAATGACACTGTCACACGCAGTAGCTCAGCCGATCAAGCTAGGGAGGCTGAAGTGCTATTGTCGTTATTGACTCCTATTGCTAAAGCGTTCATGACTGAAACAGGGTTAGAGTCTGCCAACTTGGGTATGCAATGTTTTGGTGGGCATGGATACATTCGTGAATATGGCATGGAGCAAATTGTGCGCGATGCACGTATTTCCACTATTTATGAAGGTACTACCGGTATCCAAGCATTGGACCTTTTGGGGCGTAAAGTGCTCATGACACAAGGTCAAAGCCTTAAAGCGTTTACTAAGAAAATCCATCTCTTTTGCAAGGCTGAAGCTGGAAATGAAGCGCTGGCTGAGTTTGTTGAGCCACTTATGGAACTCAACAAACAGTGGGGTGATCTGACTATGAAAGTGGGCATGGCCGCCTTGAAAGATCGCAATGAAGTAGGTGCCGCTTCAGTTGATTACTTAATGTATTCAGGCTATGTAACGCAAGCATACCTTTTTGCTCGAGCGGCAAAGGTGTCTCAAGATGCCTTGGCGCAAGGCTGTGTTGATAATGATTTCTACCAAGCGAAGCTGTTTACAGCGAAATTTTTCTTTTCACGTTTGTTACCTCGAACTCAAACCCATGCCACTACGATGCTAGCAGGAGCAGATACCCTGCAAGGCTTAGATCAAGAGCACTTTAGCTTTTAGGCTTTAGTGCCAAGCTGTAAATAGCTTGCCTTAAGTGGGCTTTTTATCAACACCGCATTAACTTAGGAGGCGGTATATAAATTCCCCCCAAACATAAACAAAAAACAATGCGGCAATAAAAACCGCGGCTGACCCCATATCCTTAGCTGCGCCTGTAAGGGCATGATGCTCCAAGCTAATGCGATCTAGGGTTGCTTCTATCGCAGAGTTAAGGAGCTCCATTAGCAGTACCAACAAACCAGCTCCCAACATGAGGATACGCTCTAAAGGTGACTCCCCAAGGTAGATGGCACAAGGAATACTGGCTATAAAAATCATCGTGTATTCACGCATTCCGGCCTCATTTTTAAAGCAATAGATCATGCCCTTGAGGGAAAAAATGGTCGCGTGATACATACGTTTCCACCCGCCATTTTTTGGGTAGCTACGTGGGTTAGATTTGGCTAAAGTCATTTTTGTTACGGCCTATTATTATATTTTTAAGGTGTATTTCCCTTTATCAGTCTAATCAATTTATGAGCAACTGAAAAGCAATCATAGGCACTTCCAAACTCCTTGAACCCAGTAATTAATGATAGAATAGCGTCAATGATATTGGGTTCATGGGGATGCTATTTTGGAACAATTTATTGCAGGCTTGCCAAAAGTAGAATTGCATTTGCACATTGAAGGAAGTTTAGAGCCTGAGCTGATGTTTGAGCTAGCGCAGCGCAATGGTGTGAAGATTCCATTCTGTAATCCAGAAGAAGTACGCAGCGCGTATAATTTTTCTAACTTACAGTCATTTTTAGATATTTATTATCAGGGTGCTCAGGTACTAATCACAGCAAGAGATTTTTATGACTTAACTTGGGCTTATATGTTGCGTTGCAAAGTGGACAATGTGCTTCATGCAGAGTTATTTTTTGATCCACAAACTCACACAGATAGAGGTATAAGCTTTGACACAGTGATGGAAGGCTTAACCCAAGCGTTAGTTCAGGCTGAGCAGAGATTGGGCATCACTAGTGAGCTAATACTATGTTTTTTACGTCACTTAGACGAAGCCAGTGCTTTTGAAACGTTGCAACAAGCCAAACCTTGGAAGCACGCTATTGTTGCAGTCGGTCTAGATTCAGCCGAAATAGGCCACCCTCCAGAAAAGTTTGCAAGGGTCTTTGCAGCGGCAGCTGAGCAAGGCTATCTGAGCGTGGCTCATGCCGGCGAAGAGGGGCCAGCAAGCAACATTGTAGATGCTTTGGATATTCTTAAAGTGAGCCGTATTGACCATGGAGTGCGTTGTGTTGATGATCCGCAATTATTGGCGCGTCTCATTGAGCAACAAATACACTTAACGGTTTGCCCCCTTTCTAACACCAAGCTAAAGGTGTTTTCGTCAATGGAACAGCACAATATTATAGAACTACTGCGTCAAGGTATCAGCGTAGGTGTCAATTCTGATGATCCTGCTTATTTTGGTGGGTACATGAATGATAACTTCGCAGCTGTTGCCTGCGCTTTTCAAGTAAACCGTCTTGAATTAGCTACATTTACAGCCAATGCGATCGATGCTAGTTTTTGTAGTATGGCGCGAAAGGATGAATTACATCAACAATTACAAACCTATGTGGATAGCCAGTAAACCATGCCAGCAATAAAGATTTTAGTGATAGGAGCATCTAGCCAAGTGGGTTCTGCGTTGTGTACAAGAGCGTTAGGTGTGGAAATGTCAGTAGTTTCTCTCAATGACAGTATGCAAGACATGATGTGTTTTGATTCCTTTCAAACGTTTGTTACTCAGCACCAGCCAAATTACGTAGTGAATGTTATGGGTTCCTCTAGCGTAGATGGTGTGCAGGATCAGCTAGAAAAACAGAGTATTGCTGAGTATGAAACGATATCACTATTGGCTAAAGTATGTGATGCATTAAGTGTGCCCCTATTGCACTTGTCTACTGATTACGTATTTGATGGACAGCAGCATGTTCCTTACAAAGAAGACGCCTACACTGCCCCAGTGAATCGCTATGGTGAAGTTAAGCTTAGTTTTGAAAAAGCTATAAGACAGCACTGCCATAAGCACATTATTCTTCGTGTCGGTTGGATCTTTAGTGCTTGCGGTAATAATTTTGTATTACGAACCTTAAAGCAATTACAAAATAATGATGCTGTGAAGGCGGTGTCAGATCAACAAGGGTGTCCAACCTATGCTAATGATGTCGCAGGGGTGATTATTGCTATCATTAATCAGCTCGAATGCGACATTGAGGTTTGGGGTACCTATCACTATAGTGGTGCGGAAGTGACGACTTGGAAAGGTTTTGCTGAAGCGATACTTGCGGCAGCAAAAAAACACGGTGCGACACAGGAGCAAATCATAGAGGCAGTGACCAGCTTAGAGTGGCCAGCTAATGCACCTAGGCCTGCTTACAGTGTGCTAGATTGCAGTAAAATACTCTCTACTTTTGGTATCCGTCAAAGGCCTTGGCGCTCAGGGCTTGTTAAGGTGATCGACCAGGTCTTTAAACCTGTCCTAACAGACTAATCAATGCTATCAAATTATGATTGATCAAGTTAAATTAGCCAACAGTCAAGGTAAAATAGAAGAGATGGCTAAGGGCGGGTATAATACATGGTAATTAAACTATTAAGCGGTCATTTAGTGAGGCCGTGAGTGAGCTTATGCAATATCAGTTGATAGACGATTTTGGACGCCAAGTCGATTATGTGCGCATTTCTGTAACGGACCGGTGTGATTTTCGTTGCGTGTATTGTATGGCCGAAGAAATGACCTTTTTGCCTCGTCATAGCATTATGAGTATTGAGGAAATTGAGCTTGTTGCCAAAGCATTTGTAGCATTGGGTGTCACTCGTATCCGTCTTACGGGAGGGGAGCCTTTAGTGCGCAGAGGTTTGGTTGAAAATCTACATAAAATAGGCAAGCTTGAAGGGCTCAATGAACTGCTGATTACGACCAATGGTTCGCAACTAGTGCGCCATGCCAAGACCCTTAAAGAAGCAGGGGTAAAACGCCTAAATGTCAGTTTAGATTCATTGGATGAAGCGAAGTTTACAGCGATGACTCGCACTGGAAAATTGTCTCAGGTTTTACAAGGTATTGACGCTGCGATTGAAGAAGGTTTTGAACGAATAAAAATTAATGCAGTAGTGATGCGAGGAAGTAACGACGATGAGGTGCTTGATCTAGTAGATTTTGCCCGCGACAAAGCCATAGATATCGCCTTTATTGAAGAAATGCCATTAGGTAATATTCAAAGCCATGATCGCGCACTGACATATTGCTCCAGTGATGATGTGCGTGAAATGATTGAGCAACACTACCCATTAACTCATAATCCTCAAAAAACTGCTGGGCCATCTCGTTATTACAGCATGCCAAACCACAAGACTCAGATTGGTTTTATTTCCCCGCATAGTCATAACTTTTGTAGTGACTGTAACCGTGTCAGAGTTACCGTGGAAGGTCGCCTTTTGTTGTGTTTAGGTAATGAGCACAGCCTTGACCTTATGCCCATACTCAGGAGTCAACCCGGGCAGATTGTGCCTCTTCAGGAAGCCATCATTGCTGCGATGGCATTAAAGCCAGAAAAACATCATTTTGATTTGCATGAAAAGCCGCAAATTCTCCGATTCATGAACGCCACTGGCGGATAATAAGAATAATTAAACATGACTAATAATATTGATCCATTTCAGGACATTAGGCCTTATAACGATGAAGAAGTTAGGCCGGTAATCGATGCGCTTTTAAACAATAAAGAGCTGCTGGACGTGTTAGGGCGTTTCAAATACCCTCGTTTAAAGTCACTCTTAGGGCCTATTTTAAACCCGCCTATACAGTGGGTGCTAAGGCGTGAATTTAAGCATGTGACAGATGTGTCTTCATGGCAAAAAATCATTTCTAAATACATGGGAAAAATGCTCAAGCGCACGGTTTCTAAATTAACCTACAGTGGTTTGGAGTATCTAAAGCCTGACACAGGATACCTATTTATTTCTAACCACCGTGACATCACTATGGATCCTGCTTTAGTGAGCTATGGCTTAGATCAATACGGCTTAGAAACGGCCCGTGTTGCCATTGGTGATAACCTATTGCAAAAACCATATGTTAGCGACATTATGCGGCTCAATAAAAGCTTTGTTGTAAAACGCTCAGCTTCAGGCGTTCGTGAAAAAATGAAAGCTTATATGGAGCTGTCCAGTTATATCGATCATTCGGTACATACAGGCCACAATATTTGGATTGCCCAAAGAGAAGGCCGAGCTAAAGATGGTGTGGATACTACTGATGTTGCCGTCATGAAAATGCTATATATGAGTAAGAAAAAGTCTGGCCAAAGCTATGCTGATTATATTAATAGCTTGCATATCGTTCCTGTGTCGATCGCCTATGAGTTTGACCCATGTGACAAAGCAAAAGCTTGTGAGTTAGCTGCTTTGGAAACTAGCGGCGAATATGTTAAAGCTAAGTTTGAAGACATGAATAGTATTGTTAAAGGTATTGTTGGTCACAAAGGCAAGGTGCATGTTGCCTTTGGAGAGCCTTTAGAGGGCCAGTTTGATACACCAGAGGACATTGCTTTTGCTATTGATTCAAGCATTGCTAAAAACTACCAGCTGCAAACAACTAATGTAGCCGCTCATGCCATTCGCCAAGGACAGCCCCATGAAGAAGCGGATGCGTTGCAACAGCGCTTTGCAGAGCTTACCTCTAAACAGCAAGAGCATGCGTTAGCAATGTATGTTAATCCAGTGTTGCGGCAACAACAATTTAAAGCCGTAGTTGTAGACTAAGGATCTTCGCGTTATGTCACAGTTGAGTCATATAGATAACCAAGGCCATGCCCATATGGTGGATGTGTCTGAGAAGGAAATCACCACCCGTGTAGCCCGTGCAGAAGCGTTTGTAGCAATGTTACCCTCTACTTTGGCGTTAATCACAGGAGGTCGTCACAAGAAAGGTGATGTACTGGCTGTAGCTCGTATTGCCGGCATTCAAGCTGCCAAAAAATGCAGTGATTTGATTCCTTTGTGTCACCCTCTTATGTTGTCCAAGGTCAGTGTAGACTTGATTCCAGATGCCACTAACAACGGTGTGCGCATCGAAACGATGTGTAAACTTAACGGTCGCACAGGTGTAGAAATGGAAGCGCTATGTGCAGCATCTGCAGCAGCTCTAACGCTCTATGATATGTGCAAAGCTGTGGATCGTGGCATGGTTATTAGCGGCTTGCAGGTGGTGGAAAAGCAAGGTGGTAAAAGTGGTCATTGGGTGATTGATCCCCGTGTGGGAGAGGAAGTATGATTAAAGTGCTTTTTTTTGGACAGCTTAAAGAGCAGATAGGTGTTGCGGGGTTTGAAGTTATAGTAGACGATGATATTAGCGTCTCACAACTGCTTGATAAGGTCATAAAAGCCCACCCAAAATGGGCTGAAGATCTTAGCCATGAGGCAGTGTTGGTTGCAGTTGATCAAGTTATGGCGAATGCGAACACGCTTGTGCCAGTGTCTTGTGAAGTCGCTTTTTTCCCACCAGTAACCGGAGGCTAAGCCCATTTTATTCGTTAGAACAGTCTTTTTTTATATGGGTTTATCTGTTATTTCCATCATTGCTTCAACCTTGTTGGTGACAACTTCCCCTGTGGTTAAGCGCCGCTTTAGGTTTAAGTTTGTGAGTTATTGTAATCGCGCAGTTTTGCAATGGATGAAGATAACTTGTGGCGTAACCTTTGAAATCAATGGCTTGCACAATATACCCAAAAACCAGCCTTTAGTAGTGGCGTGTAATCATCAAAGCGATTGGGAGACATTTTTTTTGCTCACCATTGGGCTGCCTGTGAGTACAGTACTTAAAAGGGAGTTGTTGTTTATTCCGTTTTTTGGATGGGCTTTAGCAATGCTCAATCCGATCGCCATAGACCGTAAGCGCAAAACCAATGCGCTCAAACAGCTTTCTCAACAAGGCTGTGAACGCTTGAATGCTGGTATTTCTGTGGTGATATTTCCTGAAGGTACGCGCTGTCCTCCTGGAGCATTAGGCCCATGCACAAAAGGGGCTGCAATGTTGGCCCACCAAGCAGGTGTGCCCATTTTGCCTATAGTACAAAATAGTGGACACCTGGCATCTCAACGCCAATGGCTAAAACCTGCAGGGAAGATTGAAGTACGAATTGGTCAGCCCATCAGTGCTGATGTGCCAACGAAAGAAATGCATGGACAGATGGTGTCTTGGATGACAGAAAACTTAACGAAGATATCTTAGCATCATTATATCTAGTTGCGGCACTTTGCGGCAACTAGATCAGTCTTAAGCCACGTACTTAGTAAACACCAACCTTGCATTAGTGCCGCCAAAACCAAAGCTGTTAGACATTACTGTGGTTAATTCCA
>JAIBDW010000064.1 GCA_024686035.1 Oceanospirillaceae bacterium
GTTAATAAGCTTTTCACCAACGCTTGCGCCTGAACCCATCACTAAGTTAAATAGACCATCAGGGATGTCTTGCTTGGCAATAATCTCAGTCAACAATACCGCGCTGGCTGGAGTTAAGTTAGCGGGTTTCCAGATTACTGCATTACCAAAGGCAAGGGCTGGAGCAATCTTCCATGACGCCGTTGCTGTAGGGAAATTCCAAGGGCTAATTACAGTCACAACACCCATGGGCTCACGACGCACGTCAATTTCAACACCTGGGCGCACTGAGTCTGCATTCTCACCCATTTGGCGTAATACTTCAGCTGCGTAGTACTGAAAAAACTGACCGGCACGATATACTTCACCACGGCCTTCTGCACGAGGTTTTCCTTCTTCACAAGAGAGTACTTCACCAAGCTCATCACAACGCGCAATCATCTCATCACCGATGGCTTGCAATATACGTTGCTTAGCTTCCAGCCCTGTCGCCTGCCACTTTACCTGCGCCACACGTGCAGATGCAATGGCTTGATCCACTTGATCGGCGGAAGCTTGGGCAAACTGGCCCACAATTTCGCAGTGATTTGAAGGGTTAATGTTATCAATCGTTGATTCACCATCGACCCATTGACCTGCGATGTAGTTCTTTTGTACTTGGCTCATGTTCGCTCCTGCGCTGATTTAACTGGCATAATTTTGTTAGTTAAATACATTTTAAACCCGAAAACTTGATAATAATAATCAATTAAATATATAATTTGATAAGTTTTATTAAAAACAGAAGGGTCGATAAAGACTATGTTACCAGACATAAAAATAGCTCAAATCAACACTTTTCTCACTGTGGCCCATTGTAAAAATTTCCGTCAGGCGGCTAGTATTTTATGTCGATCACAGCCTGCTGTGAGTTTGGCAATTAAGCAACTGGAGCAATTACTTGGCGCTGCTTTGTTTAATCCTGAACGCCACGGAGAGCTCAGTGCGTTTGGCATCGCTTTTTTACCTGAAGCTAAATCTCTGTACAAACACTATGAAACCACCATACATAATGGCATGAGCATGGCGCAAGGGCAGTCTGGCAGTATTAAACTAGGAGTTTTACCATCCATTGCCAAAACTGTGTTAGCCCAAATAATGCGCGCTTTTTTAGCGCAGCATCCGCTTGTTCACTTACAAGTGCAAGATGACAATGGCGATAACTTAAGGGACAAAGTATTAGATGGACGCATTGATTTAGCGATTAGTAGTATTTGGCAAACAGAGAAGGATCTGCACCACACTCACTTATGTGCTGATAGGGTAGGCATTGTCGCCCTCAAAGAACACCCATGGATGCAGAAAAACGCTAATATTAATTGGGAAGCGCTGGGGCAAGAAAAACTCATACGCAACGGCACTACACCGCTAGTAGAAAATACTCCCGCTTATGGGTTTATATCCGCCCCAACCCAGGTGGCGAATATGACTTCATTGGTCGCCATGCTAGAAGCAGGTGCCGGCATTACCACATTGCCTTGGATGGCCTTCCCAAAAGACAGCCAAGAGCTTGCATTTAGATTAATTGAAGAGCCTCACATCAAACGTCAAATCGCCCTGCTTCAGTCTCGTCGCCGTAAACATATGCCTGTAACTAAAGCATTAGAGAGCATTATTATTGATACATTTAAAAATAAAAGTGAATGCCTTGAAAGTCCAACACAGTTAATTTCTTGATCATCTCTCGCTCAAACACTCACTGTACGCAAACAAACCAGGTGCGCCACCAGTGTGCAAAAACAAAACACGATCAGAGCTATCAAAATAGCCGTGCCTAACCAGATCTAATAAACCAGCAAACGCTTTGCCCGAATAAACAGGGTCTAGCAACAAGCCTTCTAAACTGGCGGCCAAATGCACCGCTTCGATCATTAAAGGTGTAGGATGGCCATAGCCTGTGCCATAGTATTGATCAAAACAAATGACATGATCTTCGTGCAACTTAGGTTGTTTTAGGAATTCTTGCACTTGGTGCAACAACACCAATACCTTTTCACACTGCTCAAAGCTTGAGCGACTGACTGTCATCCCCAATACTGGAATATCAATGCCCGCTAACGCCAAACCTGCAAGCAGACCAGCCTGAGTCCCGCCACTTCCCGTAGCCAAAACAATGGCGTCAAAACTTAGCTTTTGAGTTTGTAATTGCTGTGCCAATTCCAAACCGCAATTAACATACCCCATTGCGCCAATCGTGTTACTGCCGCCTACGGGCATCACATATGGCACTTGGCCAGCCTCGGTAAGGGTTTGGGCCCTTAGCGCCATAACGGCGTCCAAATTTTGGCCTGCTGGCAGCAAATGTAATCGAGCGCCAAGTATCTGATCTAACAAGACATTACCAGAGTGGCTGTAATCTGTTTCTGAAACACCTTCTACTTGCTCCAAAAACAACTCACACCCTAAGCCCACTTTAGCCGCTGCAGCCGCCGTTTGCCTGGCATGATTCGATTGCATACCCCCTGCTGTTAACAGCGTAGTGGCGCCTTTTAGCTGTGCGTCTGCAATTAAAAACTCCAACTTGCGAGTTTTATTGCCCCCAAAAGCAAGGCCTGTGCAATCATCCCTCTTTACCCATAATTCTGGCCCTTTATGCATGTCATTAATACGCAGCATAGGCTCTAGTGGCGTGGGCCAATGGCCCAATTGGATTTTAGGGTGCAATAGCTTTTTCATGCTCACCTCCTTTGCGCACATCCCTTTGGACATTCAGTTACTCACCATAGGCCAAATTACGGATCTGATTCTGCAACTGATCTAACTTACGATTCGTATCCCTTCGAAACGAGTTTACTGAATCAATAGATTCCTCAACTAAATAAACTCGTTCATCCATTTCGCTGGCATTTTGTTCAATCGCAGTTAACACCCTAGATTTATTTTCAAGATTATCAATGCGATTGGTGACCGCATTTAAATCTTCATTGGTGCTCGCACTTTCTACTTGACTCAATGCGCTTTCAATAGTCATGTTTAACGTAGCGATGTCTTGCACGCGCTGCAGGGCCAGTTGTTCAGCTAACTGAGCATGAGCCACGTCTGCCTTGTGCTGGTCGGCCAAGGTTTGGTCTTGTTTCTCGATTTGTTTTAACACAGTGGCCAAAGCATCTTGCAAAAGCTGTACTTTATTGAGCTGTTCCTTAGCGTTCTCCACGGCCAACTCACTGATTTGGCCAACTTCTTGTATTAAACGCTGCTGTTCAGATAATTGTGTTTTTTGCTGATCTACTTTGTCAGTTTGGGTGACCAGGGTTTCTTGATGCTGCTTAAGTGCAGTCGTGTTGTTTTCAATGGCCTTTTGATTTTCCTCAATCGCTGGCCGGTTGTTACGATAAGCCACACCCCACAGCTTATCAATCTCTGTATCTACAAACTTACTACGCTCTTTGGCTCTGTTGTCAATTAACCTTACTTGGGCTTGAACGACAGTACCTGATTTATTTGCGTTTACGTCTGTAGCAACCACCAAAGCTTCTAACTCTCCGATTCTTTTGCGGGCATGATCTAGCTCACCTCGAGATACGGTTAATAAAAGATCAACATCAGTGAGCTTGTTGTAGGCCCAATATCCCCCACTCAAAAGGCCCACACACATGGCCAGGACCAATAACCATAGTGTTGAGCTTTGCTTAGCAATCACTTGTGGCCCAGCAGAGCCCATGGCCCTAGGTGGGCTGATAGGCCTGCGATTTTCTCTCACTGATCCCCGGCTCGCATTTTCTGAAGATGAACTACCCGATTCAGCACTTTGATTGCCACTTTGAGAAAGGGGGGGCTTTCGCGCCCCTTTTATCTCATCTGAATCTGGCATTAAGCTTGGCAAGTCATCGATATCGTCATTGTTTGGCATCTACTGGAAGTCCATATTATTAACATCATTTTTCTAATCCTAAACATACCACGATATGAGCTATTTGTTGACACCAAAGCAGCAAAATTTGCTTACAACACTCCCATCTTTAAACTTTTTTTTAAAAAGAAATAAGCATATAACCATAAAGTTGGATTGACAGGATCTAATCGTGTGCATATAATTAGAATATTCTAATATAAAAGGTTTAAATCATGCTTGAAGCATTCCCAACGCAAGCCCTTCTAGGCGGTGTTTTGATTGGTATAAGTGCAGCGCTATTGTTAGCGTTTAACGGACGTATCGCTGGTATCAGTGGCATCTTATATAATCTATTGTTTAATCCCCTAAGTAGCTCAGAGCGAAACTGGCGCATGGCTTTTTTAATCGGCCTTATAGCGGGTGGTTATTTGATGCTGCCTGTTGAATTTGAATTACGCCAAGGCTACTCGCCTATTTTGTTGATTATTTCTGGCTTAGCAGTAGGCATTGGTACCCGCATTGGCAATGGTTGCACTAGCGGACATGGCGTTTGTGGTATTGGCTTAATGGCTGGGCGTTCAATTGCTGCAACCCTCACTTTTATGGCTACCGGTATTATCACCGTTACCGTTTTACGCCACTTCATCGGATAAGGAAGACTCACATGCAACGTATTATCATCGCTCTTCTATCTGGTCTTATTTTTGGTGCAGGTCTAGTCATTTCAGAAATGGTCAACCCTGTTAAAGTACAAGATTTCCTAGATCTATTTGGCAATTGGGATCCAAGCCTGGCCTTCGTTATGGGCGGCGCTGTAGCTGTTACATTAGTATCTTCACGTTTCATCATGAAACGCAAAGCACCACTGTTTGCTGAGCGTTTTTATATGGCGGTCAAAACCAGTGTTGATAAGCGCCTTTTTTTAGGCGCAAGCTTATTTGGAATTGGCTGGGGGCTTAGCGGCTATTGCCCTGGCCCTGGTATTCTCAGTGCAATGATCAACCCCACTGAAGCCATGGTGTTTTTACCTGCATTGTTGGTAGGGGGCTGGATCGGGCAGCGTTTTTCCGCTTAAACTTAATGGATCATTACTTGTGTCGGTATAGACTAATCACCTATACCGTCAGTAAACTATCCATACGCCGGATGCTTCCCAACAGGCCTTTAACAGCATAGTCTAGGTCTTTAAAGGCTTCTTCTGCCATCGGCAGTATGGCGCTTTTTTGAGGTAAATCTGCTTCAGTTTCGGCTAGGTAACTCAACCTTGGTATGAAAATCCACTGTAACCATTGCTCTAAACTCATATGATCAAAACAAAAAGCCTCTGTGCTCAGTAACGCCTCTTCTGAAGGCGCAATGTCACTCCAGATCCCCAAATTATGAAGCTCTAATTGCAAGATCCCAAGTTCTCGAAGAATGTCTTGATGCAAACCTGCCATAAGTATGATTTTATTAATTAAGTAATATCTTATTCTACCTCAGCCTTGAATGATTGGTTAATCTATTTGACATACTTTGGTCTGTTAATCCTTGTGGCCTTCCACCACCCCTTCTAAGCTTTCTCACCCCTGTCTTGCTAAGACTCTTTGAAGCTGGCATTCTTTGTGCCGTTTTCACACATTAAATCTTTGACATTGGAAGCAGATATGGCCACCGTTAGTTTTACCCAAATGAAGCAAGGTACAAAAGAAGATTATCAGTTGTTGCATCAGTATGAAGCTCCTTTTCATAGTAAAACAGCGCAGCGATTAATTGCAGAGCTAAAACGCCAAGGCCAAGATAGCCTAGATGGTTATCCGATTAGCCGCTTAGAGCATAGCCTACAATCTGCCACCAGAGCATGGCGCGATAATGCAAACGATGACTGGATAGTAGCAGCACTGCTGCATGACATAGGTGATGGCCTGGCCCCCCAAAACCACGACCGTGTGGCTGCAGAAATCATTCGTCCCTTTGTCAGTGAGGAGGTCACTTGGGTGATTGAGCACCATGGTGCATTTCAAATGATTTACTACGCGCACCATTTAGATGGCTGGAATCCTAATGAGCGTGATAAATGCCGCAATCATGTTTATTATCAAAGTGCTGTGGACTTTTGTGAACGTTGGGATCAAAACTCTTTTGATCCCCATTATGAGAACCAGACTTTAGCGTTTTTTGAGCCATTTTTGGAACGTGTGTTTGCCCGCAAAGCCTATGCTCCACAAACCATAAAAGCAGGCATCATGTCTGGGTTGCCTCCAGCGTCAGCCACGGCAGGTGAAACCGTTACAACAAAGCAAGAACAGGGAGAATAATTTAGTGTGGCTCAATGACGAACTAGTCACGGACATTAAGCTAGATCAATATCGGCAAGCCTTAGTGAGCGCTTGTCCTAATTATATAGTGATTGATGGGCTATTTAATGAATCCAAGCTTGATGAGCTAACGCACATCTTGCAACAACCTGGTGACTGGCAAACCCAACAACATACCTACTCGGCCTTATACGCAGATCACACTCAGTGGCAAAGAGCTAGTCAGGCTCAGCGCTTCGTGCAAAGGGATGTGTGGAACAATGATACTGACAGCGCTAACCTTGCTCAAGAATTTTTATGTTTTTTACGCAGTGATGCTTTTATGTCACTACTATCAAGTCTTTTTCAAGTGCAATTGACCGACATTAATGTCGCTGAGCCTGAAATTAATACTAATTACTTTCGTCTGGCAAACACAGACTTTATTGGGCAACATGCTGATGACTCGCCTGGCAGAGAAGTCTGCATGTTACTCTATTTAAATAAGGACTGGAGCCATAAAGCAGGTGGTGAACTTAGCTTTATAGGTCAACAAGAGTGCCAACCAATCTCGATAACACCTACATACAATCGCTGCGTTTTGTTTAACCCGTCATCACCAGGCTCAGAGCATTGGGTGGAAAAATTACACATAGATCATGCCCATCATTACCGCTATAACGTAACCAGTTGGTATTGGAGAGAATAACAAGACTTTATACTACCCTACCACCACAACCCAAAAATGCGCGAGTTACATCTCCACGGAAGGTTTAATGAGCGGTAGCTGCGTAGCTCAACACCTCTAAGGTGTCTCCAACACAGATAGGGCCGGGTCGAACCACGATGAGGTTAACACCAAACCCTACGCCGCCTTGCGGTAGCTTCCTATAGGTTGCCAAGGTACGTAAAGGTTCTTGGTGTTGGTGCTTAGTGAGTGTTTCAGGATCAATCGTGGTTAATACACATCGCTCACAAGGGTAAGTGGCCTCTAGCTCGCATTCACCAATGCGTATTCTTTTCCAAGCATCTTCAACATCAGCAATCACGTTATCGATTACCAAATTACTACGGAATCGGCCCATGCCCACAGGCACATCCAAACGCATATTTAAAGCAGCTAAAGAAGCTGTTGTGGTCAATAAAACAGGCTGGGCATCTGCAAAGGATACGCCGTCATTTGAGCTTTTTGAGTGTAAACTAGCACTATAAACCACCCGACAATCCATCTCTAGGTAAGCACTTAAAGCGGTATCTAACGCCTCGTTTTGTGGCCATGCAGGCAATGGCTCTTGCGCCCAGTGCTTCACCATAATGGGCGTGTTTGGCTCTACAGTCAAAGGCAACAAAAACTCTTGATGCTCTATTATCACGCGTAAGCAATCCCCCTCAACACGAGTTAAAACATGCAACAATTTAGGGCGTTTACGTGAAGTCACCATGGCGTTATTGGCGTCTATCACCATCCAATGTCTATCCAAAGCAATGCCTGTGGTCAGCAAATAGGTGCTTTGGGCAGATATTGGGTGGGTAGACTTAATTGGGTAAGTATGGATTTTTGATAGATGCATTGTGCCATTCCCTTGCTTGCCTGTGGTGAGTCACTTTATAGTTGATCAATAATATTGGGCATGAGCACATAAGTCTAGGCCTGCTATTCCCATTCATCTGGGCCCGTTTTAAAGGTGTTCCTCTACCTCGCACAAGTCCCATAAAAAACATAAAACTTTCAACCATGGCGCATTATTTAGCAATACGTCGCTTAGTGGTGGTGTACCTTTTGCGCAAACAGCCAAGGTGTGGTCGTGCCAGCATTAGTTTAACGGCCCAGGCCAATTAGCATCACCTGCAACAATTTCAGCGTCAATGTCTTTTAACCATGACTTACGAATACTTAGATCGTAGTTGATATATAGCTTATCATTATGAATAGTCCACGCTAACGGGTCGCCTTTGGAAGCCTTGTTTCTGGCAGCAGCATAAGCACAATAGCCCCCGTATTGAGGTGCGTATTTAGTGGGTTCATTTATAAAAAGGGTTCGATTTTCAGGCGACTTAAAGTGCCATTGGGCACCTTTGTATTCAGTCGCATACATTTTGTCGCCCTTAACCGGTTTATTTTCTTTAAAATAAGCGACGGTATCGTAACCGGACAAGGCCACATTATTGAAATATCCAGTGTAGATTGAATCCTTAGCAGCAACTCCAAAAGACACAGATAGCAATAATCCAGCAAATATTCCAGAGCACCAAACAGGTAATTTAAATTTCATCATATTTTTTAGAGGTACTTACGGCCAAAGGTAAAACTATATTACCGACCCCACCTCTTTCTCCTTTGTTTTACTAACGGTTAAAAAACATATCAACCAAACCCAAGCATGACTGGCCTTTCTTAGCCCTTAGCTTATACGGTAAATCTCACAATGTGTGACTAAGTCATCGATTGAAGCTTCGGCTTTAGTTGATAGAGTATATATAAACCAGAAAAACCTGCCACAGGCCAATAGAGCGAATTTAAATGCATCGAATCTATAGAGAGCTGACCACCATATAGATAAACACCTAAGGTAACGCCTGCAAAAAAGATCATGGCACCCATTTGGGAACCATAGGTTTTTGCCAAAATATACAATAAAGGTGACTGTCTTTGTGCATTATCAAACAAACGTTTATTAAAACTAAGACGGAAAAAAGCAGTGAGAAATGCGATCACTAAAATAAATAAATTCATCGTTAAATGGGGCATTTCCAGATTAGTTTGTGCTCTTAAGCCCCAAGAGATGACATAGCCTATCACTGCAACCCAATACACTTTTTGGGGGTCATATTGGTCAATACGGTTCTTTAATAGCCAAAAAACCAAACCTAATATGATGCTAAGAGCCACTAACAAAAAGCTTAAGTATTGAATATTTTGTTGGGATAAAAAGTACAAACTAATGACCCAAAAGAAATTTTCTGCAAACAAAAACGCACCATCAATATAAAACGTAAGACTGGAATAATAGCCATCTCGATAAACCAACATTTGCCGCCAAGTTAACCCTAATTCGTTAGTTTTTATACTTAATTTTTTTGACCACAAGGTTGAACTAGGTGCGCCTTTGACCAGCACTGCTGTTCCACCTATAGCCACTATAGTAGCCAATGCAACAAGTATGACAAATGAATTTTGCGCTAACAAAAATGCACCTACCAACAAGCCAAGCTTTATCGCCACTACTGCAAGTATTTGGAAATTACCTAACAGTCTTCCTGTAGCAGAGGCCTGCTTTAATGAATCCATTAAAGCAAGAAATAATACTCGCTGGCTAGTCCATAAAAAACAATTAACCACACCATACAAAAGTGCAGAAACAACTAACCAAAAAACATGATCAAATAAAGCCAAAGATGTGATCAAGCATAATTGGGCGACAAAAGACGCCACGATAATAGGCTTCAAGCCATAGTTAAAATACCACTTTTTCCAAGCATAAAGACCCGCTAAAAACCCAACAGTAGAAACAGCGACAAACGCTGTAACCCACTCCAGATCATACCCACGCTGTATTAAATACACAGGAACATACAAAGGGAGCAAACCATTTAGAAAAAAGTGTACGGCTACAAATATATTAAAAGTCTGCTTAAAATTTAACACTAGTATAGGTTTGCATCTTCTATGGCTAAAGCATCTAAGCGTTCATAAAAGGGGGTTAAGTCTTCCTTTTTGGTATGTCTTGGATACTCATGCATTTTTAAGTAAGGCCTTGAATTTACTTCTAAAAAAATACATTCTTGATCTGTGTGTGGTGTTTCAATACCTTTAGAAAAAATCACATCCACTCCTAAAATATTGGCCTCAAACAGGGTTAAAACCTTTAAGAATAGGGCTTTATTAGCCTCTGGTATGGTGGCCTTATCACCCACATCCACAGTGCCTCCTGGCGCTAATGATATACGAAAATACAAATCAGCCACTTGTCCCATAGGCAAAATGGTTTTTAATGTAAGCCCTTGAGTAGCCAAATAATCTGTGGTTTTTTTATCCTTTGTAATAGCGTACATGCACTCCAACAAATCGAGTGCTTTACGCATGCTGTTTTCTGTGTCAATAAGTGTTTCGATACGACTTACGCCATCCCCGACCACCCTAGGCGCAAAACGCTGAATGGCCGACATGAGTTGTCCATCCACAACCACCACACGGTAGTTTTTACCCAGTAAGTATTGTTCAATGACTGTGGTTGGCCACCACATTTTAGCTAAAATGATGGCCTTCCAAAGCTGTTGGTAATTTTCAATAGGAAAGTAGCTACCACGCGAATAGCCACTCACATTAGGCTTCACTACCAATGGAAAGCCGTAAGTTTTAGCAAACTTTATCGCCACCCATGGATTAAAAAACACAGTACCCTTGGCATGAGGCACTGCATTTTTTTCAAACACACGGCGAGCTTGCTTTTTAGAGCGGTAAGACTTGCGCACTGTAAGGGAATTATAACTGCTACAACCTGACATATAGCGCTTACTAATCCAGCTATAGATTGTTTGATTGATCCCACGAAACACTCTCATCGCCCTGTCTGCTTGGATATAGAAGTGCTTAGAAGCGGTGAATTAGATGCCAACCCATTAACTTGAGGTTTTGCTTTGGTGAGCAAGGCCATTTTCCAGGTTAGGTTGATCGCTAAACCCATCTTTGCCTTCAAAGATGTATTGCTGCTTAGCAATACCATGGGCATAGGTAATAATAGGTTAATTTCTATAATGTTGAAGATGCCTTTGAGTAAGTGAGCTTTAGAATTTGACTTAATACCAAAGCGGCTAATATTAAATTCACCAATCGGTTTTAATAGTGACCATAATTGCTGTAATTCAGTTGTTGAAAATTGCTCGGTTATTTCTACATAAGAAGTATGTGGATTATGTATGCCATTGACTGGTATCGTATTTTGCCCAGCATTAACTACCTGAGTGATGGATAAGTAGCCATAAGCACCTTGTGAACTTGAACTTGCCAACACAAACACTTCAAACTCAATAACCCCTTGAGCACTCTCTTGCACTAGCAAAGGGTACTTAGGCTTAGAAAAATAGTAATCTTTTCGCACGGCATCAAACTGAGCTAAGCTATCTACTCGTTGCACACCTTTGGAATTTTGCCCCCACTCAGGCTTAACAAACACCGGAAAGGTTTTAGGCTCAAAATCTGCATGATCAAATCTTTGGTGGAGACGATATTCTTGAGGGATTAAATCATTAATCGCCTGCTTTGAATAAATACCTTTTTCTTTGTTGAAGTAATGTTCATTGAGTTTA
>JAIBDW010000147.1 GCA_024686035.1 Oceanospirillaceae bacterium
CATCTAATCATGCCCACAGACCAAATTCCACCAGCGCACTCATCACCAACCAATGATGCAACATCTATTGAAGTCACTCCCATAGGCATCATTCACTCTTGCTTCAAAGAAAAGTTTGCCACTCCCCGTCAACCTGGTCTAGTGCCTGCTGCTTTAGCACAAATAGAGCTGTTTGCTCCTTACAATCAAGCCAACACTGTCGCTGGGCTAGAGGAGTTCTCGCATATATGGCTAAATTTTATCTTTCATCACACCGCTGAACACGGCTGGAAGCCCAAAGTGAGACCTCCAAGGCTTGGGGGCAATAAAAAAATGGGGGTGTTTGCAACCCGCTCCACTTTTAGGCCCAACCCCTTAGGCTTATCGTTAGTCAAGCTAGAAGCCATTGACACACGCAATGGCGTTACCTTACATGTGAGTGGGGCTGATTTAATAGACCAAACCCCAATCTTAGATATTAAGCCCTATCTGCCTTGGGTAGAATCTATTGGCCACGCAAAAAGTGGCTTTGCAAGTGATGACCAGATATTAACGCTGCCCATTGATTATAGTGATCAGGCGCAAAGTGCTTTATCTGTGCGGCCTGCGCTTAAAGAACTCATTGAACAAGTGTTACAGCATGACCCTAGGCCTGCCTACCAGCAAGATCCTAAGCGTATTTATGGCTGTAACATTGCCGATATTAACTTGCGCTGGCAAGTGGCGTTAGATCACATCAAGGTGGTTGAAATCAGCTAATAACATGGCTTGGCTATGTTAATATAAACCCTACAACAAACAACGCTTAACCTTTATGACGATGACCCAAATAACCCCAGAAAATTTGATGGCCTTAGACCAACAACATGTATGGCATCCTTATGCGTCGATGGATAACCCACCTCCAGCCTACCCTGTTGCAGGCGCTCATGGGGTGCGTCTGACACTGATGGATGGGCAAGAGGTGATCGATGGTATGGCTTCATGGTGGTGTGCCGTACATGGGTACAATCACCCACATCTAAACCAAGCGATGAAAGGGCAAATTGAAGACATGTCTCATGTCATGTTTGGTGGTATTACTCACGCACCTGCGGTGACTTTAGCCAAGCGGTTAGTGGATTTGACCCCTGTTGGGTTGGATAAAGTTTTCTTCTCAGACTCAGGCTCTGTGGCTGTGGAAGTGGCCATAAAAATGGCGTTGCAATATTGGCACTCTAAGGTGCAGCCTAACAAAAATCGTATGCTGACTATACGCAATGGCTACCATGGAGATACGTTTGGGGCGATGGCGGTGTGTGATCCTATCAATGGTATGCACGGATTGTTTGCCAGCGTATTACCACAACACTATTTTGTTGACGCTCCCTCGATGGGCTTTGATCGTCCCTTACAAACAGGCGACTTAGACGAACTTGAAGCCACCATGCGTGAACACCATGACAATATAGCAGCTTTGATATTAGAGCCTATTGTACAAGGTGCAGGTGGCATGCGTTTTTATAGCCCCCAGTGGCTAAGTGGGGCCGCTAAGCTGTGTAAGCAATTCAATATTTTATTAATTGCTGATGAAATAGCCACAGGTTTTGGTCGCAGCGGCGCTTTGTTTGCCTGTGATCACGCAAACGTGGCGCCAGATATTATGTGTCTAGGTAAAGCCATTACTGGCGGCACCATGAGCTTTGCAGCGACCCTTGCAACGTCTGAAATTGCCACCAGCATTTCGCGTGGTGAGGCAAGTTGCTTTATGCATGGCCCCACTTTCATGGCTAACCCTTTAGCCTACGCTGTAGCCAATGCAAGCCTAGACTTACTAGAAAGTAGTGATTGGAAAAAGCAGGTCAATGAGATCAATATAGGCTTAACTAGCTTACTAACACCTGCCGCCTCCTTGTCTTATGTTGAAGATGTGCGTGTATTGGGCGCTATCGGTGTGATACAAGTAAGCCAAGCCGTAGATCTTGGGATTATTCAAAAAATGTTTCTAGAAGAAGGCATTTGGGTCAGGCCATTTGGCAAGCTGGTTTACGTGATGCCCCCTTATGTAATGAGCCAAGAAGACTTAGAGACGCTTTGCAACGGCATGTTGCGCGTACTTGCGCGTTACTTTGGACAAGACCATGCCACAGACTAAAATAAACCCGATGTTTGATCCGTTGTTTGATTGTGAGATACAAGTAAGAGTGGCTGACTTGAATTATGGCAACCATTTAAGTAACGATCGCGTTTTAAGTTATTTTCACGAAGCAAGGGTGTTGTGGCTTAGTAAAAATAA
>JAIBDW010000031.1 GCA_024686035.1 Oceanospirillaceae bacterium
ATCAGCTGGCTGAATGTAACCATCATCGGGGTGCTGGATCGCACCAAGTAAACCTTGAGTATTACACAAAGGCCAAACTTCTTTCACCTGTTCTGGAGTGAGAAACTTTGTTTCTACGCCAACCGTTTTTGCAACACCAGCGTAGTATTTGTATTCGTCCATACGGTATTCACAATTAGCCAAACGGATGTTAGACACCACTGAAAAACCGACATTCATTCCCGTCTCTTTTTCTAACTCATGGTAAAAGTTAACAGAGTATTGATGTAACTTACCCACTGAATAGCTCATATTGAAAAGCGGTAGCAAACCAGCTGCGTGCCATGTAGAACCAGATGTGAGCTCTTTACGTTCGACTAAAACGACATCTGTCCAACCTTTTTTGGCTAAATGATACAAAGTGCCTGCGCCGACAACACCGCCGCCAATAACGACAACTTTAGCAGAAGATTTCATGTGTATTTGCTCCCGAAGAAAGGGTAAGTGGCCCAATGAGCAAAATTGCCATTAGGCTTGGAATATCGAGCAGATTCTACCCATCAGTAGTGTCGCTAACTTGTCAAAAAGCGACTCACACTAACGAAGCATGAGACCTCTATTTTGCATGACTTAAACCGACTAGATAGAACAGCTAGTTTGACCACGTTTTAACAAATATTTTTGATGATAAGTTTCGGCCAGATGGTAGGTGGCAGCAGGTTCGATAATAGTTACGATGGGGGCCCTAAATACGCTACTTTCCTCTAACGCCTTACACATATCACTGGCTTGTTGACGTTGATTTTCATTATTGTAAAAAATCACTGAGCGGTATTGTGTGCCAAAATCTGGGCCTTGTTGATTAGGTGTAGTAGGGTTGTGGTTTTTCCAAAATATTTCTAGTAGCGCGGTGTAACTTATGATGCTGTCATCAAAGGTGATTTGGACTACTTCAGCATGGCCTGTATCGCCTTGGCATATCGCCGCATAATTAACTTGGGCCGTGTGCCCACCCATATAGCCCACAGAAGTTTCTGTCACACCGGTTTGAGCTGCAAATAAAGCTTCTACACCCCAAAAACACCCGGCACCAAAGGTTGCGAACTGTTCCATTTTAAATCCTCGTTAATCGCATTAGTGAGCCTACCTTAACGGGGCGCAGAGATGGAAGCAAGTCATTTTAGCGGGCCACTTCTATGCGTCATGTTGGCGGCGTTATCGCAGTAAATCGGGCCTTAAAAGGTGAGGGTAATCAACAAATGCTAGGTATGCCTTGATAAGGTTTTTTTGGGGCTAACACAGGGGTAATTGGCCGTGTATAATGATCCTTTTAACGCGTTAATAGTAGATTCAATACATGCAAGCCAAACAACGAGTGCTTACCGGCATTACTACCTCTGGAACCCCCCATCTTGGTAATTACTTAGGTGCGCTTAAACCTGCAGTTGCTGCCAGTCAAAAAGCAGACACCGATAGTTTTTACTTTCTTGCTGATTACCATGCGTTGATCAAGTGCCAAGATCCTCAAACCTTGCATCGTTCTAGTCAAGAGATTGCGGCTATTTGGCTAGCCCTTGGTTTGGATACCGACAAAGCGACCTTTTATCGGCAATCTGATATTCCAGAAATCCCTCAATTAGCATGGTTTTTAACTTGTATGAGCGCCAAAGGGATGATGAATAGGTCCCATGCTTATAAAGCCTCTGTTGATGAGAATCAGCGTCAATCAAACACTGATCTGGATCAAGGAATTAATATGGGGTTGTTTAGTTATCCCATATTAATGGCTGCTGACATTCTTATGTTTAATGCCCATCACATTCCAGTGGGTAAAGATCAGATTCAACATATTGAAATGTGCCGCGACATTGCCATGCGTTTCAACCATACTTATGGTGAACACTTTGTGTTGCCAGAGGCTATGGTTGAAGAAGGTGATTCAAAGGTTTTGTCTGGCCTTGATGGTCGTAAAATGAGTAAAAGTTATGGCAATATTATTCCATTATTTGCCCCAGCTGATGAATTAAAGAAGCTTATTTTTCAGATTACTACCAACAGTTTGCCGCCTGGCCAAGAGAAGGATCCAGAAACCTGTACCTTATTCGAAATCTATAGCTCCTTTGCTAGTGAGCAAGAAACCCTAGCCATGCGAAATGCCTATGCCAACGGCATTGGCTGGGGTGAAATGAAAGGTCAGTTATTTGAATACCTTAACGAATACCTTACACCCGCTCGAAAGCGTTATGATGTCATTATAAAAGACCCAAGTTATATCGAAGCGCAACTTCAAAAAGGCGCGCTTAAGGCTCGTGCCCATAGTCAGCCATTTATGCAGCGCTTACGTTCGGCAGTAGGGATCATGTCTTTTGTTGGAGGCGTGGAAAGCAAAAATTGTAGCGCCAAGGTAAAAAAAGAGCTCACGCCACAGGAGCAGATTAAAGCAGATGCAGGTAAAGCCAAAGCCGTGGCCATCGCCAAACAACGCGCTGAACAAGAGCTTCAAGAAATCAATCTAAAAGTTGATTCTTTGATGGAGGGTATTAAGCAAAGTGGAAACGAAAAAACTGCAGCAATAGCTGCTGTTACACAGTTAAAACTGCAAATTGACAGCGCAAAAAAGAAAGCAAAAAAGACCTTGCAGCTCACTCTTGAATTACTTGAGAAACGGTTAGAGCATTAATTAAGGAGCCTTCTTTGGCCAAGCATATTATTATAGTAGAAGATGATCAGGATCAACGAGATAATTATCAATTCGCTCTAGAACAGCGTGGTTATCAAGTGACTGCATATGCTGGAAAAGATGAAGCTGAGTCTGGTATAAAGCTACAACGTCCAGATCTAGTGATCCTTGATATTATCATGCATGATAATATTGATGCAGGCTTTCAGTTGTGTGCGGCCTTATTAAAAATCCATCCAGAGCTTCCAGTGTTGTTTTTAACCGAACGCATAGGAGAGATTGACCGAATCTTAGGCCTTAGAATGGGCGCATGGGATTACCAACCCAAGCCCGTATCGTTAGATTTTCTTGCTGAAAAAGTAGCGACTTTGGTACGCTTGAGCGATATTAGGGTAGTGTCTGCGGAAACTAATGATCAAAAAGTAAAAGATATTGGCCACTTGCAGTTGCTTGAAGAAAGCCGCCAAGCCAAGTGGCAGGGCCAAGAAATACTCGGGCTTACCCTCACCGAATTTCGCATGATTGAAGCTCTCACACGCAGGCCTGGTAATATCCTCACCTATGATACCTTGGCTCAAGCCACTCATCAGCACTATGTTTCCAATAACACCATAAGCACACACATTCGCAACATAAAGCGAAAAATAAAATTGATAGATGCTGGTTTTGATAGCATAAAATCAGAATATGGCATGGGTTATCGATGGTCTGAGCGCTAATGAATAGCTCTAATAAGCGGCTGCGATTTAGATTCAATACCCAAGTGCTCGTCTTTGCCTTGGTGTTGATTAGTATACCGTGGCTATCTTATCGGTTTGTTGCTGAAACTCGTGTGTTTATGATCGAAGGACAAACTCAAGCACAAGAACAGCTGGCCCGTGGCATTGTGACTTTATTCCAAGGCCGGGATGATTTGTTGGCCGAACTGCCTTATTTAGACAGCCAACAGGTGGTGTTTAGCCACCCATTAATCGGTACAGCCAAAGTAGATGGATACACTAATGAATGGCTAGACTACCAGCTTTTTGCAAAATATTTTGGTGCCGGTGAAGACAGTGAAGATGGGTATAGTTTATTACTGGGCGAAAAGGATGACCGTATATATGGCTTAGTGCGTATCCAAGATGATAAAACAGTGCTCAGGGTTAAAGGGACTTCTAGGTTGGATGTGAGCGACCATTTGCGCCTCACCTTACCCGATAGAAATGGCAATAAAAGGCGCTTAGTCATGGTGGCCACTGCTTCTGGAGCGATGGAGGTCTGGTATGTTAAAGATGATTGGTCCACTGCGCAATACGTTCGCCCATCCTCCTCATTTATCATCCAGGCGGTAATGCGCCCGCTAGTTGATGGCTACTTGGTTGAGTTTGCACTGCCAAATTATTTTTTAAACCAACGCCAAGAGTTTGGTTTGGCTGTCGCTGATGTGGACAGTGAAGATGGCACCATGCGCCATTTAAAAACCTTAGTAGGTGCAGACACCACCATAGAAAGCCACTTTAACCTTTTGGCCATGCGGGCACCTGAAGCCAATAGAATTTTATCTAGTTTAAGCCGCTCTGATTCACAAGTGGTCATCTACGATAACCACCTACAAGTCAGAGCCAGTGTGGGGCAGGTAAGCCCGGTTACGTCTGAAAAAATAAAACCGCAAGGCATTTTAGAACGTATTCAAAGTTGGCTTAATAAAGGTTTAGACTGGTTTATTGCCATTCCAGCTTATCTAAATCCTGTTCAAGCAGCAAGCCAAGAGCGTGATTTGCTCAATAGGGCTTTGGATAAAAAGTTTGTGAGTGGTAGGTGGCATAAAGGCCCCACCGAACAAATATTGGCGGTTGCTGCCCCCATTGTCGATCAAGAAGGTGAGCTTTTAGGTGTGGTGCTTATAAAACAGTCCACAGCACAAATACTAGGTTTGCAAAGGCGGGCGATGGAAAACATTGCGTTGCTAAGCTTTTCCACAATGCTAACCATATTATTGGTACTGTTGTTGTTTTCATGGCGCCAAGCCATGCGTATCAGGAGATTGGGCAAAGAAGCTCAACATATTGTAGATCCAGATGGCAGGTTAAGGACTAACCGTTTATATAACGAAATTCGTGCCGGCGATGAAATAGGCGACTTGGCGCGTAGCTTTTCCGGGGTAGTGGCTAGGCTTCATGAGCATCAAGCATTTATGAACACCATGCCCCGAACCTTGCGCCATGAAGTGAATAATCCGCTCAATGCTGCGATGACTTCATTGGAGAATTTACAAATGCACGGCGTGATAGAGGGGCAGCAACGCTACATTGATAGTACCCAAAGAGGGCTAGTGAAAATTAGTGGTATAGTTGAAAAGCTAGCCGATGCAGCCAACTTAGAAGAAGCTCTTCACGAAGATGAACTAGAACCAATAAACTTGTATCACCTGCTCAAAACCTACGTACATCACCAAAACCCTGGTACCGTAGAAGACGTTGAAGATGTGATGTTTGAGGCTGAAAATCAGGCCATTTATGTTGCTGGTGTGGATTATCGCATTGAGCAGTTACTGGATAAACTGCTTGATAACGCTAGAGATTTTCGTACGTCCGGGAGCATCATAACTCTGCGTTTGTATCAACAAGATTACGACTGTTATTTAGAAGTAGAAAACAGTGGCCCAACCATTCCAGAAGGGCTGCTTGCTGGTCTGTTTAATTCGATGGTGTCTGCTCGCGCAGCAGGTGCAGGTCACGCACATTTTGGTCTAGGTTTGTATGTAGTGCGGTTAATTAGTCAGTTTCATGGAGGAAGTGTTTCAGCGCATAATTTAACTCGGCCTGAAGGTGTGATGTTCAGGATCAGATTGCCTATTTTGTTGGTATAGACCTATGACTCAGCAGCCAAAAGCATCGATGTTATCCAAACTAATGATACTGCTAGTTAAAGGCTACCAGTATCTTTTAAGCCCTTTGTTAGGTAGTAATTGTCGTTATTATCCAACCTGTTCTAGCTACACCATTGAAGCGATTCAATTACACGGGGCTTTGAAGGGTTTTGCATTAGGTCTATGGAGAATAGTGCGCTGTAACCCATTCTCAAAAGGGGGTTATGAGCCTGTTCCTGGCACCTGTGCGCATAGAAAATGGTTACATCAAAAGGATAAAATCACCTAAAAGCTTAGATTTTTTAATCTAAGCCTGCAAAAGGAAAGGCGTCATCTTCAGCTTGCCACCCGCCAAGCTGTTTCCATCTATTGACAATAGTGCAAAATAGCTCAGCCGTTTTTTCTGCATCATAACGCGCACTGTGGGCTTGTTCATTACTGAATCTTATATCGGCAGCCGCACATGCCTTAGCTAATACTGTTTGGCCATAAGCTAAGCCTGCTAGTGTGGCTGTATCAAAACAAGAAAAGGGGTGAAAAGGGTTACGTTTTTGTTGGCAACGATGAACTGCCGCATTGATAAAATTTAAATCAAATGCCGCATTGTGCCCTACCAAAATTGCGCGCTTACAGCTACTAGCCTTTAGCGCTTTACGGATTGGTCTGAATAGTGCATCTAATGCGTCATGTTCACTAATCGCCCCACGTGCAGGATCTGATGGATCTATCCCAGTAAATTCCAAGGCGGCGGCTTCTAAATTTGCACCTTCAAAAGGCGCGATATGACATTCTATGGTTTCTTTAGCATAGAGTATGCCATCTTCATCCATATCAATAATGACAGCTGCAGCTTCAAGAAGGGCATCCGTATGACTATTAAAGCCTGCAGTCTCAACATCGATAATAATAGGCAGATAGCCCCGAAAACGATCTTTAATCACGCTGATATGCCTCCATTTTCCAGTTGAGTGTTTCACCCGCACCTAAAGGAATGATGAGTTCATTGCCAAAACTTAGACTGGAAGGCACCTGCCAGCTCCGTCGAGTTAAGGTAATGGTATCGCTATTGCGAGCCAAACCGTAAAAGTCTGGGCCGTTTAGGCTAGCAAATGCTTCCAGTTGATCTAAGGCATCAAAAGACTCAAATGCCTGAGCATAAAGTTCCATAGCCGCAGGTGAAGAGTAGCAGCCTGCACACCCACATGCACTCTCTTTGGCGCCTTGGGCGTGCGGTGCTGAGTCTGTGCCTAAAAAGAACTTTTTGTTGTTTGAAGAAACGGCTTGTTGCAAAGCTTGTTGGTGAGTATTGCGTTTAAGCACGGGTAGGCAATAGAGGTGGGTTTTAATCCCACCGACGAGCATGTCGTTGCGGTTATATAGTAAATGCTGAGGGGTAATGGTGGCGGCAACTAAGTCACTTGCGCCCGTCACAAATTGAGCAGCTTCACGGGTCGTGATGTGCTCAAATACACATTTCAATTTTGGAAAGCGTTGTAATAGTGGCACCAGTTGTTGATCTATGAAGCCTTTTTCACGATCAAAAATATCCACATGGCTGTGAGTGACTTCACCATGCACCAATAATGGCATACCAAGCTCTTCAAGCTTTTCTATAGCAGGGTATATATTTTCAATATTGGTAACCCCTGCCGCTGAATTTGTGGTGGCGCCAGCTGGATAAAGCTTTACTGCCTTAACAATGCCAGAGTCAAAAGCCTTTTGAATTTCTTGGGCATTGGTATTGTCGGTTAAATACAATGTCATTAAGGGGATTAAAGATGTATGTTGAGCATCCAATCTGGCTTTATAAGCCATGGCCATGGCGGTATCGACAACCGGTGGTGAAAGGTTTGGCATAATCATCGCACGGTTAAACTGTGCCGCAGTGTCTGCGACAGTGCGTGCAAGCACCGCTCCGTCACGCAAATGCAGATGCCAATCGTCGGGGCGAATTATAGTCAATGATTGCATGTGGGGTCTCTAGTTCAGTGGCTATGGAGTAGGATCAAACAATGATCACCATTTTATCAGTACTGGGGGTAATAAAATACTTAAAATCGGGTAATTTTTGTACGCTAATGCTGTGCTGTTAGAAGCATCCATGTATAATTTATGGATATTATAAATCCTTATTTTATTACAGGAACTCCACTGCTATGGCAGACATCAAGAAAGTAGTATTAGCCTATTCTGGAGGTCTAGACACCTCGGTAATCGTAAAGTGGTTACAAGAAACATATAACTGCGAAGTGGTTACATTTACTGCTGACTTAGGTCAAGGCGAAGAAGTGGAGCCTGCGCGCTCTAAAGCGCAAGCTTTGGGAGTGAAGGAAATATACATTGAAGACTTGCGCGAAGAGTTTGTGCGTGACTTTGTGTTCCCTATGTTTCGAGCTAATGCTGTGTATGAAGGTGAATACCTTTTGGGTACCTCGATCGCTCGTCCATTAATTGCCAAACGCCTGATTGAAATTGCAAATGAAACCGGTGCTGATGCTATTTCACATGGCGCAACGGGCAAAGGTAATGACCAGGTGCGCTTTGAGTTAGGTGCTTATGCACTTAAACCGGGTGTTGAAGTGATTGCGCCATGGCGTGAGTGGGATCTTACCTCGCGTGAAAGCTTAATGGATTACTGTGCAAAGCATGAGATTCCAGTGGACTTTAAAAACAAGAAAAGCTCACCTTATTCAATGGATGCAAACTTGCTGCATATTTCTTATGAATCTGGCATGTTAGAAGACCCTTGGCACCCCTCTGAAGAAGATATGTGGCGCTGGACGGTGTCTCCAGAAGCGGCACCTGATGAAGCCACCTATATTGAACTAGATTACCTAAAAGGCGATATTGTCGCGATTAACGGAGAGGCGATGAGTCCTGCTACCGTATTGACGCAACTGAACCGTGTGGCCGGAGCCAATGGTATTGGTCGTTTAGATATCGTTGAAAACCGCTATGTGGGCATGAAGGCTCGTGGCTGCTATGAAACTCCTGGTGGCACCATAATGCTAAAGGCCCACCGTGCCATAGAATCCATCACCATGGATCGTGAAGCGGCCCACCTTAAAGATGAAATCATGCCGCGTTACGCAAAACTTGTGTATAACGGCTATTGGTGGTCAGAAGAGCGTCAAATGTTACAAGCCTTAATTAACCGCTCTCAAGAGTATGTTAACGGTACTGTGAAGCTGAAACTTTACAAAGGTAATGTTGATGTTGTTGGCCGTAAGTCAGCGGATAGTCTTTTTGATGCGGCCATGGCCACCATGGAAGACGATGCGGGTGCTTATGATCAGCAAGATGCAGCTGGATTTATAAAGCTAAATGCGCTGCGCATGCGCATTGAAGCAAGCAAGGGTCGTAACTTGCTTAAATAAGGCGACCTTTGTAGGATAAAAAACCAAGCTATGCTTGGTTTTTTTAATTGCCGTCTAATTTGGCAAAAGATCCATTATTTCTCCATTATTGATGCACTGTTTATCCATCATATAAGTCCCTAATAGGCATTGATGATAACAGGAGCACATTATGCAATGTTTTATACCCTTTTCTGAAGAAGTTGTAGAGCAACACCCTGAGTTATTAGCTAGTGGGTTAGTGCCATTTCGTGAAGAATTTTTATACGACGCCATGGAATTTCAAGTGTTGTCCCCAGATCAGGCAAAAAATCTGGCGCCAACAGGGTTTACTCACCAAGAAAAAGAAAGATTAAAAGTTCACGCCATATAAAAAATGAACTTTTAGTTAAAGCAGAAGTCATAGTTATACATCATGTAAAACCAGTGCCCTATACAGGTAATCGCTTCCCCTTCGATTAGCTTGTATAGGGTATTTTTTTGGCATTTTTTAGTGCGTCAGTTATGCTCAGTGATCGACATTCAAAGGTTAGCGAGCAGGGCGCTTGCTAGGTCCGTTAGACTTTTTCCATGGATTTTGGCCTTTTGCTTTAGCTTCTCCAGTAGGGGCATTTGGAGCTTTGCGCTGGTTAGATGAAGACAAAGGCGATTTAACTTTAGGTTTTCTCTTTCTAGGCGGCTCAAGCGATAATTGTGCAGATTTTAGTTTTGGCTTTTTAGGTTTTTTATTTTTCATTGTGCGCATGTCGCGTGATGGTGGTAACTCATGCAATGGATAAAAACCTTCAATAGGTTCACGCTCAATGTGCTTTTGAATGAGCAGTTCTATTGACTCTAAAAATTCAATTTCATCTGCACACACTAAAGAGATCGCTTCGCCTGTTTGGCTGGCGCGTCCTGTTCTGCCAATGCGGTGAACATAATCTTCACTGATATTAGGAAGGTCGTAATTGACTACCTGTGGTAATTGCTCAATATCTAAACCACGGGCTGCGATATCGGTAGCCACCAACACCTTCACTTCACCCGATTTAAATTGCGCGAGTGCACGAGTGCGGGCGCCTTGGCTCTTGTTTCCATGAATGGCATCGGCACTAATTCCACCTCCAACCAACCATTTAGCAAGTTTGTTACAGCCGTGTTTTGTGCGGCAAAATACCAATACCTGAGACCATTTTTTACTAACAATGAGCTCAAGCAAAAGGGCCGGCTTTTGTTTTTTATCAACCGGGCATAGCCACTGTTTTACCGTCGCTGCGGTACTATTGGCAGGACTAACGTTGATCTCTACTGGGTTGTTCATTAAGCCTTTAGCTAGAGACCTGATTTGGTCTGCAAAGGTGGCTGAAAACATAAGATTTTGGCGATTTTTTGGTAACAAAGATAAGATTTTTTTTAAGTCATTGATAAATCCCATATCCAACATACGATCGGCTTCATCAAGAATGAGCACTTCTAAGTGATCAAAACGCACGGCTTTTTGTTGATACAGATCCAATAGGCGTCCAGGAGTAGCCACTAAAATATCAGCGCCACGGCGCAGTCGCATCATTTGTGGATTAATCTTAACTCCACCAAATACGACGGCACAAGTTAGTGGCAAATCTGTGCCATAGGTGGATACACTTTGCGCTACTTGAGCTGCCAGCTCTCTAGTAGGGGTAAGTACCAGTGCGCGCACTTGGTTGGCTTGGGCGCGGTTACCTTTAGCTAATTGTTGTAATAAAGGTAAAGTAAAAGCAGCCGTTTTCCCCGTGCCTGTTTGAGCAGCAGCCATGACGTCTTCGCCTTTCAAAATAGCCGGAATGGCTTTTTCTTGAATTGGGCTTGGATCAGTATAACCTTTAGTTTCTATAGCGGTTAATAGGCGTGGTTCAAGACCAAGTTGCGCAAATGACATTGGGTATCTCTGTAATAGATGTATTGTGGCGCTGGAGCATACAGGTAATAGCGTAAAAACGCCATTTAAACCATGGATTTTGGCCTTCTTGTGCCCTTGTATAATGGGCAAGGTTGGCAGATTGCGGTATAATTATTCTACTCCCGACTCGCTTATATGGCCCCCAAAAAATGACTAATCAACAGTTTCTGAACCCGCCTGCAGAACAGTTTGTACAGTTTCTTAATACGCTTGATAGAAATGGTTTTTCAGGTGAAATGTCTCCTCATCAAGCCGATCGTTTAATCGCATCTACAGACAATAGTGTCTACCAGCTCCTGCCGCAGGGCGTGCTTTATCCAAAAAATGAAGCCGATCTAAAAGCGATCTTTACCCTTGCGGCTCAAGCCGAATTTAACTCCATTTATTTTGCCCCTCGTGGCGGTGGCACTGGCACTAACGGTCAATCTCTCACTGATGGTTTAGTCATTGACTGCTCTAGGCATTTAACTAATATTATTGGTATGGATTTGGAGGCTGGCTGGGTTAAAGTACAATCTGGTGTGATTCGTGATCAATTAAATGATTATTTGCGCCCCTTTGGCGTGTTTTTTGCGCCATCATTATCCACGAGTAACCGAGCCACTATTGGTGGTATGGCCAATACAGATGCTTGTGGCCAAGGCTCAAGGGTATACGGGCGAACAAGTAATCATGTATTGGCATTGAACTTAGTGTTGGCTAACGGCCAGCAAGTCACTACACAATCACTTTCCAGTGATGCATTAAGTATAAAAATTGCATCTGCAACTGAAGAAGCCAAAATATATCAACAAGTCAGCGAGCTAGTGCAGCAAAAGCAAGCGCTTATCAGCGCCCGCTTCCCTAAGCTCAATCGTTTTATGACAGGCTATAACTTAGCTCACATAGATACTGATGATGGATTTGACTTGAGCAGACTCATTTGTGGCTCTGAAGGCACGTTGGCCATGGTGTCGCAACTGACCTTAAAGCTTACGCCTATTCCTCAAGCTAAAGAGTTGTTAGTGCTAAGCTATAGCTCTTTTGATGACGCACTTCGCGATGCTAATGTGCTGGTGCAGCAAAATCCAGACGCGATAGAGACCATTGATGACACGATCATTAACCTTGCTAAAGAAGATGTTATTTGGCCCAAAGTATCTGCCTATTTAGACAAAGAGGATGGCAAACACGTAGCAGCGATCAACCTTGTCGAATTTGGTGGTATGGACGGGGCAGAACTGGCTGAAAAAGTGGATGCTATATGCAATGCACTAACGCTAGCTGGGTCACGTTATGATCGTATAACCCAGGCCCAGGATATGGCTAATTTTTGGGAATTACGTAAAAAGGGTGTCGGTTTGTTGGGTAATCGCAAAGGGCTAAGGCGCCCCATTGCTTTTGTAGAAGATACCGCTGTGCCCCCAGAAAACTTAGCCGATTACATTGTTGAATTTAGGCAATTATTAGATAGTATGAGTGTACCTTACGGCATGTATGGTCACGTTGATGCGGGTTGTTTGCATGTCAGGCCCGCGCTTAATATGCGTGACCCTGAAGACGCGCTCAAACTAAAGATCATCTCTGATGCAGTACAAGCCTTAGTGCAAAAATATAAAGGCGTAATGTGGGGTGAGCATGGCAAAGGGTTTAGAAGCGAATACACACAAGAAACCATAGGTGATGAGCTGTATCAGGACATGCGTCACATAAAAAGCTGGTTTGACCCTCATAACCAACTTAACCCTGGGAAGATATGTACTCCCATAGACTCTAAAAGACCACTGGTTAAGGTGGATGACCCGCGAACGCGAGGATCTCAAGATCGTCAAATAGGCGAGCCTATTGTTGAGCAATGGTTACCCGTCATATCATGTAATGGCAATGGCGCATGTTTTAACTATCAGCCAGAATCTGCCATGTGCCCATCATATAAAGCCACTAAGGATCGTGTTCAGTCACCTAAGGGAAGGGCAAGCTTACTCAGGGAATGGTTACGCCAAGAATCTCAAGGGGGCGCCCAAGCACAGCTAGAACATCAAGTTTATCAGTCTATGCAAACGTGCTTAGCGTGCAAGGCTTGCACCACAGCATGCCCGATTAAGGTAGATATACCAACGTATCGAAGTCGGTTCTTAGAGAAATATCATCATAAATATAAGCGCCCATTAGGTGATTATATGGTGGCAATGGTAGAGCAGCTAGGCATGTATACCAGTAAGTTTGCTTGGCTTAGCAACACACTGACACAGCTACCACCAAGTCAGTGGTTCATCAAAAAGAGTTTTGGCATGGTACATATGCCTAAAGTCTATGCTTATGACATCAGTCAGCTAACTGATATACAGGGTGTTAAAGCTTGGCATAAGACCGCGTTTGAGCAGATGTCTAAGCTAGAAAAGCGGCGTCATCCGGTGATTGTGCAAGATGTATTTAGTAGCTGTTATGATCTACCCCAAATGAAAGAGATCCTGTCTTGTTTAGTCAATATGGGCTTTACACCTCTGGTGATGCCGATTATGCCTTCAGGTAAACCCTTGTATGTGAAAGGGTTTTTAAAGGCATTTGATCGCCAAGCCAGCAAGGTTGTTAAGCACTTAAAGGTGGTTGAAAACCAAGGCTTTGAGTTGATTGCCATTGACCCAAGTGTAGGCCTCACCTACCGTGATGAATACTGTCAAAGGCTAGGTGCTGACCAAGTTCCCAGTGTATTGCTGCTGCAAGAGTGGTTGATTAATCACTTAGAGCAGGTGCAGCTACCCAAGGCGCTCAAGCAACGAAAATCAAACCTTTCTTTGCTTGGTCATTGCTCAGAAAACTCTTTAATTACCATGAGTTTGGATCATTGGCGCACTATTTTTGATAAGTTCTCAGTAGAACTTGCGACACCTTCGGTGGGTTGTTGTGGCATGGCTGGCACCTTTGGCCACGAGGCGAAACATCAACAGGTGTCTACAGATCTTTACCAGATGAGTTGGCAGCAGGCTGCCCAAAATTCTGTAACAAATGCCGGTACAGTGTTGGCTACAGGGTATTCTTGTCGCAGCCAAATCGCACAAAAATCAGGCATACAGCCACAGCATCCTTTAAGCTATATTAATCAACTATTTAATGAAGTTTAGGGCTGAGTGTTAGGCTGAAGTCGATACTCTTGCCTGCTTCAAACTGTGCATTTGAGCCTTTAAGTTGGGTCAATAATTCAAGCTGCCCATCCTGATTATGACGCAGCTTGGCTGACAAACTTTGGAATTCAAACTGGCTTAGGATCTGCTGTAGGTATTGCGCTTCTTGTGTCTCATCGGTTGGGTCATTGGGGCTATATTCTATGGTGCCCACGCTACTGCTAGATAAATCCGCATCTGCTAACTCAAAGCCTTGCTCACCTGGTGAAGTTAAGTCTAAAGTTAGATGGGCCTTACCTGACATTTGCCCAGTTATTTTAAGGGCAGGGGTCTTGGCTAGGGTGACAAGGCGGCTAAGCATAAGATCTTGCAGTTTAATAGCCACAGTATTTAACCGATCTGACTGTATAGAGGCCTTAGTTGCTGACACACGGCCACCTAGCCAATTGGCATCAAATAACGCGACATCATAGACCGTGTCGTTTAAGCCTTGAGTTTTAAGGCTTAATGTTGGGTTGATCATGAACGCAGAAGATTCATTGCCAAAGCTTAGCTTGCTCGCACTTAGTTGATGATCACTAACAAGAGTGGCTTTGGTTGCTTGTTCAGAGGCATAGACATAACTGTAGTCAAACTGACTTTTGCCTACTAACCCTGTGGCATATATGTTGGACTTGTGGGCATTAACATTAGCGTAATTTAACGTTTGCTCACCGCTCACTTTGGTGTCATTCCAGCGCCATTGAGCGTCAATACTAGCCACTCCACTTGTCACATCTACCAAAAATTGTTGCGGTAAATCAATGTCCGCACCTAACTGGCTAAACTGAGACATTAAGTTGGGTAAATTAACTTGCTCTGCTTGTATTAATAATTGGTGATTATTAGAGGCTTCTTGCCAGATATATTGGCCATTGAGTCCGCTCATGTAAGGCGCTAGATCAGCTGTGAAATCAATTTTTAGTTGCCCATCCAGCCAGTTAAATTGACCTAAAGAAACAGCTTGGAAATTGGGCCATTGCGGTAGGTTCACTACCGTAGGTAAAAGCTCAAAAGAACCTTCTATAGGCCGATTGCTCAATAAGTTTGAACCTTCACCAAGGCTGACTTCAAGGCCTTGACTAGGCACAGACTCAGGCATTAAATGAACTGAAATGTCAGACCAGCTCCAATAGTCTTGTTCAGGAAGATAAGCAAGCTTTATGGCATTATCACTAGTGAGATTAAGTTTGTCACTGGCAAAAAGTTGTACGCTACCAGCTTTACGGCGGCTCTCTACTTGGGTCGCAGAGAGCTTGCTATTGGGCTGAAGATTAAATTGCCACTGCTTTGGGTCAAAATCAAACCCTATGCGACTTAAAAACTGCAGTTGGCGTAACTCTATGGGTAAACCTCTCATCCAAGCATTACTAGCTTGCGGGGCGATATAGTAACCACTTAAGTCTGCAATGCCCTGCCAATGATGGAGGCTGTGCACTTGAAGCTGTGTGAGCTGGCCAAACACTTGATATACAGAATCGGTATTTTCTAAAGTAGCGTTGATCGTGCCGTCTAAAAGCAGCCCACTTTTAGACCCTAAAATATTGGTTTCTACAACCCGCTCAATCCACACAGGAGTGTCTGCGCTAAAGGTAAGCTGTGCTTGCTCCAGAAGCAGTAATTGATATAAATCTGGATCTATTTTTGTATTGTCTCCAGTAGGCGTAACGCGCACCGTGCTACCTTCATTAAGGCGCCATTGTGAGGGTGTATTTGGACGCAGCTTTTGAGTAAGGCTTGCGTCTGCATAAAGTTCTTTGACATTGGGGTTGCTGGCGGCCAATTGCACCTGACTTTGTATCTCACCTTGTGCTTTATTTAACAAGCTCGCAAAATCTACCCGATCGGCCTCGTTAATGTCCACGGGCAGGCTGACTTTCCAGTGACTGTTTACTTTACCTTGGGTGATTGTTGTTTCAGCAAGATCTAATGCGAGTAGGTGAGACAGCATTTTTTGACTATAGGCTAAGTTGATGGCACCTTGGCCTTGCCAGATATAATTTGAACCTTGGCGTTTGATATTCGAAGTGAGTTTGGCCACTGGGGCGCTACTTTGTGTCGCAAATAGCTTAGCGTCTACTTGGTTGTTTATACGAAAAATAGCATCAAGATAAAGTATTTGCCTGGAAGGCATGGAAATTTTACTTAATATGCCTAACCCATCGGCTTGGTTTTCTAATTGCCCCGCAAATTGATACTGTTCACCATCTGCAGATAGATCTAAATTAAAATTGGCCACCATAAATGTAGGCCAATGGGTTAACCATTGACTAGGCAACAAAGCGATACTTGGCGCTAATGAAAGGCTTTGGGGCGCAGCTTCTAGTTTAACAACGGCATTGGTCGCGTCAAAATGAGGCCATTGTTTGGCCTTAATGGTTTGCCATGTATACCTTAGGTTGATGTCATCAACAACCACGAAATAGCTACCAGCAGGGGTGTTTTGGCGAAAGCTTACCTGTGTTAAATCCCAGCGGTTGTGAGTTGGATAACCCACTTTCAAATTTATATCTTGAAATTGGTAAGGTTTAAGTAAAAGGCTTGCAACACTTGGCGCCCACAAAGGAATAGCCGCATAACTAAGCAACACTAGGGCGGTAAACGGAAGTAATGCGTAACGAAACAAAAGCCTTAGCATAGGGCGCCATTTTTAATAGGGTTAATATGAGTCACTTATCAGTATGGTTTAGTTCTGTAAAAATACCAAGTTGTATCACTAAAAATTAATCAGAAGTCTTTTCTTTAAACTCACAAAGGTCTTCTATCGTACACGCACCACAACGTGGTTTTCTTGCGACACAAACATATCGTCCGTGTAGAATCATCCAGTGATGGGCATCTAGCAAGTAGGCCTTAGGCACAAAGCGTAATAACTTTTTCTCAACCTCTACCACATTCTTTCCTGGGGCCACACGGGTACGGTTAGACCACCGAAAAATATGTGTGTCCACCGCCATGGCTACTTGCCTAAACGCCGTATTAAGAACGACATTAGCCGTTTTGCGTCCCACTCCAGGCAAAGCTTCAAGCGCTTCTCTTGAATCTGGCACTATGCCATTGTGATTAGAGACTAAAAGCTGCGCCGCTTGGATGACATTATTGGCTTTACTGTTATAAAGACCGATGGTTTTAATGTGGTTTTTTAGACCCTCTACGCCAAGATCCAGCATGGCTTGAGGGGTATTAGCGACTTCAAATAATTTTTTGGTGGCTTTATTTACGCTCACATCGGTTGCTTGAGCAGAAAGTGCAACAGCCACTAGCAGTTCGTAATGGTTGCTAAAGTTCAGCTCAGTTTCAGGCTGTGGGTTTTGCGCCTTTAATCTGGCAAAAATTTGTTCACGCTTAGCATTGTTCATTACGTCACTCTATGTATTGTACGTTAGGCTATTGTGCCTGTTACCCGCACACGTTTACTGCCAACTTCAGCTAAAGGCTGGGATTTAAGTTGTTGTGTTTTTTGATATTGATCAAAGGTATTTTTAGCCGCAATAATTAACCCCATACCTACAAAGGCACCAGGGGGAAGTACAGCAAAAAGAAAACCTCGATAATCACTAATGACTACAAGAGTCCAATCTTTTGCCACGGGCCCAAGTAGCAAATCCATATCCGCAAACAAGGTACCTTGGCCTAATAATTCACGCATGGCACCAAGCAATACAAGTACAACGGCAAACCCCATGCCCATGCTTAAACCATCTAACACGGCTAAGTGTGGTGGGTTTTTACGAGCATATGCATCAGCTCGGCCCAAAATGGCGCAATTAGTCACAATCAAGGGGATAAAAATGCCTAATATTTGGTACAGCTCATAGGTTAGCGCTTGCATCGTCAGCTCTGCAATAGTCACTAGGGCTGCAATAATCATCACAAACACTGGCAAACGGATGTCATCAGCTACTTTATTGCGAATCAGTGACACCAATAAATTAGACCCCACTAACACCAACAAGGTTGCAAAACCTAAACCTAAGGCATTAACCACACTACCGGTGACGGCCAATAATGGGCAAAGCCCAAGCAACTGCACCAAAGCTGGGTTATTTTCCCAAAGCCCGTTCATAATGATTTTAGTTTGCTGTGTAGGCATATTATTGCTCCTGCGGTGCGTTATATAAAGCGCTTTGCTGGCGTTGATGATACAACATGCCTTGATGCACGGCATTGATAACAGCCCGAGGGGTAATCGTGGCGCCAGTGAAGGCATCAAATACACCACCGTCTTTAGTCACTGCCCAGTCACTAGAAGGAGTGTTGGTCAAAGATTTACCGATAAAACTGTCGACCCAATCCGACTTTTTGTGTTCGACCTTATCACCTAAGCCTGGCGTTTCTTTGTGTTCAATAGTGCGTAGCCCCTGTATCACGCCATGTTTATCAATGCCAAGCAATAAGGAAATGTCGCCACTGTAACCATCTTTTGCAATCACCGGTAAGATGATGGCTTGGGTCGTGCCCTCTTTAACAGCCCCATAAGCTAAAGCTTTTGGCTTTAGATTGAGTTGGGCATAATCCACAAGTTCTATAGGTGCAGACAGTAAGTTTTGGTCATACAAATTTGCTGGCATAACCGCCGCAAGCGCACGTGCTTTTGAAGCCGCTTTGTTGGCAGCAATACTGTCACTACCTGCAATGTAAGTAAGACTAATTGCGGCAGCGGCCAGTACGGCAAATATTCCTAAACTAACGGCACCTTCGCCAATAGAGGACATCAAACTGCTGGGTTGTATTCTACTCATTGTGATCCACCTTGAGAGCGGGGCGCTTTAGGTTGGTGTCCATAGGCTTTGGGTTTAGTGTAAGTATCTATTAAAGGCGCTGACAAATTCATCAGCAATATGGCAAACGCAAAGGCGTCAGGATAACTTCCATAGCTACGGATAATAAATACTAAAACGCCTACGCCAATACCAAAGACTACCTTACCCTTGCGGCTGGTGGCGCCACTCACCGGGTCAGTGACGATAAAGAATGCTGATAACATCGTAGCGCCAGTCAATAAATGCTGTGACGCACTAGGATAAAGGTCAGGCTCGCCCATATGAAAAAGGCCTGCGCACAAGCCTAAACTTGCAAGCATGGCGACAGGGCCATGCCAAGTGAATACTTTAAACCCAAGCAATACCAAACCGCCCA
>JAIBDW010000060.1 GCA_024686035.1 Oceanospirillaceae bacterium
CCATTATATCCATCACACAGCAAAGCACAAGCCATTTATACAAAGAATTTCTAAAATAGCGCTAAAAAAATGATTACAAAACAAGCTAAAACTAAAAAGGCGCCAAAGGCGCCTTTTTATCAATAAGTACTGCAGCTAAACAGCTTGAAAGCTACATCACCAAATGGCGAATATCACTTAACAACTTACCTAAGTATTGAGTAAAACGTGCAGCATCAGCACCATTTACCGCTCTATGGTCATAAGATAAGGACAAAGGCATCATTAACCTTGGCTCAAACTCACTACCATTCCATCGCGGCTGCATTTCGGCTTTAGACACGCCCAAAATAGCCACCTCTGGTGTGTTTACTATAGGAGTAAACGCGGTACCACCAATACTGCCTAAACTAGAGATTGTAAAGCAACCTCCCTGCATATCTGCAGGCATTAGCTTTTTGTCTTTTGCTTTGGCACCCATGGTGATGAGCTCTTCTGAAAGTTGCCAGATAGACTTTTTATCAACATCGCGAATCACAGGCACCATCAATCCGGCTGGAGTATCAACCGCAACACCAATATGGACATAATGCTTTTGAATAATGCGCTCACCATCGTTATCTAGAGAGACATTAAACTGCGGAAACTCTCGCAAGGCCATCGCACAAGCTTTTAGCATGAAAGGCAAAGGCGTAACTTTGGTACCCTTTTTCTCTGCTTCTGCCTTTATGCCTTTGCGGAAGACTTCCAGTTCAGTAATATCGGCATGGTCAAACTGCGTAACGTGAGGTACATTAAGCCAACTACGGGTCATATTTTGCGCAGTAACCCGTTTAATTTTACTCATTTTAATATGATCAACTTCACCAAACTGACTAAAGTCGATAGCTGGCGGCTGCTCTATCCCCACACCTTGACCGGCAGATAAAGCAGGCTGAAGCATTTTTTGCTTCACAAATACTTGAACATCTTCTTTAAGTACACGGCCTCTAGGCCCTGTTGCAGAAACCTGACCTAGATCTACACCTAGCTCTCTAGCTAACATGCGCACGGCTGGGCCTGCATGAGCTGCACTTCCAACCCCAATTGGCGCAGCTGCAGACACTTTAGGTGCTGGAATTTTAACGGGCGCAACAACTTCTTCAACCTTGGTCACACTGGTTACACGTGGAGCTTCCACCGGAGCCACTGGCTCTTCAGCTTTAACCACTTCGCCAGACGAAGCCATTACCACTGCAATGGTATCTCCTACATTAACTTTCCCACCCTCTGCGACTTTAATGTCTACCACGGTGCCTGCAAAATTGATTGGAATTTCCATCGAAGCTTTGTCTGTTTCAAGTACCACCAGACTATCCCCATCCGCCAATTCGTCGCCCACCTTAATAGAAATTTCAATGATTTCTACATCAGTGGCTCCACCTAAATCTGGCACCAACGCTAAACGCTCAGACGTTGCCGGACTTGCAGATTCAGGCTCTTTTGCTGCTAAAACAGTTGCTGGCGACTCAACCTCCACTTTAGTAACAGGGGCTGCAACTTCTTCAGCTTTAGTGCTTGTCGCCTGGGCATTGGTCGCAGTTTCACCATCAACTTCAACCTTTATCATCACATCACCCATGCTACAGGTGTCACCTTCTTTGAGTAGAATGGTTTTAATAGTGCCTGCACTTGATGCAGGAATTTCCATTGACGCTTTATCAGTCTCAACGACTATAATAGAGTCGCCTTCATCTATTACATCCCCAACAGCTACGCAGACTTCAATCACTTCTACACTTTGTGCGCCACCCATATCTGGGATCATCATATTACTTGTTGCCATGTCTTTGTCCTCTTTTCGTCAGCAGCTTACAGGTGAACAGGGTTGGGCTTGTCACTGTCGATATTGAACTTTTTAATGGCTCGCGACACCTCACTTACCTTGATCGTGCCATCTTCTGCTAATGCCTTTAACGCTGCAACAACAATGTAGTAACGGTTAACCTCAAAAAATTCTCTTAGCTTTTCGCGGCTATCACTACGGCCATAACCATCTGTACCTAGCACTTTATAGGTGGCAGGCACAAACTCACGAATTTGCTCTGCAAAGGCTTTCACATAGTCAGTGGCAGCAATTACCGGGCCTGCATGAGCTGAGAAACACTCTTCCACATAGCTTTGCTTAGGCTGTGCCTCTGGGTGAAGCATATTCCAACGGCTCATATCTTGAGCATTACGACCTAGCTCATTGAAGCTTGTTGCACTCCAAACATCTGAGCCAATTTCAAAATCTTTCGCCAAAATCTCTGCGGCGGCTTCTACTTCTCGCAAGATAGTGCCACTGCCAAGTAACTGCACGCGCTTCTTAGCTTTGGGCTTAATTTCTTTTAATAAGTACATGCCTTTGATGATGCCGTCTTCACAGCCAATAGGCATGTCAGGCTGAATGTAATTTTCGTTCATCACAGTGATATAGTAAAACTTATTTTCCTTCAAATCATACATACGGTGCAGACCATCTTGGATAATGACAGTAAGCTCATATGCATATGTAGGATCATAAGTAACACAGTTGGGGATTAAGTTGCCCAAAATATGACTATGTCCATCTTCATGCTGCAAACCTTCGCCATTCAAAGTGGTACGGCCAGCGGTAGCACCAATGAGGAAGCCACGCGCCTGGCTATCACCAGCTGCCCATGCAATATCTCCAATACGCTGAAAACCAAACATAGAATAAAAAATGTAAAACGGAATCATGGCGTAGTTGTTATTACTGTATGAAGTAGCACACGCCAACCATGCAGACATAGCACCGGCTTCGTTAATGCCTTCTTCTAAGATCTGTCCAGCCTGATCTTCGCGATAATACATCACCTGGTCTGAATCATGAGGCACGTATTTTTGACCTTCAGCAGTATAAATACCTAACTGGCGGAACATACCTTCCATACCAAAAGTGCGCGCTTCATCAGGCACAATTGGCACCACACGCTTACCAATTTCTTTATCTTTAACCAGGGTAGTTAGGGTGCGAACAAATGACATGGTGGTAGAGATTTCACGCTTACCACTAGATTTTAGCTGCCCACCTAAGGACTTTAAGCTTGGTGTATCAAGTGATTCAAAGTCACTACGACGACTTGGCAATACTCCACCCAAAGCCTCTCGCCTTGCGCGCATATACTTCATTTCAGGCGTATCTTCTGCAGGCCGGTAATAAGGTACGTTTTTAATTTGATCACGGGTCAATGGGATGTTAAAACGCTGGCAAAAGCTTTCCATTCCATCCATATCAAGCTTTTTAAGAGAGTGAGTTGGGTTCTTTGCTTCACCCGACTTACCCATACCATAGCCCTTAACTGTTTGAGCTAAGATAACAGTAGGACGACCTACGGTCTGCGCAGCTTCATGGTAGGCTGCATAAACCTTATAAGGGTCATGGCCGCCACGGTTAAGCTTCATAATATCATCGTCAGAGTAGTCTGCTACCATCTCTAGCAGTTCTGGATACTTTCCGAAGAAGTGTTCACGGGTATACGCTCCACCCATGGCCTTGTAATTTTGCAATTCACCATCAACCACTTCATTCATACGCTTTTGCAGCAAACCAGTGGTGTCACGTTCTAATAAAGGATCCCAGTGACGACCCCAAAGGACTTTAATCACATGCCAGCCAGCACCCTTAAAGATACTCTCAAGCTCTTGAACAACTTTGCCGTTACCTCGCACAGGGCCATCTAAACGCTGCAAGTTGCAGTTGATAACAAAGATAAGGTTGTCTAGCTTCTCACGCGCTGCAAGAGAAATACAACCCAAAGATTCAGGCTCATCACATTCGCCATCACCCAAAAAGGCCCACACTTTACGGTCGCCGTTATCGACCAAACCGCGCTGCTGTTGGTAGCGCATGATATGGGCTTGATGTATGGCCTGCAATGGCCCTAAACCCATAGAAACCGTAGGAAACTGCCAATAGTCAGGCATTAGCCAAGGGTGGGGGTAAGAAGATAAACCATTACCGTCTACTTCACGACGAAAGTTGTCCATTTGCTCATCACTTAAGCGGCCTTCTAGATAAGAACGCGCATAAATGCCAGGAGAAATATGACCCTGGAAGAAGACTAGGTCGCCTTCTTGCTGGTCTGTATTGCCGCGAAAAAAGTAGTTAAAGCCTACATCGTATAAAGTTGCCGAAGAAGAGAAGCTGGCAATGTGTCCACCTAGCCCATCATCATTATCATTTGCTCTCATTACCATAGCCATGGCATTCCAGCGAATTAAGGAACGAATACGACGCTCTATAAATAAATCACCTGGCATCAGCTGCTCATCGCTTGGAGCGATACTATTTACATAAGGTGTGGTTAATGAATTCTCTACCTTTGCACCTTGCAACCGCGCCTGTTCGCCCAACTGAGCCAGGATAAAACGGGCACGATCAGCACCTTCGTTTTTAATCACTGAGGTTAAAGCATCCAACCACTCTTGTGTTTCGATTGGATCAATATCTGAATTAGACTGCAACACATTGCTCTCCTGTCAACTTCTACGGAAGTTTTTACTTTTCACACATAAAATAATATGTAGTAATACTACAATATTTACAAAAATAATGCCAATTTAAGCGAGCTGAAAGTCTTTATAGTAAATGTTTTACATTTCATTACTAAACTCTAAAACCGCTCATAGCAAGCACTGACGGAAGTGATCCTTACCTGCGCCTTATAATAGCCTGCTCGATAAATGTCAAATAGGCATTAGGTGCATTTATAGCTTTTATACACACTTTATAGCCGAATACACGCCCTAATAGGAATGCGTAACTTGCATTTAATAATCGCATTAGCATACCAGTAACGTTAGCATTTGTACTCTAAACATTTGTAAAGGCTGTGGTATCATATCGCCCGTTGCATCACAGCTCTAGCACCTAGTACGGAATCAACAATGCCTATGACCAGCCACCCAAACACCCATAACCTTAAAGCCGACTTACAAAGTAACGTGGCTGCCGCTTTGTTAGAAGATGTAGGTGAAGGAGATATTACTGCACGCCTTATTCCAGCAGATGAAATGGCTTGTGCCACAGTTATTACGCGCGAAGAAGCCACTATTTGCGGTGTTGATTGGGTGAATGAGGTAGCACGCCAAGTAGACCCTAGCATTGTCATAGATTGGATGGTGGCTGATAGTCAACAAGTTCAAGCCAATCACGCATTGTTCAAAGCGACAGGTAATGCTCGTAGCCTACTTACCTTTGAACGCTGCGCTCTTAATTTTTTACAATGTTTATCTGGCACGGCTACCATTGCCCATTATTACGCTAGCTTGGTCGCTGACACACAAGTGAAGCTGCTAGACACACGTAAGACGATTCCAGGATTACGCAAAGCACAAAAATACGCGGTGGCTTGTGGTCAATGCTTTAACCACCGGATTGGGCTATATGATGCATTTTTGATCAAAGAAAATCACATCGCAGCTTGTGGCGGCATAAGCCAAGCCATTGCTGCGGCCAGAAAGCAAGAACCAACTAAGCCTGTAGAAGTGGAAGTAGAATCCATGGATGAACTAAAGCAAGCGCTGGATGCCAGTGCAGATCGCATCATGCTGGACAATTTCTCCTTAACTGACATGACTCAAGCAGTAGCGCTTGCAGCAGGACGAGCTGAACTTGAAGCGTCTGGTGGCATTACTAAGAAGACTATTCTAGAAATCGCCCAAACTGGGGTAGATTATATTTCTATTGGCGCATTAACCAAAGATTGCCGTGCTATTGATTTATCCATGCGCTTTGTTTAAAACAACATCAGATGATCAAGTGAGAGCTTGATCCCTATTTCCTCTCCAATTTCATGGTTATGGTGGGAGTCTGCAAAGCAGGAGATTGTCTGATTGCCAGCGATCAAGACACGGTATAAAAAATGCGTTCCTCTAAAGCGCTTAGTAATGATACGGCCTGTTATGGGGCTATCATCTAAGTGAAGCACGTCATCTGGGCGAATAAACACTTCTGCTTTTTGCCCAACGGAAAAGCCATGAGGCCGCTCACTACACAATTCACCTATAGGTGATTGCACACACGTCTCACTAATGACATTACAGGCCAAGAAGTCACCTTCACCTATAAAATCAGCCACAAATCTGCCATCTGGCTTGTGGTAAATATTGTAAGCGGTATCCCATTGCTCAATGCGACCTTGGTTCATCACCGCCACATGGTCAGCCATGGTAAAGGCTTCAGTTTGGTCATGAGTGACCAACAAGCCTGGAATCTTCTCTTGCCTTAAAATGGCCCGCACCTCTGGTACCAACTCCTCGCGGAGCATGGCATCAAGGCCAGAAAAAGGCTCATCTAATAACAACAAACTTGGCTTTGGAGCCATAGCTCGAGCCAACGCCACACGCTGTTGCTGTCCGCCTGATAATGCATGGGGGTAGCGCTCTTGATAACCACTCAAACCTACCAAACTCAATAATTCTTCAACCCGTTGCACCTGCTCTGCCTTGGGCCATAAATGCAAACCAAACGCCACATTTGCAGCAATGGTCATGTGGGGAAATAATGCGACATCCTGAAACACCATGCCGACATTGCGAGATTCTGCTGGCGAGCAAAAGTCATCTTTAGCCAGCGTTTTACCTGCCAAGCTTACGCTGCCAGACTGCAGCGGCACAAAACCAGCAATAGCGCGCAATAAAGTGGATTTACCACAACCACTGGGGCCCAATAAACAGCCTATTTCACCCACTCCTACGGCCAAGCTTACATCATGCACGATCGCATGTTGCCCATAAGCAATGTTTACCTTATCCACCAGCAAATGCTGATCTGAGTTATCAAAAGACATAGTCGACATGGTCATTTATCATTTCTCATATTATTGAGGCCTACGACGAGATATAGAAGCATGTATCAGTAACACTGGTATAAGCCCTACTAGCACAATCATTATAGAAGCAGGCGCTGCATCTACAAGCCTCTCATCTGAGGCTAATTCATAGGCCCGCACTGCCATGGTGTTAAAGTTAAAAGGTCTCAATATCAATGTTGCAGGCAGTTCTTTGAGCACATCTACAAACACGATCAACACAGCAGTGAGTATAGAACTGCGCATTAAAGGCACATGAATTTGACGCAGGATGGCCCAAGGACTGTGACCCAATGAGCGACCCGCATGATCTAAACTCGGCTTAATTTGCTCCAAACCTGCTTGCACACTGCCAAGAGCAACCGCCAAAAAACGCACAGTGTAAGCGAACAATAACGCCACTAAACTGCCAGACAAAAGCAAGCCCGGATTATCCCAACCAAAACCTTCAAACATAGTGATGATACTATGATCCATCCACGCCAGAGGAATCAACACACCAATCGCAATAATAGTGCCAGGTAAAGCATAACCAAAACCTGAAATAGCAATGACACTACCAATGGGCTTGATGGGTTTGTTTCTTTTTGCGTAAGACAAAATAATAGCTAATATCACTGCAATAATTGCAGCCATAAAGGCCAAACTAAATGAGTTCCAGGCAAGCTCTACAAAATCCCAACCCAAAGGCTGGGCTTCAAATATAGCCCAATACAATAGCTGAGCGGTTGGGATCATAAAACCCAATAACAAAGGTGAAAGACATAAGGCAAACGCGATCAGCGCCTTACTGCCTTCTAGCGGAATTAAATCAGCGCGAGCTTTAGACTCTACCGCACTATGGTAACGAGCACGGCGGCGCGAATAGCGCTCTAGCAACACCAGTAACATAACAAACGCCAACAAACCGACCGCAAGCTGAGCTGCAGCAGCCGTATCCCCATATCCGTAGAAAGTTCTAAAAATACCTGTGGTAAACGTGCTCACGCCAAAATATTGCACCGTACCATAGTCTGCTAAGGTCTCCATCAGTGCCAAAGATAAGCCTGCAATAATAGCTGGCCTTGCCATAGGCAAAGCCAAACTCCACAAAGCTCGCCACCGCGAATAGCCTAAGCTGCAACCCACTTCGATACTATTAACAGATTGTTCCAAAAAAGCAGATCTAGCTAAAAGGTAAACATATGGATACAACACCAGCGACATCATCACAATAGCGCCGCCCATGGATCTGATCTCAAAAAACCAATAATCACCGTAACCTAACCCAGTAAGCTCTCTTATAGAGCTTTGCACTGGCCCTGCATAATCAAGTATGCCGGTATAGGTATAGGCAATGATATACGCGGGCATGGCCAGGGGGAGCAATAAAGCCCAGCTAAACCACCGGCGCCCGGGAAAGCTGCACATACTGGTGAGCCATGCAGTGGGTACGCCTAATAAAAGTACCCCTGTGCCTACCCCAAAGAGAAGCTTTAAGGAGTTGATTAGGTATTCACTGAGTACCGTCTCATATAAGTGTTGCCAAAGTGCGCCATCAGCAAGCACGGCATAGCTGCCAATCACTATTACTGGAAGCAATATGAATGCTGCAATTACTACAGCAAAAGCACTTAGCCCATGGCGTTTAAACATTAACCTTTTTTACCTATTTCCAACCTGCGCGATCCATTAATTTAATCGCTTGTCGATTATTGAGCCCTAAAATTTCCAAATCAATCGGGTCCATCTTGTAATCACCGAAGCCTTTAAGTGCTGGTGAAATTTTCACACCCTTCACTACCGGATATTCATTATTGATTTTGGCGTACCAAGCTTGCGCTTTGGGGGACGCTAAGTATTCTAACAGAGCTTTGGCCTCATTGTGGTTTTTGCCATGTTTAGTAAAGGCTGCACCACTGACATTAAAGTGGGCTCCGCGACCTGCGGCACCTTCACCTTTTTGATTGGGCCAAAACACTGCTAACCTTTTAGCCACAGCTTGATCTGAAGTTTTACTGCTGTTGATCAAACGCGCAAGGTAATAAGTGTTTGCAATAGTGACATCACACACTCCAGCTGCAACAGCTTTTAATTGATCAGTGTCTCCTCCAGATGGCGATTTGGCTAAATTATTAACCATGCCTTCCATCCAGCCTTGTGTTGCTTGGTCGCCAATGGCATGGATAGCTGCAGCCACTAAAGACTGGTTGTACACGTTTTGTGAAGACCTAAGGCAGATGCGCGCCTGCCATTGTGGCTGGGCTAACGCTTCGTAGGTAGATAGTTGGCCAACGTCTACTCGATCTTTGGCATAAATAATGGGCCTTGCTCTTAGAGTGAGCCCATACCAGTAATTCTCAGAATCTTTTAAAGCTTGAGGTATCGTATTTTCCAACACTGGCAAAGATACGCGCTTTAGCACCCCGGCCTCTTTAGCACGGTGCAAGCGGCCTACATCTGAAGTGATAAAAAGATCTGCTTCAGTGGCACTCCCTTCTACTTGCAAACGTTTTAATAGTGCATCAGCGTTGCCTGTAACTAGATTAACTTCAATGCCTGTAGAAGCACTAAATTCGTCTAATAGAGGCTTGATCAACGCTTCCTTGCGGGCAGAATATACATTAACAACATCAGCAGCTTGAGCAACTGTCACAGACAAGAAACCTGCAGCAAAGGTGGAAAGTATAAGTTTGTTCATTAGATTCATGGGGTTCCTCTCATGTCTCGTTTTAATGGTAATAATGTCACATGAATAAACGCCTGCCCGCCTTTAAACGGCTAGCGGACTATTCAATAGCAAAATTATAACCATCTGCTAACGCAAATACAAATCATTCTTATTAAGATTTAGAATAAAGTTTTAGTTTGTATTCATTGAGAAGAATTGTGCTTATTTACACACTTTGCTGGCAATGCAGCTACACATAGAATTGATCAACTGGTAGAATGCGCGGCTACAACGTCCCAGTAGCTCAGCTGGATAGAGCAGCCGCCTCCTAAGCGGCAGGTCGGAGGTTCGACTCCTCTCTGGGACGCCATTCCCCCTTATTTTCCGGTTTCACCCAGTATCACCCTGCCACAAATTCGCTTGAAAATGCCGATATAACTGTATATTCTCTTCCAATGCGGTATTTTACGGTATCGCCAAAGCCTAAAGTTTTTGGTACACAGGTTGGTACACAGATTCATGGAAACCGTTTCGTGTACCAAAAAATATCCCACTTGATAAAAAACTGTGTACCTAAAACCGCTATTTAAGGCCTATTTAATCAGTGGAGAATGGCCATGCCAGTATTAGCGAAACCCTTAACAGACAACCAGTGTAGGCATGCCAAGCCCAAAGGCAAACAGTATACTTTGTCACATGGTGCTGGAATGGGCCTAAGAGTGATGCCTAATGGAAAAAAGGAGTGGCTTTTTAGGTACACAAAACCATATACTACCAGCCGAACAGCTATCCAACTGGGCACCTACCCCACCACCAGCATCAAGCAAGCCCAACAAAGACGGGACACCTACCTCACTTTGCTAGCAGATAACAAAGATCCACAGGAATGGCGCCTTAGCACAGAGGTGGAGGCCGAAAAATGCAAACATAATACGTTGAAGGTGGTTGCTCAACTGTGGATAGAAGACAAAAAGCGCAAAGCAAAGGCCAACCCACAAACCACCAAAGACATCTGGAACTCACTAGAGAATCATATTTTCCCTAAATTAGGCAATCGCCCTATTAATGAGCTAAAGCCTAAGTTGGTGGCAGACACCATCAAGCCACTAGAAGCCAAAGGTTCATTAGAGCTAGTAAAACGCCTATGCCAACGCATTAATGAAATTATGGCCTATGCGCTTAACGAAGAGTTAATTACCGACAACCCCCTAGCCCACATTAAGGGCAAGTTCAAAGCGCCAAGCACCACACACAACCCATCACTGGAGCCTAAAGACCTGCCCGTGTTAATGGCAGCCATTGAGAGCGCCACAATGGCCATACCAACACGCTTATTAATTGAGTGGCAATTACACACTATGGTAAGGCCAAACGAAGCAGCAGGCACTAGATGGGCAGAGATAGACCTAGGTGCTATGGTGTGGACTATCCCCAAAGGACGCATGAAAAAAGTAGGCACTAACAAACAATGGGAGGAGCGAAAAGATCACGTTATCCCACTGACTCCCCAAACCTTAGCTATACTTAATCAGATGAAGCCATTTAGCGGACACCTTGAATACGTGTTTCCTAACCAACGTGACCGAGACGCAAAGGCTGGCCCCGACTCGGCAAACAATGCGCTAAAGCGAGCAGGCTTAAAGGGAAAACAAACGGCCCACGGCATGCGCACAATGGCCAGCAGCACACTAAACGAAGAACAATTTAACCCAGATGTAATTGAAGCAGCCTTGTACCACCTAGACCCTAACGAACAAAGGCGCACATATAACCGTACTGATTACTTCAACCAAAGGCGCGTGATGATGGAATGGTGGAGTAACCGTATAGAAGAGGCCACCAGAGGCAGCATGACCACAAGCACACGAGGCTTACGGGCCGTTAATTAACCAGTTTTACTGTGTCTAGCTTAGCTAGCGAAAAGGTGGCAAACCTACCACTCTGGCATAGTAACTTTATTGTAGGTCGCAGAGGTGCGTATGAACATCATTGAAGACTTTAGAGAGCGTATATTAGATAATGTGAATGATTTATTGGTCGAATCCCTTATTTATGAGTGGAAAATTTGCAACCAAACTATTGAGATCCATAAAATGCGTAAATTTCTCATCGAGCATGATCCAAACCATGAAGACCCACCGATTACACCTGATGAGGAAGCCCTCCTCAGAAAAACCAAAAGTAACATGGAAACTAAAATAACTCTTGTTACACATCCTGACATGAAAAAAGCCTGGGATAACTTAAATAACCGCTTAAATGACGACTCCACATCTGAGAATATCTTATTTTGGGAATCAAGAGAGTGTCTCATGAATATTATGCTTGCACTTAGTGGGGGAAACTACTGGGAAAAATTATCACCAACCCGCAGAAAAAATGAGCATACCGATCTAGTTGATAGCTTAAAAAATATCGCTATTAAGTTGAATGAAATTGGCTATGAAGATCCCGTTGTCGGGTTTGGGGTTGAGCATAGACATAATAACCTAACAATCAAATTACAGAATAC
>JAIBDW010000019.1 GCA_024686035.1 Oceanospirillaceae bacterium
CACATCTTGGTCGGTATTAAAAAACGCCTTGGTTGCATTAGGACACCAAGGGCGTATTTTCTCAGCATCGATTCACTAATACTTTTCTTTTATATGTCAGTAAAGGGTTTACGAAACCAGTTTCGCTAAGTATTGTCGATCATATAGTAGTTAATAAAAAGAATAGTTAGACACCTTTATGCAACACAAACGCATCACAATTGCCGTATTAGCAGAGCGATTAGGCCTCTCCAAAGGCTCTGTTTCTAAGGCGCTTAAAGACAGCAAAGAAATTGCTTTTGATACCCGGGCTAAAGTAAAAGCGCTGGCGACAGAGCTGGGTTATCAGCCTTCTGCTATTGCTCAAGCTATTCGCTCAGGATCGATGCGCTCCGTTGGTTTAGTTCTGCGCACAGATGGGAAACACAATCACAAACCATTTTTGTCTTCTTTTCTTGATGGTATTTCAAGGCGCCTAGGAAAAGATGGCTACACGCTAACCTTGGCCACGGCATCAACAGAAGATGAAATGGTTAAAGCGCATGCCAACTTAGCTGCCACTAAATCAGTTGATGCGTTCGTATTACCGCGCACAATGCTGTGTGATAAGCGTGCGCACTTGCTCAATAAGCTACATATTCCTTTTGTTATGTATGGGCGTACAGATGGTGGGGATCAATATGCTTGGTATGACATTAACCAAGAAGGCTATTTTTCCAGCGTTGTTGAGAAACTTATTGAGCTTGGTCATCGTGAGTTTTTATATCTTGGCGGTGACAGTACCTACTATTATGAAAAAGCACGCCGAAAAGGGTTCTTAAAGGCGGTACAAGCTCACGCCAATGTGAGCTTTGAATGTATTGACGACATTACTGATGTGGAGAAGGGAAGATCCTCAGCTTTTGCCTCTTGGTCTTCGCCAACGCCAGCCACGGCAATTGTTTGCGCTTTAGACAGGGCTGCACTTGGCACACTGCACTGCGCCCAATCACTAGGGCTAAAGGCTGGAGCTGACATATCTATTATCGGCTACGACGGCATTCCTGAAGGGGAATTTAGTCAGCCACCATTATCAACCTGTGTGGTTGATAATTTCCAATCTGGGTATCAAATTGCTGAAATGCTTTTGCAGCAATTATCCGGTAAGCCCGCTTCATCACTGCAGCAATTGGGTGAAGCTAAAATGCTGTTGAGAGGCACCACAGGTCCTGCACAGCACACTAGTGCCACTTTGGCACAACATTTAATCAAGAAAAAATAAAAGAGGATTAAACAATGGGTATATTCCATATAAACAAAGGTGCCGGTATGTTTGCCGCTACAGCTTTGAGTCTGGTTATTTCTGCCGCTGTACAAGCTGAAACACTCAAGTTTTGGACTACGGAAGAGCAGCCAGCACGTTTAGCTAAGCAAGAAGCCATGGCTGCAGATTTTAAAGCAGCCACTGGTATTTCGGTACAAGTAATTCCAGTGACTGAAAAAGACCTTGGCACACGGGCGACTGCCGCTTTTGCCGCAGGAGACTTACCAGATGTGATTTATCATCCCCTACAGTACGCATTGCCATGGGCTGAGTCTGGAATCTTAAACACAGATGCTGCTAGTGAAGCCATTGAAAACTTGGGAGAAGGCACCTTTGCAGCAGGTGCACTAAACATGGCCGCGGTGCCTGATGGCTACGCTTCTGTGCCTGTTGACGGATGGACTCAGTTATTAGTTTACCGTAAAGACTTGTTTGATCAGCACGGTCTGGCCACTCCAGATTCATATGCGGATGTATTGGCAGCAGTTGAAAAACTGCACAATCCACCAGAAATGTTTGGTTTTGTAGCACCCACAAAAGTCGATGAAGGCTTCATGAGCCAAGTGCTAGAGCATGTGTTCTTAGCTAACGGCGTGACTCCTGTAGATGGTGATGGTTTCCAAAACTTAGACGTAGAAAAGACCACGCAAGTGTTGGATTTCTACAAAGCGATCGTAGAGGCTTCTCCTGAAGGTGAGTTGTATTGGAAGCAATCACGTGAATTGTACTTTGCTGGTAAAGCCGCAATGATCATTTGGTCTCCGTTCATCCTTGACGAGCTTGCAGGTCTTCGTGATTCTGCGCCACCAACGATTGATGGTGATCCAACATCGCGTGCTCTAGCTGCTAAGACTGGCGTTGTGACTAAGTTCTCAGGGCCATCTAACCCAGCAGGCGCTGCTTGGGGTGATGTGCGTTACTTTGGTATCACTTCTGATGCAAACGTAGATAATGCCATTGACTTTGTGCAGTATTCATTGGGTGAAGGTTATACCCAAACCTTGTCGATTGCACCTGAAGGCAAGTTCCCAGTTCGACGTGGTGATGCCACTGATGCTGAGAAATATGTGAAGATTTGGGAAAAACTACCTGTAGGTGTTGACAGAAAGGCACCATTGTCTGAGCTATACGAAGCTGACATGATCAAAGAAATCGTGGCAGGTCTTGATAAAGCTCAGCGTTGGGGCGTTACTGAAGGCCAGCTTTCTTTAGCTTCTAAAATCATCAATAGTCAGATTATAAACCGCTTGGTTCGTAGCTACATTGATGGCGAGCGTGACGCAGCAGCTACTGTTGCAGCGTTGAACACTGAGCTTGCTGCTGTTAAGTAAGTGCCTTAGTTAGCTCGATAAAAAGCTAACTATAAACATACTGAACAACAAAAGTGTTCAAGAAGCTGGGGTGCATTGGTATTCATTTTTTAAATGGGTCACTCCAGCTTCATTTCAAACTTATCTTTATAACAACATAACGAGGTGACCATTTTAGGTGGTTAAACCTCTGCTTATTAAATTGATTATCTCTATGTCTAATATTGATTCATCTACCATTACCAGAGGCACTCCCACTTCGTCTTCGCCGCCGAAGCACTTGGGACCTTTGCAAAAAAAAAGAAGCCATGCTGGCTTGGAAAATGCTCGCGCCTACACTTTTAATAGTCGCGTTAGTTGTCGTTTTACCTTTGTTCGCCATTTTTTGGATTAGCGTTAAACCAGTAGGTTTGGCAGATTTGCGCATCCCAACACCAAGCGTTTACGAAAGGTTGCGTGGAGACCTTACCCATGCTGGCGACGTTGCAGTGCTTCAATACCGCATATCCAATCCCTCGCGTGAGCACGCTATTGATGGGGTTACTTTAACGGATGATATTCCGCCGGGTTTGTCTTACGATTTATCGGGCACTATCTGTGAGCAAAAAGCCCAAACATTGTTTTGTAATTTTGGCACTTGGGAGGCAGGCTTTCGTGACAAGCTAGTGATCAAAGTGACCGCTTTATTACCATTCAACGAACCGCCTGATGTCCGTAGCAGTATGCCCATCACTACGGGCACTTCAACCAGTAATTTGGTTAATAACAGTTTCACACTTGATAACTTTAAACAGATATTCTCAGCACAAGAATTTGGTGATGTGTTGTACGCCACGGCATTTTATACCTTTGTGGGTACCGTGGGTGCCATATTAGTGGGCTTGTTTGCGGCACTCATGTTGAACCAGTCTTTTTTTGGACAAGGCTTGTTGCGAGGTTTTTTGTTGTTTCCTTATGTCGCGCCCATAATTGCAGTGGCTTTTACTTGGGTCACACTGTTTGATCCCTTTTCTGGCTCAGCCAATGCGTTGCTGCTACAAATGGGTTTAATCGATAGCCCGGTTAACTTTTTTGGACAGCGTGGTTTGGCGTTGGTGATGGTGACTGTGTTTGAAATATGGCGCTATTTTCCATTGTCATTTTTGTTTATTTTGGCAAGGATGCAGTCGATCGATACCCAAATGTATGAGGCTGCTGATATGGATGGAGCCACCCCGATGCAAAAGTTTTGGTATCTGTCCATTCCTCAATTAACCGGCATCTTATCAATTTTGTTCTTGTTACGGTTTATTTGGACCTTTAATAAGTTTGATGACATTTTCTTGCTCACAGGCGGTAATGCCGGCACAAGAACACTTACTGTGAATGTGTATGAACAAGCGTTTGCCATTTCAAATATAGGTGGTGGGGCAGCTGTAGCAGTGGTGGTGTTTGCTTGTTTGTTAGTATTTTCTTTGTTTTTTATGCGGTTTATTTCTAAAGAGGAAGGGTTATGAGCATACTAAGACAAGGTTTGCTCATAGCCGTTATGATCGGATTTTTGTGGGCCGTGGTATTACAGTTTACCATGACAGTAGCATTGGCTTTTGGCACTGGTGGGGGTTATACGCCGGTTTGGTTAGTGTCAGGTATTGTGGGTATGACCAGCGCCATAATATGGATCCTATATAACCAAACCACTAGTCCGCTTAAGCTGATGGCCTTGCAACAGACATTAACGATAGCGTTGATGTTGAGTTTATCTTTTGGACAGCCGTTTGGAGTGCCTTTAACTGAGAGCTTGGGGTTACAAATTAGCGCCCTTGTGGTGTTGGCTTATGCATTAAACTACACCCTGCGGCATATGTTGAACGATATCACTACTGGGCTTCAAGTTCGCCATAATGCTGAAATGGCGGCGATCAAGGGCTTGCTGGCGTTTGGGTACCTGTTTTTTGTAGCGATTGTGTTGATTCCCTTTTACGTGATGATAATGACGTCGTTTAAATCACAACAAGCACTACTGTTGAACCCTTTGGACTTTAGCTTAGATTGGCAGCTAGGGTGGGGGCTTTTTCGCAGCTATATAGAGCTGTTTAGAGACTATAATTTTGGTACATATTTGCTGAATTCGTTTGTTATTTCAGTGCTCACAGTGTTAATTACTCTGCTTTTTAGTGCCCCAGGTGCCTATGCTGTGGCTCGTCTTAAGTTTAGGGGTCGAGCATTTATGGTACGTGGGATCCTACTCATCTACATGGTGCCATTGATTGTGTTGGCGCTGCCTATCTACATCGTCTTTTCTATCCTTGAATTGCGCAACTCACTAGTAGGCATTTTGTTGATTTATCCTGTGACTACTATTCCTGTGGCCTTGTATATGCTGCAGGGATATTTTCGTGGCCTACCAGAGGAAGTAGAAGAAGCTGGGCTTATGGATGGCTTGTCTCGCTTTGGAGTGGTGATGAAAATCACCTTGCCTTTAGCCTTGCCAGCTCTTGCGTCGGTGTCTTTATATGTATTTATGATCGCTTGGAATGAGTTCTTATTGGCCTTTATGTTGTTAGATGATCCTTCTATTTTCACTTTGACCCGAGGGGTTTCCATGCTTAATTCATCTGAAATACCGCGACAGCATCTAATGGCTGGCGCAGTAATATCGACTCTTCCCATAATGCTTATTTTCTTATTTTTAGAACGTTTCATGACCAAAGGTTTAACTGCTGGTTCTGTAAAAGGGTGACACTATTATGACAACTGGAATACACGAAGATTCACAGAGCTTGAATCAACGGGCTCAGAGTATTTTAAAGGCCAATGACAAAGGTGAGTACACCGTACCAACTCATGGGCTTTATCCTTACCAGTGGAACTGGGATTCGGTGCTCGCCGCTTGGGGCTTTGCTAGTTTTAATGTAGATCGTGCTTGGCAAGAGCTTGATAGCTTATTTGGAGGACAATGGGAAAATGGTATGGTGCCCCATATTATTTTTCACCAGCCTGATGAAAGCTATTTTCCTGGGCCTGCTGTTTGGGGTGCGGATCGTTCACCAGCGACAACAGGGATTACTCAGCCGCCTATAGCGGCTACTTTTGCACGTAAAATATATGATGAAGATCGCGAACTAGGTTTATCTAGGGCGCAAGCACTGTACACGCCGTTATTGCGTTGGCATCGGTGGTTTATGACATATCGGGTGGAAGAAAATGCCATAGTTATCACCCACCCTTGGGAAAGTGGTCGTGATAATGCCGTAGATTGGGACTTACCTGCTCGGCAAGTAGATGTGTCGCAGGTGGGTGAATACACGCGCCGAGATACCGCTCATGTAAATTCCGATATGCGGCCAAAAAAGGCTGATTATGATCGTTATATTGCCTTAGTTAATCTAGGCCGCAACACGGGCTGGGATGAAGAAAAGATACGTGAAATTAGCCCGTTTCGTGTGGCAGATCCGGGTATGACCTTCATACTGTTGCGCGCATGTCGCGACTTGCTTTGGTTAAGCGAAGAATTGAATCATGGTGAAAGTGCGGATAAAGATGAAATTGAAGGCTGGATTAGCACTCTTGAAGCTGGGGCTCAACGCTTATGGAATCCAGCGATTAGCGCTTATGATAGCTTAGACATTCGTACTGGAAATTATGCTGGAAGTTTGTCTAATGCGAGCTACTTATGCTGGTATGCAGGCATTCGATCTAGCACGATGCTTGAGCATTTAAACAGAGTTTATCAGCAGTTGCCTTACCCAGTGCCTAGCTTAGACCCAGGGCATCCAGAATTTGATCCGTTAAGATACTGGAGAGGCCCAGTATGGCCATTCTTTAATGCGTTAATCGGTATAGGGTTAGAAGATATAGGGCACGCAGATGAAGCTTTGCACTTAAAGGATGCCACAAGAAAGCTCATTACTGAAGAAGGTTTTTTTGAATACTGTCATCCACAAAGCGCACAAGGTGCTGGTGGCGATAACTTTACGTGGACTGCAGCAATTTGGCTTAGCTGGATTGATAGGGGAATGAATTAATGGGTAACATTGCATTACAAAAAATTGAAAAATGGTACGGCGACTCTCAAGTTATCAAAGGTATAGACTTAGAGATTAAGGAAGGTGAGTTAATTATTTTTGTAGGCCCATCTGGATGTGGCAAATCCACCTTGTTACGGATGATTGCAGGCCTGGAGGAGGTCAGTCGTGGCTCAATCCTGATAGGTGACAAAGACGTCACTGGACAGTTGCCAGCGACTCGTGGATTGGCGATGGTATTTCAATCCTATGCGTTATATCCACACATGAGCGTGGCTGAGAATATGGGCTTTAGCCTTAAGACATCAGGTACTGATGCGAAAGCCATAAAATCTAAAGTTGACGCAGCTTCTCAGGCTCTAAAGCTTGAGCCTTTGATGGAACGGCGCCCCAAAGATCTATCGGGTGGTCAACGCCAGCGCGTCGCGATTGGCCGAGCTATTGTGAGAGACCCAATTGCGTTCTTATTTGATGAACCTTTATCTAACCTAGATGCCGCTTTGCGTGTAGAAATGCGTCATGAAATAGCCAGACTGCACCAAGTGCTAAAACGCACCATGGTTTATGTAACCCACGACCAAGTGGAAGCAATGACCTTGGCAGATCGCATCGTGGTAATGCAAGGTGGTGTGATAGAGCAGGTTGGAACGCCTAGGCAGCTTTATGAGCTCCCCCAAAACACCTTTGTGGCGCAGTTTATTGGCTCACCAAAAATGAATCTGATCAATGGCGAAACAGTAGGTAGCATCTTTACCGCTAATGATATTGCAGTCATAGAAGCCCCAACGGGCGCTTGTCACTTAGGCATTCGCCCAGAACATATCAGTGTTTGCGAAGAGGGTGCAGGGATGGTTGATGGTATTGTGGAAGTCGTGGAATACGTTGGCTGTGATGTGTATATTTTTATCAATACTAAAGTGGCAGGGGTGCTTAATATTCGTTGTTCCCCAGAACATGACTTCCAGCTAGGCCAAACCATTGGTATGATCTTTGCCCAAAGCCACTGTCACTTTTTTGATACTAATGGTCAACGTATTACCGCCAACGGATAATCATATGCGCAAGATAATCATAGCACCAGACTCTTTTAAAGAGACCCTCAGTGCTGTGGTTGTAGCGCAGACTATTGCGTCTGCTCTGCAACGATCAATGCCAGATACGCAAATGGTGTGTTTACCGTTAGCTGACGGTGGTGAAGGCACTACTGCAGCGCTTGTAGAGGCGACTGACGGCCGTATCATTGAGACTCGCGTCAATGGCCCACTAAGCGCAGAGGGTAAGCCTGTTACGGCTCAATGGGGCTTGTTGCCGCCTTTGAATGCTTGTGATTCTGGCAACCTTAAATATTCAGCTAATATGGGCACCGCTGTGATCGATATTGCTGCAGCTTCTGGGCTTGGGTTAATCCCTCATAAAGACCGTAACCCTTTAGTTAGCTCTACCTATGGTACGGGTGAAATTATGCTCCAAGCCCTTGATTTGGGTGTAAGAGATTTTATTATAGGCCTAGGTGGAAGTGCCACCAATGATGCAGGCACTGGGTTATTGAGAGCCTTGGGTTTACAGTTAAATGATGAGTCTGGTGCTCCCGTTGCGTTTGGCGGTGCGGCTTTAGCCCAAGTGCATAGCATTAATACAGATCAGCTGGACCTTAGATTGATGGAATGCACCATCTGCGTTGCCTGTGATGTCGACAACCCTTTACTGGGCGCTAAAGGGGCAAGTGCCGTTTACGGCCCCCAAAAAGGAGCCACCGCTCCAATGGTGAGTCAGCTTGATGCAGCCTTGGCACATTTTGCCAATGTTAGTGAATCTTTGACAGGACAAGTTCACCGTAACCATGCAGGAGCTGGGGCAGCAGGAGGCACTGGATTTGGTTTAATGCAGTACACCAAAGCTCAATTTCAACCTGGCATAGACTTAGTCTTAGAGCGTATTGGTTTTGATGCCCATCTAAGTGGTGCTGATTTAGTGATCACCGGAGAAGGTCGCTTAGACTCCCAAAGCCTTCACGGTAAAGCGCCAGTAGGGGTGGCAAAACGCGCTAAACAGCATGGCCTTTTTGTGATGGCGATTGTGGGCAGTGTAGATATTGACGAAACCTCAATGGTGGAAGCGGGTATTGACGCGTGTTTTAGCATCATGCCAGGGGTGAGTGATTTACCTAAAGCCATTGAAAATGCTGTTTTCAACTTAGATCAATGTGCATATAATGTTGGCAAGCTGACCAACCTAATTAGCTATCCCTAGGGTATGGCTTGAACTTAAATTAACCTCGCTATTTACTGCACACAGAGACACTCAATATGAGCGACACTTACACGCCCCCCAAAGTATGGACACCAGACACTCAAAGCGGCGGCCACTTCGCTAGCATCAATAGACCTATCGCCGGTGCCACCCATGATAAAGAGTTGCCAAAAGGCAAGCATCCTTTGCAGCTGTATTCATTGGGCACTCCTAATGGCGCTAAAGTAACGATTTTACTGGAGGAGTTGGTTGCATTAGGTCTGCAAGATGCCGAGTATGATGCGTGGCTGATTAATATTATCGAAGGGGCTCAATTTAGCAGTGGGTTTGTGGGCGTTAACCCCAATTCAAAAATTCCAGCATTGGTCGATTACACTGGTGCAAAACCCACACGGGTGTTTGAATCGGGTGCCATCATGCTCTACTTAGCCGAAAAATTCGGTCATTTTGTGCCGGCATTGGGTTCCCCTAAACGCCCAGAGTGTTTGTCTTGGTTATTTTGGAATATTGGTAGTGCGCCTTTTTTAGGTGGCGGTTTTGGTCATTTTTATGCTTACGCCCCCGATAAGTTAGAATATCCCATTAACCGCTATGCAATGGAAGTAAAGCGCCAACTAGATGTGCTTGACCAACAGCTAGCCGACCATCAATACCTGTGTGGCGATGACTACACTGTCGCCGACATGGCAAATTTCGCCTGGTATGGCGCTTTGGTATTAGGCCAGCTGTATAGTGCAGCAGATTTTTTGGATGTGGCAAGCTATACCCATGTGCTGCGTTGGGCCAAGCAAATACAACAACGTCCTGCAGTAATAAGAGGTAAGCGTGTCAATTTAGTATGGGGGCCTGAACAAGATCAACTGGCAGAGCGCCACAATGCCAGTGATTTTGACCAAGCTAGTGTGAGCCAATAAGCGCAAACACTAAGTCCAGCACCATGGGTGATAACCGTCATAAATCTGCATAGAAAGTGACTATAGCTTCGCTTATTCATTAATAAAACACAAAGGGCTCATATGAGTATTGTTGCTAGTCAGGTGGAAAATAACTGGTTGTCTGAGTCATTTTTAAACCAACAAATTACATCTATTTTAAGCTTTTATGCACGTTTTGGCATACAAACTGGCCAAGGTTTTAATCAGAGTTTAAATACACACGGCACCAGTGAAAATCCCACTCATTACCATTTGGTCAGCAGTTGTCGCTTGGTGGTTAATTTTTGCCGTGGTGCTGTGTTGTCTGATGATCGCGTGGAAAAGGACAAAAATTTAGCAATAGCTAAGCATGGGTTAGCTTTTATTGAACATCATCATTGCTGGCAAGACGGCCAAGGTTATCACTGGGAACTTCACCACGGTGAGGTGATAGATCGGGACCAATATTGTTATGGCTATGCGTTTTTAATGCTCACTTACGCCAATGCCTATCAGGCAGGCATAAAATCTGCTTTGCCCGCGCTTAAATCAGTACACCAGTTAATGCAGCAGATTTTTTGGCAAGAGGAATTTGGCTTGTTTGCAGACCAAGTGCACAGTGAGTCTGGGCAATTGTCTAGCTATCGTGGCCAAAATGCCAATATGCATGCATGTGAAGCCCTAATTGCTGCGTTTGAAGCCACACAAGATGATCAATTTTTACAGCAAGCGCTGCGCATTGCGAACACGATCGTTAATCAGCAAACAGCGTCTACCCATGGGCTTTTGTGGGAGCATTACAATGCAGGCTGGCAAGTGGATTGGACCTACAATCGACATGATCCACAAAACCTCTATAAGCCATGGGGGTATCAAACGGGCCATTTTACTGAATGGGCGAAGTTGTTACTGATTCTGCATGATTATAAACCTGCAGCCTGGATGTTAGATAAGGCCAAGTTTCTAGTGGATACGGCATGGCAGCGCGGCTGGGATGAAAGTAGAGGTGGGCTTTATTACGGCTTTGATCCACAAGGATTGGTGTGTGATGATAATAAATATTTTTGGGTGCAAGCTGAAACATTACCGGCTCTTGCCATGTTGTCCAAGCATTATCCAGATGGTCCATACTTAGACTATTTACAACGCTTAGGCGCCTACTGCGAAAGCCATTTTATAGAGCCCACAAGCAGGGTATGGCGGCGTGTACTGAATGCAGACAATCAGCCCAAAGATCAATGGGTCGCTTTGCCTGGCGCTAAGTGTGATTACCACAGCATAGGAGCGTGTTACGATTTACTAAGAGGTAATTCGGGTCATTAATGGCTGTTAAATGGATGATAAAAAAGCGAGATGAATTTGATCAAATCCTGTAAGCTATGCTCAGTTTTTAAGGCTGGGTTTTGTATCTAAAGTGCTGCCTGACTATCGACCTCACTATATACCTTACTAACGGTTTGAAGTGGTGTATCTGTGAGTTATTCAACTGTATATCGCAACGTTTATCCTAAAGTCGCTTAGCTTATTTGCTTAAGCGCATAAATCAATGCGTAGTTAAATTTACCCATTCTTGGTGGAGCTTGTTAATGAAAATTATTCGATGGATCTTGGGACAAATTATTTTGGTGCTGGATTTTATAACCTCACCAAAAGCCATTATCAGAGAAGCAGAGGCTCAAAAAGCGATCGATGATGTCACTGCGACCATGTCGATGTATCAGTTTAAAGCCTGTCCTTTTTGCGTCAAAGTACGCCGTGAATTAAAGCGTCATGCACTGCACATTGAGCTACGTGATGCCAAAAATAATGCGCAATATAAGGCGCAATTGACCCAAGAAGGCGGACGCCACAAGGTGCCCTGTTTAAGAATAGAGCAGGCTGATGGTGCCGTAGAGTGGTTGTATGAGTCTAATGATATTATTGCTAGGCTTAAAAGCCAGTTCAAATTGGTATAGGTTTTAGCTTAGAGCTAGTTTTCATGCCCCGTTAAATGGTGGCTAGCTCATCCATTGTCCACCATCAACGTTGTAGGTTTGGGCAACAATATAATCTGCATCACTACTGGCTAAGAAAACGGCCATGCCAGTAAGGTCTTGGGCTACACCCATACGTCCATGGGGTACATTTTTACCCACCTGAGCTTTCTTTTCACCTGGCTTTAAGCCTTCATGCTTGGCAAAAAAAGCGTCAACGCCATCCCAGTGCTCGCCATCTACCACACCTGGAGAGATGGCGTTCACATTGATACCGTATTTTATAAGATCCAAACCTGCAGATTGGGTCACGCTGATAATGGCTGCTTTGGTGGCACAGTAGACAGCTACCAAACCTTCGCCACGGCGGCCTGCTTGGCTTGCCATATTGATTATTTTTCCACCTTCTCCACGCTCAATCATATGCCTTGCAACAGCTTGTATCATGAATACAGGGCCTGCTAAGTTGACTGCAAAAACCTTGTCATAATCGTTGCGTGTAATATCGATAAATGGGGAAGCGGTAAATAGTGCGGCATTATTGATCAATATATCGATTTTTCCCCACTGATAGATGGATTGAGCAACACAATCATCAATACTTGTTTGACGGGTTACATCTAAAGCTTGGGCAATACAGTTTTCCCCTAGTGCAAGAGCTGTATTGCTTGCTGCTTCAAAATCAATATCGGCAATGATCACCTTAGCGCCTTCGGCTAAATAGCGCTTAGCAAAGGCCTCCCCAATACCTCGAGCTGCACCAGTGATCAGTGCAACTTTACCTGCTAAACGCTGTGCCTGCATTTCATTTACCTAAGCTAAATTTTCAACAGGCTTTAGTTTAGACTAGGCTACTGGAAAACGCGACAACATTAAGCTGATCGCTTGGGTAAGATGTTGTTTGAATTCTGGGAATTGATTGGGTAGTTGTCCCCACAAGTCTTGGCTTTCAATAAACGAGGTGACGTTAAGGCCATCTACAAGAGGCTCAAGCAGTGTCCACTTAGGCTCTACGTAGTTAAAATCAATTTGGCCCGCTTTTACCTTACACATAAATACATACCAACTCGCAATGCCTTGCAGTCCGTGCTCAGGAATACGACCCTGTGCATAGCTGGTGTTGATTGTGGGTAGAATAAAAATGGGGAACTTAATACCACCATCGGCACAAATCCGCGCCACGGCGTCGGCAATATTACTATTACAAAAACGTGTTTTAGTCAGGGCGTAATAATCCAATAAATTAATCGGAGACGCGCCAATGGCTGGAATGACTTCTGTGGTTTCGTAAGCTGAAAATAAAGTATTGAGCTCTTGGTCAGCTAAACCTTGGTCATAAGTGTTGTACCCTTTAAGTGCTGCAAAGTAGGCTAGTATCGTGTGGCCGCCATTGAGGATACGTATTTTTGCATCCTCATAGGGTGACACATCAGTGACTAGTTCCACACCCACACGTTCAAAATCTGGTCTTGGGCCTGCAAAGTTATCCTCGATCACCCATTGAGTGTAAGACTCAGACATCACCGTAAGAGGGTCGTCCAGGCCAAAGGCTTGCTTTACATCCGCCACATGAAAAGCGTCAGGTCGTGGGGTAATGCGATCTACCATGCAGCAAGGGAAAGTCACATTGTCACTAATCCAATCCAGTAGCTGTGTGTCATTACATGCCTTCAAAAACTGTTCAAAGCCTGATTTTAGATAATGACCATTGTCACGTAAGTTATCGCAGCACAACAATGTAATGGGAAGGTTGCAACCCAAGCGACGCATGTTTAAAGCAGCGCGTAGGTAGGCGTATATACAGCTACCTGAGCCGTTTATAGCATCAGCAATGATGGGTAGGTGGGTTTCTAATTGTCCATTCTCAGCAAGATAATAGCCACCTTCGGTCACTGTCATAGTGATTAAGTGAACACGAGCGTTATCCACTGCTTTAGCTGCTGCTTTGGCATCTTTAGACCAGTCGATAGTGGATAAAATTGATCCAATTTCCTGATAGGTCGATTGGTTTTCTGGAGATAAAGTCTTTAAAGTGTAGGTGTGGTTTTGCTCAGCCAGTAAATGACTGATGCTAGCATCTTCAGCACGCAAATTAATGCCCATGATGCCCCATTTTTGTTGATCGCTATCGCCCAACAAGGTGTTAATGTAAGCGGCTTGGTGTGCTCTATGAAAAGCACCAATGCCTACGTGAATAATGCCTACTTCACAGTCTGCTTGGCTGTAGTTTAGGGGTGTAAGTTGCGTTTTTTGTAAAGCGTTCATAGTATTATCTTTATCGTACTTATAATTTTTTTTAGAAACTAGCCACATGCTATGGCATGGCTATTGTTGGTTTTACAATGGCTTTATCTTTACCTAAATTAGTTTGGATAATGCGTCGGTATTCTCCAGGCGTTTTGCCTTTTAGCTTCACAAAATGACGATTGAAATTAGTAATGTTGTTGAATCCAACATCAAAACAAATCGCTGATATTTGATCATTGGTTTCTGCTAATTGAATGCATGCTCTGCCTATGCGCACACGGTTTACAAATTCAACAAATTTGTTCCCCGTAGATTTGGCAAAATGACGTGAAAATGCGCTCTCACTCATATTGATCATGGTGGACATTTTGCCAAGAGATAAATTTTCTTGGTAATGATCAGCAATATATTGCACTACATCATTTATTTTATTGGCAGCCGAGCTTGTCAGCGGTGAGGTCAGCTTTGCGGTTGATAAGGTGCGTTTGTGTGGCCAGGCTTTAAGCTTTGATAAAAGCTGCATGAACGCCAAAAGACGATCCATGCCTGACGTATCACGCACCTTGCCAAACAAATCTATGGCTTGGGACATATCAAAGTCTACAAACTCAAGGCCAGATTGAGATAGCTCAAGCATGGACATTAGTTCTTGAATTTCACTAAATCCTTGAAGCATGTGATCCATGGAATTATGAGAAAAAACAATCACCATGTCACGCACAGCCACAGGGCTAGGTTCATCTTTGTTTGTGACCCAGTTATGGGGCACATGAGGCCCCACAAGAATCAGTTGACCTGGTTGATAACGTCCAATGTGATCGCCTACAAACACCTTACCGTGAGTACTCACCATAAGGTGTAACTCGTAAGGTGCATGGGCGTGCCAACGGATTAAATCGGAAGGCCAGCCATGTTCCAAGTAGTAGATACCATCATCAACATTTTCAATGATTTCTACTTGATTAAACGTGTCTGTTTTCATACGGGCCTCCCTTTAAAACAGTCTACAAATTAATGTATTTTTTATAATGACTTAATTAAATCACCCGTGATTGCAGGGCTAAGACGCGCACCTTTATCATCAAAGCTGTGCACTTGTTCTAGATCTAAACCAAACTCAATGGTTTCTCCCAGGGCAACTGGTGCTAGGCTTGAGGCGCGAATAGCAATTTGACAATCATCACCATAAGTTAGATAAACCAGTGTTTCTGCACCTAGACGCTCGATTAAGTTCACAGTGCCAAACATGCCTTTCTTATCAAGCATAATTGACTCTGGGCGGGCACCAATCCAAGCCGCATTTTCTAGGTTACGATCAACCTTTTCATTGTTGCTTAAGTAGTTGGCGACCGTTTCATCCATAGGGAAGAAGTTCATTTTAGGTGTGCCAATAAACTCAGCAACAAAACGGCTTTCTGGGTTGTAATACACGTCCATAGGCGTGCCCACTTGTTCTACCTGACCGGCATTTAGAATGACCACTTTATCCGCTAAAGTCATCGCTTCAACTTGGTCGTGGGTTACATAGATCATGGTAGATTTAAGGCGATGATGCAGGCCAGCAAGCTCTTGGCGCATTTGTACACGCAATGCAGCGTCTAGGTTTGACAATGGTTCATCAAACAAAAACACGGATGGGTGGCGCACGATAGCGCGGCCTATAGCCACACGTTGACGCTGGCCGCCGGACAAAGCTTTAGGCTTACGATCAAGTAGCGGCCCAAGCTGTAAAATAGCCGCTGTGTCTGCTACTTTTTGGTCAATTTCTTCTTTACTTGCACCGGCTAAGCGCAGTGCAAAAGACATGTTTTCTGCCACGTTCATGTGTGGGTATAGCGCGTAAGATTGGAATACCATCGCTAAATCACGCTGCGCAGCTGCCACTTGGGTAATATCACGATCACCCAAAGAAATAGTGCCAGAGCTTACATCTTCTAAGCCAGCAATTAGGCGTAGTAGGGTAGATTTACCGCAGCCTGAGGGGCCTACAAAGACGACAAATTCGCCTTCTTCAATGTTTAAATCAATGCCACGAATAGCGTGGAAATCGTCAAAATGTTTGTGTAACTGAGAGATATTTAAAGTAGACATTATAATTCCTTATTTCACCGCACCAAAAGTTAAACCTTGTACCAATTGCTTTTGGCAGAACCAGCCAAAGACGATTATTGGCGCACAAGCCATTGTGGATGCAGCTGAAACTTTGGCCCAAAATAGGCCTTCTGGGCTGGAGTAAGAGGCGATCAGTGCTGCTAATGTTCCTGCATCTGATGCAGTAAGCTGAATGGACCAAAAGGCTTCATTCCAACATAAGATTAATGACAACAAGCCAGCAGAAGCAATACCACCCCAAGATAGGGGCATTACCACGTGGCGAAGTTCGTCTCGGGTCGTTGCACCATCCATACGGGCTGCTTCAAGAATTTCTTTTGGAATTTCTTTAAAGTAGGTATATAACATCCACATGATGATGGGCAGGTTCATCAGCGCAAAAATTACAATCAGTGGGTAGATGCTATCTAGCAAGCCGCCCATTTGTGTAATCATATAGATTGGAATCAACACCCCTACAGCAGGCAACATTTTGGTGGAGAGCATCCATAACAAAATATCTTTAGTGTGCTTGCCTGGAAAAAATGCCATGGCATAGGCGCTAGGCACAGCAACAAGCAAGGCCAATACAGTGCCACCTACAGAGGTGTATAAAGAATTTAAAGCATATTTAAGATAATCACTGCGCTCTTGAATGAGCATGTAGTTATCTAATGTCGCTTCCCAAAATAGCAATGGTGGCTGAGAAATAGCCTGTAGCTCAGTTTTAAAGCTGGTCATGATCATCCACAAAATAGGGAAGAACAGTGTTAAAGCAACCAACCATGCAAATAAACCAGTAGCCCAGTGTTTGATGATTTTACGTTGAGATATATTAAGAGTCATAGGTTATTCCGTTAGATTCTTGCCAACGGCTCGGATTAGGAAGAAAGCCACTATATTGGCTAAAATGATAGCAAATACGCCACCGGCTGAAGCAACACCTACATCATATGCAAGGAAGGCTTGTCGATAAATTAACCATGCTAAGTTGGTGCTAGCAAAGCCTGGTCCGCCGCCTGTGGTAACAAAGATTTCTGCAAATAAGGACAGGTGAAAAATAGTCTGAATCATCACTACAATGGCAATAGGCCTTGCAAGGTGAGGCAGGGTAAGGAAACGGAAGATAGACCAAAAACCTGCACCATCAAGTTGGGCGGCTTCTTTTTGTTCGGTGTCTTGCGATTGGAGCGATGTCATAAATATAAGTAGAGCAAACGGAGTCCACTGCCAGCTCACCATCATGATGACCGAGGCAAGGGGCATATCCTCTAGCCAGTTAATGGGTACGACGTTGAAAAAATCAGAGATAACAGAAAAGATCCCGTAGTTCGGGTCCATCATCATGTTTTTCCATATCAACGCATTCACAGTTGGCATAATAAAGAATGGTGAGATCAGCAAAACGCGGACAATACCACGTCCAAAAAACGGCTGATTCACTAACAAAGCAAGAGCTAAACCAAGTCCGACTGTAATAATCAGAACAGAGCCAACTAAAACCAAGGTATTAAATAATGCAGGGAAAAAAGCTGAATCGGTAGAAAAGTAATTGTAGTTTTCTAAACCAATAAATAACTTAGGCCCAGGGTAGAGTAGATTGTACTCAACAAAAGAGTAGTACAAGGTCATGCTCAAGGGCACAATCATCCAAACAAGTAGCAAAATAATAGATGGAGCCTTTAGCAGGTTAACCATGTTTAGCCATTTGCGTGGTGTTTGAGTTGATGTATTAGACAGGGAGTTCATAAGATTTATTATAATCTCGGTGTGTTAAGAAAAAATAAAACAGGGCCTTAGGTTTTATACTTAAGGCCCTGTTTTTTGTAACTAAAAGACTGATCTAATGATCAATTACTTGTAGTACTTAGCCTTACGCATAGCGCGGTCAGCAGCTTTTTGTGATTCAGCTAGAGCGTCTTCAACAGAGATGTCGCCAGCTAGAGCAGCAGATAGCTGTTGGCCAACGGCACCAGCGATGTCAGCGAACTCAGGGATAGCTTGGAACTGAACACCCTTGAATGGGCTAGGAGCTTGAGTCGAGTTGCTTGGATCAGCAGACAAGATAGCCTTTAGCTCAGCGTCAGCAAATACTGCAGCGTCAGTAAAGTTCTTGTTCTCGTAAGTAGACTGACGAGTGCCGGTAGGTACAGAAGCCCAACCGTTATTCGCAGCAACTAGCTCGATGTATTCCTTAGAAGTAGCCCACTGTACGAAAGCTTGAGCTTCTGCAGACTGTTGAGTTCCAGCAGGTACTGCTAGAGCCCATGCCCACAACCAGTTAGCGCCACGGCTAGAAACAGCTACAGGAGACTGTGCGAAAGCCATGTGCTCTGCAACAGAAGACTGTGCTGGGTCAGATACGAAAGAAGCTGCGATAGTAGCGTCAATCCACATGCCACACTTGCCGGCGTTGGTTAGTGCTAGGATTTCGTTAAAGCTGTTACCAGATGATCCTGGAGGACCATAGTTGTTTAGCAAGTCAACGTAGAAGTTAACCGCGTGGTTCCATGCTGGAGAATCTAACTGAGGCTTCTTGTCCATATCAAACCACTGTGCGCCAAACGAGTTAGCTAAAGTAGTGATAAAGGCCATGTTGTCGCCCCAACCTGGCTTGCCACGAAGACAAATGCCGTATACGCCATTGTCTTTGTCAGTCATTGCCGCAGCTGCGTCTTCAATGTGTCCCCAAGTTGGGCTATCAGGCATAGTCATGCCAGCAGCATCCATCAAGTCCTTACGGTACATGATCATTGAACTTTCGCCGTAGAATGGTGCAGCGTATAGGTTGCCGCCGTCTGATAAACCACCGCGCATTGCAGGAAGAATATCATTCACATCGTAGCTTGCATCAAAATCTAAAGCTTCTAACCAGCCTTTAGCGCCCCACATAGGTGCTTCGTACATGCCGATAGTCATAACGTCAAACTGACCGCCTTTAGTAGCGATGTCTGTAGTTACACGTGAGCGCAAAGTGCCTTCGTCCAAAGTAACCCAGTTTACGTTAATGCCAGGGTTAGCTTTTTCAAAGTGTCCAGTTAGCTTTTGCATTTCAATCATATGGCCATTGTTTACAGTGGCGATCGTTAGGTCAGCAGCTTGGGCAGTAGAAACACCGCTCATTGCTACTGCAGCAGCAATAGCTGACATCTTTAAAATTTTCATATTATTTTCTCCAGAGATAAATCTCGGTTTTATTATTAACTGTTCTGGTAGTTGGTTAAGCGCAATAAAAACTAATTTATTTACGCCTGATGTAACAATAGCTTTGAGGTGGTCTATAAAACAGTACAAAATTTTCAAATACTGGTACTTTTTTGACGTTCTTATAGATTTAATACAACTTATCCGCAATTTAGTATAAATTCAACATTAATTAAGCAATATAGTATTGCTCTGTACTGCTTTTTGTATCTTCTCTTATGGCATTGTTGGCGTGTTAATGTGATGTTTGTGAGATGATTGACCTTAAAAACCTGATAAAAGACTAGGAATTATTGTGATTATTTGTTGTGGTGAAGCACTTATTGATATGGTGCCCGTGGTATCAGAATCTGGCCAAGCAAGTTTTGCACCTTTAGTAGGTGGAGCTATATTTAACACGGCGATTGGTTTGGGGCGCTTAGGTGTGCAAGTTGGCATGCTCTCTGGTATCTCAAGCGATCTGTTTGGTCAGCAGTTGTGCCAAGAGTTAAGTAATAGCAAAGTAGATACATCCTACCTAGTGCGCTCACATGCGCCAACTACACTGGCTTTTGTTAGTCTCAACGACGGCCATGCAAGCTATACCTTCTATGATGAAAACAGCGCAGGCCGCTCGGTACACATGGATAATGTACCCGACTTAATGGCTATCAAAAATGTAAACGAACCCAGCGCAGCTCTATATTTCGGTGGTATTAGCCTCATCAGCGAGCCGGCAGCAGATGTCTATTGCACTATCGCTCAAAAGTACGCTTGTGACATGGTGATTGTTTTAGACCCAAATATACGCACAAGCTTTATCACCAATGATCAAACGTACCGTGACCGCTTACAAAAGATTATTGCAGTGGCTGATATTATTAAGGTTTCAGATGAAGATCTTGATTGGTTAGTGGGCAGCTCAAACCCAGAGGCGGTGCAGGTGAGTGCGCTACGTGGTCAAAGTAAGGCGATCGTTGTGGTCACTAAAGGTGCCGATGGTGCAACAGCCTATTTAGGTAACGGTGAAACTGTGCATCAACCTGTGCCCAAAGTAACTGTAGTAGATACAGTAGGCGCAGGTGATACCTTTAATGCAGGCTTCATGGCTAAACTTGCCAACCAAAACCTCATGTCTAAAGCTGCACTGGCAGCGATTACTCCTGCTCAGCTTTTGGCATCATTGGCTTTTGCTGCTGAAGTTGCTGGCATTAATGTGTCTCGGCAAGGGGCTAACCCACCCTGGTTGAGCGAGTTATAAATAAGATATAAACATCAATAGGGCACAGCCAAGTCTAGCTGGTATCATTGAATCATGTCCAAAAATATGCGATTGCGTATTGACCAGAAAAACCTCGCCTAAACTGTTTGGGCTTGAGAATTAAGGTTGTGTAATGATTACTGATTTATTGTTCTACTTATTTGCGGTGCCTGCAGTGCTTATTTTTGGCGTGGCTAAAGGTGGCTTTGGTAATGCTATGGGTGTGGTGAGTGTGCCTTTAATGGCGATGGTAGTGAGCCCCATACAAGCTGCAGGTATTTTACTGCCTATTTTGTGTGTGATGGATGTATTTGCAGTACGCAAATTTTGGGGAAAGTGGGACTCGAATAACTTAAAAATTATGCTACCAGCTGCCTTGGTTGGTGTGCTTTTAGGTAGCTTAACCTTTAGTTATCTCACCGAGTCTCATGTGCGTTTGATTATTGGTGTACTTGCAGTGGCATTTGCAATTAACTTTTGGTTTAAGTCCCAGTGGTCAGTTAAGCAGCAACCCAACACGATCAAAGGCGCCTTTTGGTCTACTATTGCAGGCTTTACTAGCTTTGGTATTCACTCAGGTGGACCGCCGGTTAATTTTTATCTGATACCACAAAAATTATCCCCCACCGTATTTATGGGCACGTGCACCATCTTCTTTGGCATTACCAACCTTGTAAAGCTGGTGCCTTATTTTTTGCTAGGACAATTGGACAGTGAAAATCTGCTGACCTCTTTAGTGCTGTTACCTTTAGCACCAATTGGCGTAAGCATCGGGTATTACTTGCATAAGCGCACATCACCAAATAGCTTCTATCAAATTTTCAACTTCTTCCTTTTTATAACAGGTTGTAAATTGATCTTTGACGCAATGGCTGCATTCTAATGTTGATTTAGAAGTCTAGGCTTACGAGCTCTCGTCTATATCTCTTTGTACCCGTCGCGTGTGCCCACGTAAATCAGAAACTAGGGCAGACAATTCATTGACAAGTTGGTCAGCTTTATCTAGTTTTTGTTCTAGCTTTAACGTTTCACTAAGATCGGGAGTGGTGACTTGATCGGGGGAGTCCGCACCTGCTATGAGCCACAGCACTGGCACATTTAAGATGCCTGCTAGCTCTATGAGCCTATTGGCCCTTGGGCTTGTCCGGCTGGCCTCCCATTTGATTACAGTGCTTTTTTTGACGCCGATACGATGTGCCAATTGTGCTTGTGTATAACCACTTGCTTCGCGTGCATTAATGATTCTAGTGCTTAATATTAAATCGCTAGTATTGGGTTGACTGTAAGGCATAAGTCTCGTAAGGGTGATGAATGAACCTATACCATACTCCCTAAATCCTTTAAAATCAAAGAGATCCTATATGCCTTGTCTTAGTAGCTTATACTTATGTATCGCAAACAGGTTTAGTTTTAGTTAGGACCAACGCGTACCAATTCCAAGTGTCAAATTGATTTGTACAACCTTGGCTATTATGTGTATCACGATCACTACTTTGCTACTACCTGGAGTGATTAGTTTTATTAGAGCATAGCTAGTAAACGGCTTGCTATCGCAGATTAAAAGCTGCTAAAAGGGGACTTTAATCTTTTTAATTAAAGGCCCTAGGGCTTTGCAGGAATCCAATATGCAACAGATCAAGCAAGACTTTCCGCCTGCATCAAGACGTTTGCGCCTAGGCTTTGTTGGAGGTGGGCAGGGGGCTTTAATCGGTGAGGTGCATGCCAATGGAGCACGCCTTTCTAATCGCTGGGATATTGTCGCAGGAGCCTTGTCATCTAATCCGCAGCGCGCCCAAGCTTCAGGTAAAGCTTGGATGCTAGATGATGATCGCATTTATAGTGATTATCAAGATATGGCGCAAAAAGAAGCGGCCCGTGCGGATGGTATTGAAGCGGTAAGCATTGTGACGCCTAACCATTTACATGCACCTATAGCCAAAGCCTTTATGGATGTTGGCATCGATATTATTTCTGATAAACCCCTCACTACTAGCCTTGAAGAAGCTCAAAGTCTAGCTAAAGCACAAGCTAGATCTGGGGTGGTTTTTGGTGTCACTTATGCTTATTCTGCCCATATCATGGTTAGACAGGCACAAGCCATGGTGCGCCGTGGCGATTTGGGTGATATCCGTCAAATCCATGTGGAGTACTTTCAAGACTGGGCGATGAACGTGACCGACCAAGGTGAAAATGCACCTTGGCGCTTAGACGTGGCCAAAAATGGCCCATCCTTTACTGTAGGTGATATCGGTACTCATGCGGAACACCTAGCGCGCTTCGTATCAGGCCTAAGTATAGAAGCTGTGCGAGCAGATTTTCATGTGACGGGCAAACCTAAAGCCCTAGAAGACACCGCATTTATGCAGCTGAGCTTTGCAGGGGATGTGCCAGGTACCTTGATGGTGAGCCAAGCGATGGCTGGTAGTCAATGTGGTTTGCGTTTGCGAGTATGTGGCACGAAAGCAAGCTTGGAATGGCATCAGGAACAACCTGAAATTTTGCACTTGCGCGCCATTGGAGCTGCTGAGCAGATTATCTCTCGTGGTCATGACGCGGGTATGATTGCAGATACGCAGCGGCTACTGCGGATGCCTCGTGGGCACCCGGAAGCCTTAACAGATGCCTGGGCAAATCTATACTTAGAATTGGCTGTAGCGGTGCAGGCGCGAAGGGAAGGTCGAGCCTTACCCAAAGACCTTTTGGCTTATCCAACGATTGCTGATGGGGTGGAAGGCATGCGGTTTGTAGAAGCGGCGATAGTGTCTAACGCAACAGATGCTTGGGTCTTCTGCGCTTAAAGCATCTAGTAGTAAGAGCCGCTTAATACCTTACCATCACTTCGTTGCGGCGCATAAAGGGTAATGACCAAGGTGCGTTGTAGCGGGCCATTTCTGGCTCGCTTATGGGTTCAATGCCTTTAGCTTTAAGCCACGCCATTAATTGAGCTGTTTTTTGTGAAACCTTAATGGGTCCTGTAAAACCTGAAAAGGTAATTGCTGCATAGTTACGCGCAGGTATTTGCCTAAGCGTCACTCTTGGGTCTTTAGGTGTGGGCAGTGTTTCCATGGTGTATTGGCTTGGCATGACAAAATGCACAAGCCATTGGCCGTCTTCTTGCTGCATGCTTACAGGCACCGTCATGGCAATTTTTTCAGTCTGGGCTTGTATGCTGACAGGTGCTGTCATACTGATCTTGTCGTTATCGCCTTTTTTTGCTGCATTCTTTGATACATTACCACCAAAAATATATCCTGCAATGAGTTTAAACCCTGCATTACTTGCGCCGTCCATATCACCTGAAACTAGTGTTTGCGCCACAATAAGAGGTTCATAACTGCGTAATTCAAACATGTCATCAGTTTCGATCACAGTGTATTTTGGTTCTTCAAGTGCCATAGAAAGCTCCGTAATAAACAAGGCTGTAAAAGCTAAAACGAATGCTTTTTTCATGTCATGAGTCCTTTTTGTCCCATCTGGGTTTTGTGCGTAAATTTACTTGAATTTATGTCATTAGTTATAGTTCATATGCACATGACTAACAAGTGCGTGGCGCTACAAAAAGCTAATTTCCTTGGCATGACCTATAGGCATTGATGTAACTAAGGCTGCAGTGTACAATACCGCGCGCGCAAAATTCGTTAGTGTCATTTTAGGCGTCAGTTCCTGGCACACCGCGTCCATTAAACTTCCCTGTTGTAGCTGACCTACAGGCTAAACGAGCGTTGTTTCGCAATCAACTTTGACTTGCACAACGTCTGGTATATAAACATGAGCGAAAGCTTTGCAGAATTATTTGAAGAATCCATTATTGCTGTTGAAATGCGTCCTGGTGCTGTTGTTATGGGCACCGTGTTGGACATCGACGGCGACTGGGTAACAGTACACGCAGGCCTTAAGTCTGAAGCAATCATTCCTATTGAAGAGTTTTATAACGATTCTCGTGAAGTAGAAGTAAAGATTGGCGACCAAATTAAGGTGTCTCTTGAAAGTGTCGATGACGGCATTGGTGAGACTAAACTTTCACGTGAAAAGGCCAAGCGTGCCGAAGCGTGGGATGTATTGCAAACTGCCTTTGACGACGAAGCGACCATCACTGGCGTTATCAACGGCAAGGTTAAGGGTGGCTTTACTGTTGCCATCAACAATATTCAAGGATTCTTACCTGGTTCATTGGTTGACGTACGCCCAGTGCGTGACGTAGACCACTTGGAAGGCCAGGAACTTGAATTCAAGCTAATTAAGCTGGATCAAAAGCGCAACAACGTGGTTGTATCACGTCGCGCGGTAATGCAAGAAGCGAACAGCGCACAGCGTGACGAATTGTTGGCTAGCATTGAAGAAGGCATGGATGTTAAGGGTTATGTTAAGAACCTAACCAACTATGGTGCTTTCGTAGACCTAGGTGGTGTTGACGGCCTGCTACACATTACAGACATGGCTTGGAAGCGTATCGCGCACCCAAGTGACATGCTAAACCCAGGTGATGAAATCACTGTTCGCGTTATCAAGTTTGATAAGGACAGCGGTCGTTTATCTTTGGGCCTTAAGCAGCTTCAAGAAGATCCATGGGCGTCTATCAAGGCACGTTACCCTAATGGCCATCGCGTACAAGCTACAGTAACTAACCTAACTGACTACGGTTGCTTTGCTTCTATTGAAGATGGCGTTGAAGGTTTGGTACACGTTTCTGAAATGTCTTGGACTAACAAGAACATTCACCCATCTAAAGTAGTCAACGTTGGCGACTCAATGGAAGTGATGATCTTGGACGTAGACCAAGAGCGTCGTCGTATCTCCCTAGGCATCAAGCAATGTGTGGGCAACCCATGGGCTGAGTTTGCTGAGAAGTATGCAGCGGGTGACAAGGTTGTTGGTAACATCAAGACCATCACTGATTTTGGTATCTTTGTTGGCCTAGAAGGCGACCTAGATGGCCTAGTGCACATGTCTGATATTTCTTGGGAAGTAGAAGGCGAAGCCGCTCTACGTGACTATAAGAAAGGCGACGAAGTGAGTGCGGTGATCTTGTCTGTAGATTCTGAGAAAGAGCGTATCTCTCTTGGTATCAAGCAGCAACAAAGCGATCCATTCAGTGAGTACGTCGCAGCTAATGACCGTGGCGCTATCGTCAATGGTGTGGTTAAGTCTGTAGATGCTAAGGAAGCTGTTATTGAGCTTGCTGAAGGCATTGATGCGGTACTTAAAGCTTCAGAAATTAGCATTGATCGTATCGAAGATGCACGTAACGAACTTAAGGTTGGTGACAGTGTTGAAGCTAAGATCATTGCGGTTGATCGTCGTAATCGTGCAATCAACTTGTCTGTTAAGGCCAAGGACGTAGCAGACGAGAAGCAAGCTATCCGTGACGTGCGCGAAATGGAAGTATCTACCGACGGCCCAACAACTATTGGTGATTTGATCAAAGCACAGATGGGCAAGCAATAAGCTGCAAAAATCTGTATTTGAAACAGTACTTTAATTAGTGCTTTAAAAAAGGGGAGTGTTTAGGCACTCCCCTTTTACGTTATCTACAGGATGTAAAAGATGCCACGCTGGTATGGATGCCAATCAGTGGTGCTTTTTTAGTATTGAAGGCGTGTTATGAATGACTCCCCCATACAAATTTTTTGGCAACTGGTAAGCGATAATGCAGATCAGCTTCGTAGCTTAGTCAATGAAGAGTCTATTTTAGCCCAAGAATTGCTGGAACAAGTGCAGGATCAGTTATCCTTTATCGACCCTCACCTTACGGTGTTTTGTGCCCGTGATGAAGCAGGCACAGGAATTGAGCTTGTATTTGGCTGTGATGGGTATAATCAAAGTATTGATACAGTGTTATTTCTGGTTGCAGCGGCGCCAACCCTTAGTCATATCAAAGTCATGGCCTTTAACCCCAGAGTAGAGCATATTCCAGAAGCCATAGAAATCGGCGATGCTGTGCTAGAACTGGATGAATTATTTTTTGGTTTGCGTAATATTGGTGAAGAATTGCACTTAGATTTATATCTAGAAGAGCTGCCTATTCTTGAAGATGCTCCTCAAACTGATGCAGCACTTATGTTTTTAGATGCCATCGTTGGCGAATATGATTTAATGACACGCATACATAGTGTCAACTGGCTAGATTTGCCAGAAGATCCTCTAGACCACGGACTCAAGCCTCTTATTGAGTTGCGTAAGCAATTTGACTTGCTGCGATCAAAACGCCCTGCGTTGGGTGAAGCGCTGCATTAATTTTGTTACCATGGTGGACACCTTTACCTACCCATTTGGAAAGACATACATGGAACCTATCTATATTTTTACCTTTACAGGTGCCTTTGCAATGGGCGCCGTACTTAGTGCACGCCAAGTTGGTCATGATGTACTCACCCAAAACCAACAAGCCTTAGAAACAAAAGATGCAACCAATGAGCAAGCTATTAGCACTGTGCCTGGGGCTTTCTTAGCGGCTGGAAACATTGCTGCCATAGTGCTTATTGCAAGCTTAGTTTATGGTGGGCAGAACCTTATTTGGTGGATACCAGTGAGCTTTTTGATCGTCAGCTTTCCGGCTGTGTACCATATATTACTGCGCCGCATGTTGCAGCCAAAAGTAGGCAGTGTAGTTTACACTGGTTTGGCGTTGGTGGGGTTAGTGCCTATGATTCAAGCTTGGATGGCTTAATTATTATGCTGGATTATATGGCGTGGATTATTGCAGGAATAATGACCTTAGCAGTGGTTTATTTGGCTAGCCGCCCTGCTACAGGTGCGAAGCTAGCCGATGAATTAGACAGCACTTTAAATAACGATTTAAAGGAAGCAGCAGCGCAAAAGTTGATGGATTTGCAGCTGTCTATGGCTCAGCTTGAAGTTAAATATCAACAAGCGCATCAGCACTCACAAGACTTGCAAAACCAATTGCATGAATCCAAGCAACACATCACTCAATTTCAATCACAGCTAGGCCAAGCTAGAGTCAGCAATGCAAGCTTGCAAGCCAAACTGGATGCCCAGCACGATGCGCATCAAATACAGCTAGAGCAACAAACACAGACCAAAGAAGCGTTTGATGGCTATCTTAAACAATTTGCAGAATCTTCCTTAAAGCAACAAGCCAGTCAGCTTTCGAGCCAGAATCAGGACCAATTGGGTCATTTGCTTAACCCACTAAAGCAGCAGTTGGGCGACTTTCGCAAAAAGGTGGATGATGTTTATGACAAAGATGCACGAGATAGGGCGGGTTTAACGCAGCAAATCAATAGTCTTTTAGAGCTTAATAATAAGCTCAGCAGTGATGCTATTAATCTTACCAAAGCACTTAAAGGCGACAATAAAGCCCAAGGAAATTGGGGCGAAATGGTGCTTGAGCAAGTGCTAGAACAATCGGGGCTGCGCAAAGGTCACGAATACCAAACTCAAGTCAACTTAACTCAAGTTGATGGCAAACGATTGCAGCC